>JAJZNX010000182.1 GCA_021852275.1 Planctomycetota bacterium | reverse complement strand
CCCGATAAGCAAGCACAACATTGAACCTCGACCAGCCGCAAACACCCCGCTGCAAGGGACGCGGTGCGCGCCCGTTCTGCACATCATAAATACGAAGAACGCGCTAAAAATCTCGCTTGTTTAAGGCCTAGGCTATTTGCGCCTGCCCCAGAGGCGATTTACTGTGTCGTTGTGGATGCGCACCAGCACGGCTGGCCAGACGGCCCCGCTGTTTGCCGCGCAGCCCGGGCGTTTCTGGAGCTTTGGCCCGCAGAACTATGCCGGTTTCTGGCTTGGCCTGGTGCACGGGCGTTTGGCTGCCCGGCTCAATATGACCACAGCCATTGCGCCCGCCAATGTTATCGTGCCGAGCCATACCTGGACGCACCTGGTGGCCACCTATGACGGCCAGACAATGCGACTTTTTGTGGATGGCCGACAGGTGGCTGCCACCAAGTCATTTCCCCGCGGAGTTTCCCCCGAAAGCTGGCACCCCGCCGCAGCGCCGCCTTCGGTCACAACCAGCTTTCCACCGGCTGGTGCGGTGATGGGAGCGGCAAAGTATTCGATTCACACCGGCGATCCGCACATCCCTTTCGATGGCTGCGGCCCCAACGGTATGCTGGGGCTGCGGGTGATGGGCACGGCGGTACGTGCGACGCCGGGTGGCCTGACATTTACGATTTTTCCCGGACATCAAGCTACACTGCTGTTGCGCGGAAGTGATGACCGTAAGGCTCGTATTGCGCCTTACGGAAGTCCGAACCGGTCGCGTTTTCTGGCTACACTGACACCTTCGGGTGTGCAGCACTTGTATGAGGTTCATCTGAATTGGTGGAAAAACTTCTGGGAACGGTCGTTTGTACGCATTCCTGAGAAAAATATCCAGCGTGCATGGTATGCTTCGCTCTATCTGCTGGCCTGCTGCAGCCGGCCGGGACATGCGCCTCCCGGCTTATGGGGCACGTTTGTCACCTCTACGCATCCAGGCTGGCAGGGCGATTACCATCTTGACTACAATTACGAAGCGCCTTTCTGGGCGGCTTATCCGACCAACCATCTGGCTTTGGCTGAAAATTATGCACGGCCATTGCTGAATTACATACCGCGCGGCCGGGCGGAAGCGCACGCAGCCCACTGCAAGGGCCTATACTATTACACGTGTCTAATTCCTGTGCCCGGCTGGGATGCAGATCCCAGTTACCACCTGGCGCAAAAGTGCGGCACGGTGTTTGCGGCCGTTAATTGTGTGATGCAATGGCGATATACTTATAGCCTCACTTACGCGCGCAAAGTCTATCCATTTCTGAAAGGCACCGCCCAGTTTTGGGATCACTATCTGGTTTTCAGGAATGGCCGCTACATGGACTATAACGACGGTGCCGAAGAGGGTTTCCGCGGCGACACCAATCCGGCGGCAACCTTGGCCTTCTTGAAAATGCTATACCCCGCCTTGATCACCATGAGCCGGTCTTTACATGTAGATGCCGCCAAGCGAGCAATATGGGCGCATATTCTGCATCATCTGCCGCCATTGCCGATCGTTCGTGCGGCGACGATTAATCATATTTACGGCTATCCGGCTGGCAAAACGCTCAGCCAGATTATGGGGAGCAATCGTGTCCGCGGTCTTTGGGCCATTCGCCTGACGGAGACCGGTCACGGTTTTCCCCGGCCTCGCATAACCGGTGGCCACGGCATCTTTTCGAGCGGAGCGGGAATGGCTTCCTCTCTGGCGATTTTTCCCGCCGGTACGATCGGCCTGGAAAGCCCCCTGCGGGAACGTCAGGCGGCTTGGGGCACGGTGCAGTTGTTAGGGGGATGGTTTGACTACAACATTGATTGTTTCTTCTACCCCGATGCGGCGGCCGCAGCATACGACCCAAAAATCATTCTTCATAAAATGCACACTCTTATACACTATTACCAAACCCCAAATTTCATTATCCATGCGGGCGGCGGCGGAACGGAAAATTTCGCCATCGTTCCTGCGACTCTCGCACTTATGTTCGTACAGAGCTATCAGCAGGATATTCATGTGTTTCCTGATTGGCCACGGCGTGAGGATGCCGAATTCGGCAACCTGCTGGCGTGCGGCAATTTTCTCGTGACTTCAGAGATGAAGCATGGTGGCGTTCAGTTCATCAAGATCGTCAGCAACGCGGGGCGCCCGCTACGCCTGATCAATCCATGGCCAGATCGGACTGTGATATACACCACCAATACCGACGGTCACGGACAGTTACACGGCACGGTACTGAACCTCATGACGCTGAAAGGGGAAACAATACTTTTCAAACCCGATTAAGGTCCGGTGCACGAAGGCCATGGCCAGAAACGGGTCGCAGCAAGTTAAACGTCGCATACGATGGTTGCTGGCGTGGCCAGTCGCAGGCGGCGGTGGTATTCAATATCAGTGATGGGGGAACGCTATTGGGCAAACCGTCCCTCACTGGGCAGGAGCAGGGACGCGTAAAGTGTCACACGCCCTTGAAACAGCCTTTAATTGCGGCCTTTAATTGCCGCACTCGCTAAAGGCGTTGCTTGCCTCTATCATTCAGGCGTTGAGATGGCTCTTTTGTACGAACGGTGACGTCGCTGATGAAAAAAAATGGTCGGAAAAATGACATCGCAGGCCCAATAGCCGTGGCGTGCGTCTGCTGCACATTGATGTTTAGCACCGGTTGTGTGGATTTGACCGGGCGGCCTGCCGATCCGGTGCGGTCCGCGGTTGTTACCAGCAATCGGGCTGATTTTCAATATGAAGGGCATGCCTTTGGCATGCGCGGATTTTTAGGCGTATTCAGTCTGGGCATTGATGGCTTGGCGCATCATCTGAATCGTCACCACATTATTCAGGCGGCGGCCATTGCCGACCACAGCAAGGGGCAATTTCAACGTATCTTGCTGCGGGACTACCGTAAACACCTTATGCGCGGCCCCTTGATTTTGTATGGTCATTCCTGGGGGGCCGACGATCAGATACGCGTTGCCCGGGCGCTGGGGCGGCACGGAATTAAGGTGCAACTGCTGTTGTTAATTGATCCAGTAACGCCGCCGCGCGTTCCAGCGAATGTGGAACGATGTATCGATATTTATAAAAGCCATCCCGATACCGATTGGCTTCCGATATGGCGGGGGGTGCCGGCCAAAGTGAAGG
>JAJZNX010000091.1 GCA_021852275.1 Planctomycetota bacterium | reverse complement strand
ATCTATGGCCACATCCACAATGCCGCTTGGGCCATATTATCTTACGTGGTGTTTTTCGGGGTCTCTGCCATTACCGGCCTGTTGGTCGGGAAAAGGATTAAAGGTGGAATCCGCACGCTGGCTTTATGGGGTTATCTGCTCGGCGGCCTGGCCGCCGCCGGAATGGGCTTAATCTGGCACACCGGAATTAATCCGCTGCTTTATTATCCCATGGTCGGCCTGATGGGGCTTTCTCTTGGAGTTATCGAAACCGTCGAGCCAACGATTATTTCCCGCCTCATGCCCAGCCACTCCACCGGCCGTGGCATGGGAGCACTTACAGCTATGCGCAGCCTGGGCTTGTTTGTTGGTAACATCGCCATGGGGTTGTTGTATCGCTTTGGAGCTCAATGGTCGTACGGTTACGCGGCCCTGCTGGCCATTATCGCCGCCATCGTGATGCTTACCATCCCCGCAGCGGAATCCTCAAGGGTATAACCACAATACCGGCATTGTTGCGATGGAACCATGATGAACAAAAATGCCCGTCTAGATGCCTCCAGTAGTTCGGTGGAGAGCCGAATTCCCCCCCGCCCCAACGCATCCCCGGTTTTACCCCATTCATTGGGGCTAAGCCCAACCGCCAGCCAGAGTTCCGAGATGCCACCAGCCGTCAACGTTCCCGCCCTGCAACGCATGGTCGCACTGCAACATCAAGGCCCGCTACCTTGGGTGCAGCTTCGCAACGCCGTTTACAACAACATCGTCTTTCGCAAAATGGTGGGCCGCATCGCCCCGGAAGCTACCAACGGCGGCCTGGTTCGAGTGTACGACCGTGATGGCGCAATATTTGGCACCGGCCTGCTCAACACGCAATCGCAAGTCGCGCTCCGGATGCTTTGCCATAACACGCAAAGCGTTGATGAAGAATTTCTGCCCACGCGGTTGCAAAATGCCGTCGAATTGCGGCACCACACCCTCCAACTGGAAAATGTTACCACCGCCTACCGGATCGTCCATGCGGAAGGTGATGGTCTGCCGGGTCTTATCGTTGATCGCCTGGGCGACTATGCAGTCGTGGAACTCTTTGCGTTGGCGATGTATTTGCGGCGTGATCGTATTGCCCAAACCCTGCGCAGCTTACTCAACATAAAAGAGATCCTCATTCGCGCCGACGAGAAGATTCAAAATGCAGAGGGTTTTCGGCTGGAGAACGCCTTCGGTCCAGCAAGCCGCCACGCCAACCTGGACGCACCCACCCGCCTATCCACCATCATCACGGAAAATACTCTGCGTTTTCAGATTGATTTAACCAGCGGCCACAAAACCGGCTTTTTCTGTGACCAACGTGATAATCGCCTCGCCCTTACGCACTTTTGCCGCAACGCCCACGTTTTGGATGTGTGCTGTTACACCGGGGGCTTTGGCATTTACGCCGCCAAACTGGGGCAGGCTGCCAATGTCACCGCCGTTGATCTGGATGAAGAGTCCTTGACGCTGGCTCGCCGCAACGCCAATCTCAATCAGATTGCCCCAGCCGTTTATCAGATGGTTCATGCCGACGCCTTTGCCTATCTGCGGCAAATGAAGCAAAACAGCCGCAGCTACGATGTGCTGATTTTAGATCCGCCCAAGCTGGTTCCGACACGACTGGACTTTGCCGAAGGGCGCCAAAAGTATTTTGACCTCAACAAGCTGGCGTTGGCCTTGGTCCGCTCCGGCGGCCTGTTGTTGACCTGTTCCTGCAGTGGACTCGTCGACATTGGCGAATTCACCAACATCATTCGCGGCGCAGCTCGCAGTGCCCAACGCCGCGTGCAAATCTTAAATCAGACCGGACCCGGCATGGACCACCCCGTCGCCACCGATTATCTCGAGGGAAGCTACCTGAAGTGCTTGTGGTGCCGTGTCTTTTAATTGATGGGATCCACGCTGATACTGCCTGGCAATTCCACCGCGGGGGCCGGCACTTCGGAAAGGTTCCAACCCGGCTCAGCATGAATCGCAATATCCAAGCCGTCGATTTCGTCAGTGGAAGTCACGCGTAGTCCTATGCTTTTGTCAATAACCAAGGCCAGCAGCAGGGTACCCAGCAGACAAAACGCCACCGCCACCACCGCCGCCAGGCATTGAATTAAAAACTGATGCACATTCCCGTATAATAATCCGCTGCCCGATCCCATCATGCGGCTGGCCAGCACACCAGTGGCCACGATGCCCAAAAAGCCGCCAACCCCATGCACACCAAACGCATCCAATGCGTCATCGTAGCCAAAACGATTCTTGATGATAACCGCCGAGTAGCAAACTACTCCCGCGGCCGCGCCAATGAGCAACGCACTGGCCGGGCTTACAAACCCACACGCGGGGGTAATGGCCACCATGCCGGCAACCAGGCCCGAGGCCACACTGATAGAAGTTGGGCGACCGTGTTTGATCCAATCCGCCACCAGCCACGCCATCGCCCCCGCCGCCGCTGCAATCTGCGTATTGGTAAAGGCCAGCACCGCAGAACGATCCATCGCAATAGCGGAACCGCCGTTAAAGCCAAACCAGCCGAACCAAAGTATGCCTGCTCCGAAGAAAGTCAGCACCAGCGAATTGGGTTGCAGTACGTTTTCCGGATATCCAATTCTTCGTCCGACATATAGCGCCATGGCCAGGCCACTCACTCCCGAGGCAATTTCCACCACTGTGCCACCCGCAAAATCCATGACGCCCAGACCATGCGTCGTTCCCAGCCAACCACTCCCCCATACCCAATGCGCCAACGGACAGTAAATAAACAACGTCCACAGCACCAGAAACGCGACATAGGGGCCAAAACGCACGCGTTCCACAATTGAACCCGAAACAATGGCCGCGGTGATTGCCGCAAACATTCCTTCAAACATGATAAATAGATACAGCGGAATAGCCGCATGGCCCGACGGATTAATCGAACTCCCCGGCAAGACCTGCCAAAGCATAATCTGTCCGGGCGTAAACCCGATTATGCCGGCGTAATCATGCCCAAATGCCAGTGTGTAACCCAGCACCACCCATACCAGACCCACTACCGCCAGCGCCACATAGGAATGCATCATCGTGGCTAAAATATTTTTACGCCGGACCATTCCGCCGTAAAAAATTGCCAGACCGGGCACCATCAGCATCACCAGCGCCGTGCTCACCAA
>JAJZNX010000003.1 GCA_021852275.1 Planctomycetota bacterium | reverse complement strand
TGGGCCTGAATTAAACTCGTCTGCAATACCGGGTTGGATAATCGCACCAACGCGACACCGGGCTGCACGGTGTGATTCAACCTGTTGTACCATCTCAAGAAGCCACCACTCTGGGCAAATACACCACGTTGATGTTCCGTGCGAACAACTCCCTCCACGCGGCTGTGATGGGGTAGGGGAACAATACCCAGTAATATTGAGATTATCGCCACAATAGCAAGGCTTATTCCGATGGCCTGCCCTCGACGGTGCACCAATTCAGGGCTGGAAAGCAGATACCACCCTCCGCGCCCCAAGGGGACCAGCAGCCAGGTTGCGGCGGCAATTGTGGCCATGGTCAGCAGAAGAAGCGTCAGTTGCGGATATCGGCGTAAATTGGCCACCAGAAAAAGAATAATACCTGTGCACACCAGAACCCGCACCACCCCGGATAGCGCCAGATAAACCAACAGCCAGCGTCGCTGGCCGGAGGTCTCGCTGGGGTTGATCGCCTGCTTGATACCAAAGAGGTAGCGGCGCGCTAGATACGTGGCATATTGCATGGCCCGCCCCAACAGATTGGGTATTTCTAAAAGGTCAGCCAGAATGTAGTAGCCATCATAACGGAGAAACGGGTTGCCGTTAAAAAACACGGTCGCCACACTGGCAATAAACATCAGGTTGTAGCAAAAGGCATGAAGGGTCGATCCCGGATCACTGTAACGCCAGATAATCGCGGCAATGGCCGCCAACGCAAATTCCATCCACATTCCGGCGGCTCCCACAATGGCTCGCCGCCATTTATCGGGCAAAAGCCAGGCACTGGAGGCATCGACATAAGGTACAGGTGTGAAAATCAGCAACATAATGCCGATGACATGTACCTCGCCTCCGGTGCCGAAGCGCTTGCCGAATTTTTTACAGGCAATGGCATGACCGGATTCATGGACAGATTTATCCACGATGAAAGCCAGCAGCAACAGCAGCCAGTTATCCGGCCGCAGCAATCCACTGGAATCAGTAAGAAGTTTTCCAGCCATGGGACCGGCGTTCAAGAGCGTATACACCGCCGTACCGATCAGCATCGTCCAGAGAATCAGTCCGGGCCATGCGAATATCCATCCGACCAGAAATAGTCCGCGTTCCAGAATCGCGTCGGGATCAAATAGCGGCATACGTGGAAACAGCAGATTCATTAAACGGCCCTGCAAGTCGCGATTGCGGCGGCGCTTGAAGCGATCGAACATCGCTTGGGCATCGGGTGAGGTGCCGGATTCCAGCAGGTTGTTGGACGCAAGCTGGCCCAGCAGTTCGATGACTTCTCCCTGGGTCGGTGCGTCATCACCGAGCTTAGAGTTACAGATATCCCATGCCTGGCGCACAGAGCGCGAACCATCAAGTAATCCAACCAATGCGTATCCGGTGGTATTGAGCCGCGCGAAAGCGTTGTTGGCCTGATCCTGAATAACGTGCCATAACCGCCCGCGAAAATACTGGCGGGAAATGTGAATGCTGGCCCGCAGGCGAGGCTTCAAATCCGCCACGCGGTGCCATGATTCATGAAAGGTTGACTGCCGATCCGGCATGAGGTCTCACAGTCGTACGAAAACAAAACATCATGTTTTTACCCGATCCTCGGCATTTATGGCAACTATTCGATGGTTACAGCGAACTGTAAATCCAATTTGGCGGATCCAACGATCAGAGACTGTTCTGGCGTTCGCGCTTCAAGTCCGCGGGAAATCGCATATTGCAAGTTGGGAATATAAAAAAAATATGCCACAGACAGGCCCAAGAGTTTACACATTGGAATTCCGATGGTAGATTCCTCCGATCATTCGACGGTTTTATACGGTTCTGGCGCTTTGTTGAGACGGAAAAATGCCAAGCATGAAAAGAAATCCGGCTGGAAAGTACCTCTTGCTGGCTGTCACCGGCGTGATGGTGGGGCACAGCATGGCCACCCCGATATCGGTGTCGCAAAATACGTCCTATTCCGCCGTAGCCAAGCCGTGGCGGGACGTGAATTTATCTTTCAGCCGACCGGGGCGGGTTGTCAAAATTCTGGTGCATCGTGGGCAGGTAGTGAAGGCGGGAGAATTGCTGGCTCAGGAGAACGATCGGCAGCAGACCATTGCCGCGCAGCTCGCCAAACTCACCGCGGAGAGCACGTTGCGTATCCAGGCGGCCCAGGCACAATTGGCACAGGACCAGGTGGATCTCAAACGCACTCAGTGGGCCGCCCGTCAACATGCGGCGACGTCCTTTGAAGTTCAACGCGCACAACTGAAAGTCACTATTGATGAATTGAGCCTCAAACTCGCTGACTTAAAACACCAGCATGACCAGCTTGCCTGGCAGGCCGCCAAACTGGCAGTGCAACGACGCAAAATCATCGCTCCCTTTTCCGGTGTCATTGAAGGCCGCTTTATTGATGTCGGACGATCGGTCAATGCGTTCAAAAAAGTCCTGAACATTGTGCAGGTAGATCGGCTGAGAATATTTGTGCCCGTGCCTTTGCGCATTGCCATGACGTTGCAATTGGACCGATCAAGCACTGTAAAACCTGCGACAGGCGGTGTGGTACACGGAACCATTATCTGGATATCTAAAGTCGCGGATTCGGCCAGCAATACGCTGATGGTGGAAATTCGGGTTAACAATTCTCAGCACGTACCGGCCGGACAGCAGGTGCAGGTGGCGTTCGTTCATCCGGCGACGACAGCGTCCACCATCAATTCCCGGACAAGTGGTGCCAATCAGGTGTCAATGTCGCCCGCCGGGAGTAAAACGCAATGAGCGTGGAAACTTCCAGCCCAATTAGCTCTGTGCAAGTGCTCATACCGCAACAGCAGTGGGCGGACGTGAAAGCCCGGCTCGACGCCGCCGAGGCTAGGCTCGCCGATTTAACCGTGGCCTTGGAAATTGCCGCTGAAACCGCCGACCTCAACCGGTTTATGGCGCTGGCCATGGCTTTGTGCAATATTCTGGCTCTGCGCTACAACGCCCGTCGCGTGTCGCTTGGAATTTTACGCTCGCGAAGCGTTCATGTCATGGCGATGAACCAGACCGAAAAAATTCTCCGGAAAATGCAGCTCGTGCGGGACATCGAAGAGGCCATGGAAGAATGTCTCGATCAGGATGCCGAGATACTTTTTCCTTCCGCGGCGGATGGCAATGTTATAACGCGCTGTGCGGCAAAGATTACTTCGATCCACGGCACGGGCACGGTATTGGCGATGCCATTGCGA
>JAJZNX010000057.1 GCA_021852275.1 Planctomycetota bacterium | reverse complement strand
TTCATACCCACTGCCGGGGTATGCGCCTCACTCACGCCTCGCTGGCGGCCAAAATTTCTGCGCCGTAAATCACGAATTTATTTTTGCGCGGTCCCTTAGCCGCCGGCGTCGCGGTCAGGCTTTTTTATCAAACTGGGCGTCAAAAACAATGCTGCTGGGAGCGAAGTCAATCTTTTTCACAAAGGCCGCGGCTTCAGCGGCTCCATGTTCACGGTCCATGTTTTGATCTTCCCATTCCACCGATAACGGACCCGCGTAACCGATTTCGTTGAGCGCCCGGATGATCTGCTCAAAATTTACGCTGCCATGGCCCAGAGACCGGAACTCCCAGAAGCGTTCCGGATGGCCGAACGGCAGGTGGCCGCCAAAGACCCCGCTGCGTCGCGGCACCGGGCTGACCCAGGCATCTTTCATGTGTACGTGATAGATGCGATTGCGGAATTCCCGGATAAATTGTACGTAGTCTACTCCCTGATAGACAAAATGGGAGGGATCAAAGTTAAAGCCGAAGGCGGGACGATTTTTAACAGCATCCAATGCCATGCGGGCACTGGCAATATCGAAGGCGATTTCCGTGGGATGCACTTCCAGAGCGAACACCACGCCCTGCTGGTCAAATTCGTCGAGAATGGGATTCCAGGTGCGGGCAAAATGGGCAAAGCCGTCTTCAATCTGATGGGCCAGCACCGGCGGGAAACTGTACACCAGATGCCAGATGCTGCTGCCGGTGAACCCATTGACCACGACGCGTTTCAGCTCTTTTTTAATGGCGGCTGGAGCGGCGTCGAAAAACTTGCGGGCGGCCTGGGCGGTGCGTTTCATTTCTTCCGCAGCCCGCATGTTGACCCCTTCCGGTTTGCCATCACCCCAGACTTGAGCCGGCAGAATACTCTGGTGGCGGGCATCAATACGATCGCATACGGCCTGCCCCACCAGGTGGGTGCTGATGGCAAAGCATTTCAAGCCATAGCGGGTCAGCGTTGCCCATTTATTTTTGACATAGGCTTTGTCGGAAAGTGCCTGCTCTACATCGAAATGATCACCCCAGCAGGGTAATTCGATGCCGTCATAGCCGAAAGATTTAGCTTTTTTGCAGGCCGTGTCAAAGGGCAGATCCGCCCATTGGCCGGTAAATAAGGTTACAGCGCGTGCCATAATTTTCTCCAGTGCATCAGCGTGCAAACCGCGGTACGGGCGTTTGCGCATAAGCATTGTACCGAGCTTGGCTGCTGTGCAAGTATGATAAGCGCAGAGAGGAAAAAGACAACTGCCCGAGCCGGGTTGGCGGCAAAACGGCAAAACAGGGGCGGCATTTTGGCCGGGATTTTAATTGCGGCCGGAATGTGGCACAGCGCTTGTTCCAACGGGCAATACTTGCGGTTAAAATGGAGATATCAATGGATTGAGTATTCGATGGACGGCCAAGTTTATGATGATATTGATGTCCAACTTCTATTCCGGCGATGTCTCTATAAAACCATCCGGGGGAAGCAGCATGTCAACGTATCTTTTTGCGGGCGGGCTGTCCCTGCTAATTGTGGGTTGGGCGGGATTGCGTTATTGGCTGACAGTGTCAGGCAAATCGAAGCATGATGAGGTATCCACCCCGACCATTGATCGGCTTAATGTGCAAGCCCTGAATAAAATTACGGAGCAGAATCAGCTTCCGCTGGAGTCGGCGGATGAGCCTGCTCCGGATGATCTGCTGGCGGTTGTACCGAAAGATGCGCATATGCAAAAAGCGCCGGCGAAGCCTTCTGTTGTTCCGCCAAATCCGTATGCCGGCGGGAAGTGATGCCATGCCTGTACCAATACCTGATGCCATTGCATTGCAAACCAATCGAGGGGTATCCGCGGAGGAAATTAAGCGTTTGGCCATCGCCGCAGGCTTTGATCTGGTGGGTATTGCCGATCCCGTCGCCAGTGCTTATGCCCAGGAATATCGTGCGTGGCTGGCTCAGGGGCAACATGGAGGGATGAAATATCTGGAAGATTCGGTAGCTGCCCGGACCAATCTTTCCTGCGCTTTTCCGTGGGTCAAAAGCGTTATCAGCGTGGCGATGACGTATTACGCGCGCGAACCTGCCTGCGCATCGGCATCGAACGGTGATCTGCCGGATTCCTCTGCGGCCGTACCACCGGCGGATGAAACCAGGTCTCCGGGGCGCATCGCCCGCTACGCCTGGGGAAGAGATTATCATCGGGTGTTGATGGGGCATCTGCGCAAGTTACAAGATGAAGTTCGGCGGGTGGCGGCGGATGATTTTATCTGCCGGGCATATGTAGATACCGGGCCGGTCCATGAGCGGGAACTTGCGGCACGTGCCGGGCTGGGATGGATTGGCAAAAACACGCTGCTGATTAACCCGCGTTACGGAAGCTGGTTTGTGCTGGGAGAATTGCTGACCTCACTGCCGCTGGAATTTGATTCCGCACAGCCGGATCGATGTGGTTCATGTACGCGCTGTATAGATGCCTGTCCGACCAAGGCCCTTTCGCCGTACCAACTCAATGCTACGCGTTGTATCAGTTATCACACGCTGGAAAACCGGGGCGATATTCCAGACGAATTCCATAAATCGATGCGTGCGGCCCAATATATTCTTGGCTGCGATATTTGTCAGACGGTGTGCCCGTGGAATCACCGGCCGTTGGTCAGTGAAAACCAAGATTTTCAGCCGCAAGCTCCGGCTCCGGCGGTGGATGTCCAAGTGGTAAGACAATGGCGGCCGGAAGACTGGGATCGACTCACTCGTGGCAAAGCCCACCGCCGGGCCAAGCTGGAAATGTGGCAGCGCACGGCAGGCATTCTGGCAAAGCAATAAAGGCTATGTTTGACCGGGAGGCTGGGCGGGGTGTTCGCTGGAGAATAGATATTAAGCTCGACTTTTGCCATTTTTCAGAGGCGTGAATGGTTGAATTCTCCGGAATTCGCGATTGCGGGGCGACTTTTTGCACAACCCGTGTTTTATACGGGTGTGCAAAAACTCCACGCGATCTTAAAAAGCCCGCAATATCAAGCTTTTCGGTGCCCCAAAAATCGGCAAAAGTCGAGCTAAGTCGCCCAAAGGCCGATAAAATGAGGTTTTTTACTTTATTAAAAAGGGCATTTCGGGAGCTTGTTTGGGCTTGGCTTATCAGGTACAATAATTTTTGTTTGGTAACGCGTGGAGCGGACGCGGCCCTCCAGGCGGATCGGTATAAGTCCGGTCCGGAGTTTTAAGATTGGTGAACCCCAGACGTAGCTGGAGTTGGCCACAGACTGGTCGGCGGCGTCAAAGGCAAGGGATCTGCAATGACACAAGTAAATAGTACCCAACCCGGCTCGCCCCCAACCGCGACGATGCGCGTCAGCCAGCCGCGGAAAAATGTGGATGTTCCAGATGGTTTGTGGCTGCGCTGCCCAACGTGCACCGAGATTATCTATCGCAAAGACATGGAACAGGCACTGCACACGTGCCCAAACTGCGACCACCATTTTCGACTTTCGGCCAAGGCCCGCATCGCACTGACGGTGGATGCCGGGGCTTTTGAAGAAATGGATCGGAATTTGGTTTCGTGCGATCCGATTGAATTCACGGCCCGCAAGTCCTACCGTCAGCAGTTATTGGATGCTTCCAAGGGCGGCAGGTCTAAGGATGCCTTGATTTCCGGATGCGGATTTATCAAGGGCCGGCCCGTTATTCTGGCGGTGATGGATTTTGATTTTCTGGCCGGTTCCATGGGGGCGGTGGTCGGGGAAAAGATAACCAGGGCCATTGAACGGGCAACCCAGGAACATTTGCCGCTGGTGATTATTTCCTGTTCCGGCGGGGCCAGGATGCAGGAAAGCACCATCAGCTTGATGCAAATGGCCAAGACATCGTCCGCTTTGTCACGCCTGCACAAAAGAGGCGGTTTGTTTATCAGCGTTTTGGCCGATCCCACCACGGGTGGCACTACGGCCAGTTTCGCCATGCTTGGCGATCTTATCTTTGCCGAGCCAAAAGCCATGATCGGTTTTGCCGGTCCGCGCACTATTGCCAATACGATTCGAACGGAATTGCCGGAAGGCTTCCAGCGGGCGGAATTTCTGCTGGAAAAGGGGTTTGTGGATCGTATCGTGCCGCGCAGCGAATTGCGTTCTCAAATCGCCCGCGCCATCGACTATTGCTCGCGGTAAGGGGCTTTCACCAGAGCTAAGGAACCGGGCAAAAATAACTTCGCACTTTCCGGCTGGCCCTTTTGGCCTCCAGCTTCGTTGTTCGCTCGTTTCAGACCCACTGCCGGGGTATGCGCCTCACTCACGCCTCGCTGGCGGCCAAAATTTCTGCGCCGTAAAACACGAATTTATTTTTGCGCGGTCCCTAATCTACAGCCACATCCGTTTTCATGATTTCAGCCAGCAGTACGGTAGCAAAGCTTCCCGGCGGAAGCGAAAATGCCAACTCAATAAACATACCATGATCATCTACGCCGCGGGAAACAGTCAAATCAGATGGGAAAAATCGCATGGCTCTGCGGCCACCTTTTACCTTTTCAGCCAGTGGCTGGTGAAAGCTCTCCGGCGTGAGTTCATTTTCGGCCAGCACCATTTTTTCCATTTCGCCAGGCTCTCCGGCCGGCTCGCTCATTCGATAGCCAAACATGGGTCCGGATGGTGAGATTTCGTGGGCCAGGCAGCGGGCCTGCTCGGCGGCGGGTACGGCCAAATCCACAGGGATGGAAAAGACCGCGCCATTGTCGTGCTTCCAGGCCAGATCGCCAGGCAGAAGGGTCTCAATCTGCGCAAGCCGCCGCTTCAGCACTTCATTAAAAAGGTGTGCCTGAAGAGCGCAAACGAGCAAACGTCGCAGGCGTAAATCCACGGTACGCATAGCCCGATCTTTTTGCGCCGGTGAGCGGGCCAGCATCTGCAATACGCGACGTTCCTGCTCCAAATGACCAGGCCAGTGGGCGGCGGCAAGATCCAGCCGACCTCCGGCGTAATGTTGCCGGGCCAGCAAAACCTGCCCATGATCCACCTCCGGATCAGGATCACCGAGCCAGCGGTCCAGAAATTCACGGCTTTGGCCGCGAATAAGAGCCAGGCCCAACAAGTGATTGTCCTTGCGCATGCCGAAACGCTGGGGTCCAAAAAAGTTGGGCACACCGGTGCGCAGCAAGCATTCGACAACAGCGCTGGCGTTGGTCAAAGCCTGTTCCGGGGAGCCACCGGGTTTGGTCCAGTCATCGTGGCGAATACGCACGTGGAAGCGGTTGCCGGCTAAATGCCCAATTTTCAGTTTGTTGCGATGCCGTGTAACGTCCAAGATGCGAAAATTGGAAAATTCCAGGGCGCGAATGCGATCGGATGGCTCCCGTTCGATGGAAATTCGCTGGCGGGTAATCGCCCGGGCGTCTTTGAGACCTGCATAACCGAAGTCGACCGACCGTCTGCCCAAGGCTTTAGCCAGAAGATTCAGCACCTGGTACGTGGTGATGCCGTTTTTCTCGATCGTAAACCAGCAATGTTCGCCCACGCCATCGAGCTTATATAAAGGGATTTCCTCCACGCGAAAATCTTCGGGCTGATCTTTAATGCGTCCACCGATTCCCGGCAGGCCTGCGGTAAGGTAAGGTTCAGACATGAACGACCGACTCCGTATGTGGTGCGGACTCGTGGAACCGGAGACAAGACTCGGAGCCACGCCGTCAGCGAAAGCCCGTTATTGTACCGCCGAAACCCAAACCCTGCTTGAGGTGGTGCCACAGTGGGCCACTGGATAGACGGTAGAAAGGGCGTACCGGGTGGAATCGAAGTGGACCGGAATAAACTTCGCAGGATGTAAGCTCGACTTTTGCCATTTTTCAGGAGTGTAAATGGTCGAATCCTTTGGAATTCGCGATTGCGAGGCGACTTTTTGCACACCCCGTGTTTTATACGGGTGTGCAAAAACTCCAGGCCACCTTCAAAGGCCTGTGAAATCAGGCATTTCGGCTCCACCAAAAATGGCAAAAGTCGAGGTAAGGAACCGGGCAAAAATAACTTCGCACTTTCCGGCTGGCCCTTTTGACCGCCAGCTTCGTTGTTCGCTCGTTCCAGACCCACTACCGGGGTATGCGCCTCGCTCACGCCTCGCTGGCGGCCAAAATTTCTGCGCCCTAAAACACGAATTTATTTTTGCGCGGTTCCTAATTTATGGTCGCGTAGCGGGTGTTACTGGTGCACGGGACTGTTGTCGCTTTAGCCACCGGAGTTGGCGAGAGAGAATGGTTTGTTGATCTGAAAGCATTTTCATTTGTTGTTGTATGTTGGCGATGTCCGCAGCGATACGAGCAGGAGTGAGGCTGACTCGCAGGCGACGGTTGTGTTGTACAATCAGGCGGGCCAGCGGTTGAATCTCGACCGGTAAGGAGCTGATGGCCTGTGGGCGCAATGGGTACTGTTTCCCTTGAAAAATCAGAAGCACATGGCGAACGCCCCGGCGATCAATCCATTGGCGTATCATGACCGCATGAGTCCATTGCGGACCGGGAGGTCCACCATGTCCTGCCGGGCCAAAGTGGATGACCACACCGGGGCCAAACGCCATAGGTTGCATCGGGGATGGTGGTACGTGGTTCACCGCCTTATTGGTCTTATTGTTGGCGATGATCAATTGGCCGTCGGGCAGCATCATCACATGGGCCGGGCGATTCTGAGGCCGGATGGATATGGTTTTCCTGTGCCCATTTCGGATCAAGGTGAGGCGACACAGGGGGGCTGGTCTATGGGGTGATTTCGAAGGCGGATTGGTTTCGGCCGGCACCCGTTGATTCACCGCTGCCACCAGTTGCTTTTCTGTCAGCAGGGGCGAACCATTGATCTGTATCAGCAAATCGCCGGCGTGAAGTTTCGCCTGTTGTGCGGGACTGCCCGGAACCACCTGTATGACCAGCAGTCCCTGGTTTGGTTTGAGGCCCAGCAATCGGCTGAACACCGGCGGAATGGCATCAACCATTACGCCTATCCAACGCGGCCGGCGGACCACAGTGGCAGCTCCGTAGGCCAGTGGGTGATGCATACCCGGTGGTTGCACAGAGCCAAGGCCGACCGGAACAGCGGCCTGACTTGGCCACGCGGTCCAGACGACCGCCGCTGCACCCAGCCAGGCTGGAGTTTTGGCTAACCACAATGTCAAACGTCGAATTAACATGAACCTGTAAAAGACAAAAGGCCTCTTTCCTTAATAAACTTTTTCCGCGGCGACTTCTTCCACGGGAAACGCTACCGCCTTATTTTGTCCGTCGGGCACCACCACCACACGCCCGGAAGCCTTACGGCCGCCAAATCCGGTAAACGGATAATCGAAGGGCACCTTGTGACTGTCTACCACGGGAACGCCCAGCGGTAATGGAAAGCTGTTTTGGAACGATAAACCTGCGGGCGATGATACCGTCATGGATGTGGGTGTCTTGGAGCCTGGTGTGGTTCGAACGGCAAGAGTCTTATTCTTCCCAGTTCCAACTGACATAGCGGATTCTCGACCAAGATACACTCCCCCCAAACCAAAAAGCCCGGCCGTAAGTATGACCGAGGCGGCAAGTTTCATCACCGACCAGCGCATGGCATAATTCTGCGCTCGAACCGGCGAAGATAGCCGTCGAGACGGGGCGGCCACGGGGGCATGCAACAACTGGCGGGCAGCCTGCCATTCTACCTGGTGATGTAAGAACCGGGTGGCCAACATCTTCCAGCCGTCGCGGCTGGACGCGATTTGTTGCAGCAAAGTACGGCGCCGGTCATCCGGCAATTCCGCATCAACGAGCAGGTCCAGTTCGGCGTCCATGCGTTCTGTTTCGCTAAGGTGGGCAGCGGGTTGAGAGAGAATTGATTTCATGGCTATTTTCTCCAGAACTATTTGATCGGGCAAATTCGTGGATACATTATTTATCCGTAAGATTCTTCCAACAGACGGCGCAATTTCTGGCGGGTGCGAAAGAGCCGCATTTCCACCACCGCAGTGGTTACGCCCAATCGAGCGGCGATGTCCTTGTAGGAACAATCATCCACATGCTTCATCAGCAACAGCTCCACATCGCGGGCCGGCAACGTGGCCATGGCCCGTCGCAGGTAGCTGACCCGTTCACCGGCCAGGAGAGCATCAAGAGGGTCGGCCTTGACGCTGCCAAGCGCTGTTCCCTGCCTGGCCCGTGCCAAGTCCGCAGCTTCCTGCACACGCCGTCTGGCCCGGCCCAAGGTTCTCCGATGCATGAGTGCGGCGCGCACTGTAAGTCGATACAACCACGGCTTGGCCCGTTCCAAGGATTCAAGTGTGGCCCAGTTTCTCACCGCTGCCGTGGCAACATCCTGCATAACATCATCGGCACCTTCATAACTGTGCAGACGGGCTACAGCCACCGCCCGGAGCCAGGCCCCATGCAGGCGCAGCGCCTCCAAGGCGCTGCGCGGTACCGGCTGCGCTTCGGCAACGGCGGGGGTCGAATTTCCTGGCATTTCATTCACCATATCACCCGGGCCTTCTGTGCTGATTATACGTTGCCAAAGAGGCGACGGGTTTTCGGTTGCAGCCGCAAATTGGCCGTCTTATAACCGCTGTCCGCAGGGGTGGAGGGTTTGGCGCCCAGTTCATCCCCGGAGAACTAAATCGTCACGGTGAACCACCTCGTCATAATAGGTGTCACTGCCCAGCAGGGCCGTAAATTCCTGCGTCTTGTGGCCGCGGATTTTATCCACATCTTCCTGGCTGTAATTACATAAACCGTGCGCCAACACCCGGCCATCGGCATCGGCGATGGCAACCGGGTCTCCTGGCGCAAAGTCGCCTGTGGCCGCTACAATGCCGCTGGCGAGCAGGGATTTATTATTTTTCAGTGCGGCGGCTGCTCCTGCATCCACCACCAGGGTGCCGCGAGGACGGGCGGTGAGTCCAATCCATCGGCTGCGGGCGGAAAGCCGGCGTTTTTCCGGGAGAATCAGCGTGCCCATTCCTTCTGCGTTTAACAACCTTCGGACAATACCCGGTATTTTGCCGTTAGCGATGATTACTGGAACGCCGGCCGTTTTAACCGTACCGGCCGCCACGAGCTTGCTGTTCATGCCGCCGGAGCCACCCGCCGATTTTTCCGGACGGACCATGGCCGCCACGCCATCATCCATGGCGTGAACCATGGATTGCACCTGACCATGCGCATTAAGCAGGCCGTCGACCACAGAAAGCAGAATTAAAATATCAGCCTGCACCAGATTTGTAACATGTGCGGCAATCAGATCGTTGTCGCCAAAGCGTATTTCGTCTACCGTCACTGCATCATTTTCATTGATGATAGGAATACACCTGGACCGCTGTAAGGCGTGAATACAGTTGCGTAGATTCAGGTAACGCAGGCGATTTTCAAAATCGTCACGGCTGACCAGAATCTGGCCGGCATGAAGCGCGTATGGCTCTAAAGTAGAAGCAAAGATGTTCATCAGTACGCTTTGGCCAACCGCTGCGGCGGCTTGCAACATCGGCAATTCACTGGGCCGGGCGGATAAGCCCATCTGTGCCACGCCTGCACCTATGGCACCGCTGGAAACCAGTGTTACCCGAATGTGGCTATGCAACATGAGTTGAGCTAAATCTGCCGTAAGAGCCTGAATAACCGCCGGGTCAAGGGTCCCGGCAGAGTTGCACAGCGCCTGCGTGCCTATTTTCACCACGATGCTTCGCACATCGGCCAGGAACTCGCGGCGATCTACTGAACTGCACGTTGGGTCTGTCATAAAATTCGTCCACCATCAACTCCTGTATATTATCCACCATTTAGGAACCGGGCAAAAATAACTTCGCACTTTCCGGCTGGCCCTTTTGGCCTCCAGCTTCGTTGTTCGCTCGTTTCAGACCCACTGCCGGGGTATGCGCCTCGCTCACGCCTCGCTGGCGGCCAAAATTTCTGCGCCGTAAAACACGAATTTATTTTTGCGCGGTCCCTTAACGCATTTGGTTAAGCGTCAAGATGAAAAGTCGCGTCAAAAACCGGTTACTGCCGGTCTTGGAATTCCGGCATTGGAGTTTTCTTCATCCGTGATTTTACATCCTGCCGAAAATGATTAGTAGCCCCGTTTTACGGTGTATACGCAAAGGAGAAATTGCAGACAGTCAAAATGACCAGTCAACTCATCTGCTTGATTTTCTTGCAAGGCCGGTTGATTGCGGTTAGTTTCAGGGGCATTTAAACTGGTTAATTTTGAGCCGGACCTGTCATGAACCGGTTGTTTGCTGCCAGAGGTATGGTTTATCGGCAGGCCCTATAACCGGGCTGGTGATCTAGAGGTATGATTTAGGAGCCGGTTGCGGTTGTGGTCATTTTTATCGTGGCTTTGGAAACACCCACCTGGCTGGAACATGTGATATAATGGTCTGTGCCAATTTTCAGGTAACCGTGATTCACCTGCAAGGCCAGAGAGAGGTACTTTAGTGTCGAAGTCTGATGAAACATCCATAAAAGAGCACACGGTTGATCCCGTCACGATGCCGCGTGGCCAAGGTTCCGTTCATGCACGCGTGGATAAAGTTTCGTCAGACAACAGTGCGCCGGCCCTGCCTGCGGGTGCAAGCAAGTTTCGATTCCAGCACAAACGTGACAAATCAGCACATGGGCATGTTTCCAGGGATTCCGTGGCCAGGGACTCCAAAGAAAAGTCTCCCGGAAATCGGCCCAGTCCGACCGACGGCCAGGAAATGGCCGCGGGGGTGGCAGCTTTAAAACTGCCCGCAGCAGCGCAAACTCAAATCGTCAATGCCCTTTTAGGTGACCAGGATGCCCCGGTGGCGGTGATGGCGGTTGAATTGCTGCAGAGCAATTTGCGTTGGCCGGGCAGATTGCGTTTGGACTCCCAACCGATGACGGAATCGCCCGCATCCGATTCGCAGGTGCGCCTGGTTTACGGTGACGAAAATTTTGGACGCCTGATTCTGGAAGGCGGCGTGCGTTCCCCGCGCATCGCGGAGCAATTGCAGGCCGCCGGGGCTTGGCTGGCGTCGATTCTGGCGTTGGCCGGGCGACAAGCTCACCTGCGACGACAGGCAGATACTGATGAGCTTTCCGGGGCGTTCAACCGTCGCTATTTTATGGAAAAGGTTCCGCAATTGCTTGACAAGGCGCGCCGCGAAAGGTTCTGCGTTACGCTTTTAATTTTTGATATTGATAATTTCAAGCAGTACAACGATCAGTTCGGCCATGCGGCCGGCGATGCTATTATCCGTGAAGTCATCGGGTTGTTGCGGCATTGTACGCGGGCGAAAGACATGGTGGCCAGGATCGGCGGCGACGAATTTGCCGTGGTCTTCTGGGACAACCAGAAGCCGCGATCGCCGGATTCGGAACATCCGCGCAGCGTACTGGCCATAGCCCAGCGTTTTCGCCGGGCGGTGGCGGATCATCCGTGGAACACCGACGGCGGCCCCATTGCCGGCCGATTAAGCATCAGCGGCGGATTGGCGACTTTTCCCTGGGATGCCCAGGACCTTAACCGTCTGCTGGAAGTAGCCGATGGCGAATTAATCCGAGCCAAGGACATGGGGAAGAATGCCATTGTGCTGGCTGGACCTGGTGTGCCGATTGACGATGCAACGCTGCACGATTCCCCATCCACTCCATCTGCAGATTAAGACGCTGCTGCTATAACCAGAACCATTCTGCCAAGGTCATTTAGTTAGCTCTTCAGACGCTTGCGGGAATCCGGGCGTAGTTGATAATGTCGGTGTTGTCAGGCTACAGACCCGATACTTACCTTTCAGCGAGGAGTGTGCTTCATGGAATTTTTGAAACTGTTAACTGAAACCCCGGGTGTGCCGGGACGCGAGGAACGCATCCGGGCGGTAATTCAGCATGAAATAGAAGGACTTTTCGATGAAACCCGTGTTGATACCATGGGCAGCCTGATCTGCATCAAAAAAGCGGCACGCCCCACCCAGGGCGCGTCCTCAGCGCCGCTGGTGATGATTGCGGCCCACATGGACCAGATAGGATTTTACGTAAGGCATATTGATGAAAAGGGATTCGTGAGGTTGCACAATGCGGGCGGATTTGACCCGCGTAATCTCCTGGCACGGCGCGTGCTGGTGCAGGGGCGGCGCGACATCAAAGGAGTACTCAATCCCGCCGGCAAGCCTATTCATATCGCCAGCGAAGAAGACCGCAAGCGGCAGTACCAGATGGTTGATTTATTTGTGGACCTGGGTTTAAGTGCCAAAAAAGTTAAAGAATTGGTGAGCGTGGGCGATCCTGTAACTCTGATTCAGGATTTTGCACCGATCGGTGATTATGTATGTGGCCAGGCCATGGATAATCGGGCGGCGGTGTGGGCGGCGGTGCGTGCGATACAGCGGGTTAAAAAGAGCCGTTACGACATTGCCGTGGTTTTTACGGTGCAGGAAGAAGTGGGGTTACGTGGGGCTGGACCGGCCACTTTCGGTTTGGACCCGCAAATTGCCATTGCCCTGGATACCACATTGGCCTGCGATACGCCCGGTGTGCCGGACGATCAGGCCGTAACCCGTTGCGGTGATGGCGTAGGGATTAAGGTGATGGATGCGGCGTCGATATCCGATCGACCTCTGGTGGACAGCTTTGTGGCGACGGCGAAGCGCAATAAAATTTCGCATCAGTTGGAAATTTTGCCAATGGGCGGTACGGATGCCGGGGCCATGCAGCGGAGCCGCAATGGTTATAAGACCATCACCCTGAGCATTCCCACGCGCTATATTCACACGATTACGGAAATGGTTCACCGTGATGATCTTCATGCCTGCCGCGACCTGCTGGCGGCATGGCTGTCCGAATAAAACGGCGTTTTTAGCAAGCTGCACCGGCTTATCATCCGATAAACAAGCCGAGGTAACTTATGAAAATACAATTCGATAAAGCCACCTGCAGGAATCTGGATTCGGTCATGGCGATGGAATGGTTGTCCACCAACGGGTTGGGCGGCTATTGCAGTGCCACCGTCGCCGGGGTTAATACCCGCAAATATCACGGCTACCTGGTGGCTGCGGCCCATCCTCCCGTAGGACGATTTGTGCTGCTTTCGCGCGTGGAAGACCGTGTAACCGTGGGTGCCACTACGTATGCCATGTCCACCAATGAATTTCCGGATGTTATCGATCCGCGCGGTTATGAAAATCTGCTGTCCTTTGAACTTCAGGCCGGTCCGGTGTGGCGCTATCAGTGCGGCAGTGCTGTAGTGGAAAAAAGAATTCTGCTGGTGCAAGGCCAGGATACTCTCATCATCCGCTATGATTTGCTGGAAACCGCCGCCCGCGATCAAGCCGTGCGATTGCAGGTACAACCCATGCTGGCGGGCCGCGATTTTCACTCCACCACGGTGGGACCGCACCGCCCCGAGTGGAAATTGGCCGATGACGCCGGTCATCGGCAGATGATGTTGTTGTCGGCCGCGGAATGTCCGCTGCCGGTGTACATCAGTCATAATGCCCAGCGGTTTAATCAAGGGTCCTGCTGGTGGTATAATTTTACCCTGCGGCAGGAGCAGGCCCGCGGCTACCCGGATCGCGATGATTTATGGACGCCCGGCGCTCTGGAATTTGCGCTTTCGCCGGGCCAACCGGCGGTGATAATTTGTTCCACCCGGCCGGTAGCAGTCGATCAGCATGTTCCGCTATCCAATACCCAAAATGCTTACCATCAAAGAGTAATGTCCACTTTTGCAGCGGCAGTACCGGGAGATGAATTCATCGCTCAACTGGGCGCGGCTGCGGACCAATTTCTGGTGCAGCGCGGCAGTGCCTCCGACAAACATGCCGGTGTTTCCGTCATCGCCGGCTACCCCTGGTTTGAAGACTGGGGCCGCGATACATTTATCAGCCTCGCCGGTCTGACCCTTACGCGGGGCAATTACGACGCCGCACGCAGCATTCTGGTAACCTTTGCCGATCATATTCAAGACGGTCTGATTCCCAACCGTTTCCCGGATAAATCGTCCGAGCCGGATTACAACACGGTCGATGCGGCGCTGTGGCTGATACAGGCAGCGTATCAATATCAACGTTACAGCGGTGATGCAAAACTGTTGCGTGAATATCTGTACCGTCCGCTGTGCCAGATCATCGAAAAATATCGGGACGGCACGCGTTTTGGTATCCGCATGGATGCCGACGGTTTAATTCGCGCCGGTGTTCCAGGCGTACAGCTCACCTGGATGGATGCCAAGGTTGGGGCTGATGTTATCACGCCGCGCCATGGCAAGCCGGTGGAAATTAATGCCTTGTGGTACAACGCGCTTAAAATCATGACGCTGGTGGCCAAGGCCGTGGGTGATACCGGGCGGGCATCCGCATTTGCAGCTCTGGCCCAGCGATGCCAACAGAGCTTTCTAAGCAAATTTTGGAATGCCTCCGCCAAATGTCTCTACGATGTCATCGGCGATGACGGCCGCCCGGACGCTTCCGTACGTCCCAACCAGATTTTAGCGGTCAGCCTGCCGTTTGCGGTGTTGATCGGCGAACAGGCCGTCTCGGTGGTCGAAACCGTCCGCCGCTCCCTTTTGACGCCCCTGGGCATACGCACACTGGCTCCCGGATCACCGGGATACCGGGGCGAATACGTAGGGGATCAAAATTCACGCGATCGAGCCTATCATCAGGGCACCGCCTGGCCATGGCTGACTGGCCAATTTGTTTCAGCCCTGGTGAAGGTGCAGGGGTCTACGCCCGAAGCCCGGGCCCAGGGACGGGAAATTCTCGCCCCCTTTACCACGCATTTGCTGCAGGCGGGGCTGGGGTCCATCAGTGAAATTGCCGACGGCGATGCCCCGTGGCGGCCGCGTGGCTGCATTGCCCAGGCCTGGTCGGTGGGTGAAATACTGCGCTGCTACTGGGAAGATGTTCTGGGTAAGGCACCGGCATGGCCGCATGAAGTGTCTGCGTCACTGGCAGGTGCTCCGCCGGCCGCCGCCATGGCTCTTTGAAGATATTGTGTTTCAGACCAGGAGATGGCATAGGTGTCGTCAGGAAATAACCTGTACCATCCGGCTGGTACATTTGGCGGCCGGCGAGGCGCAAAGGGCGCTCTCCCTAACCGCTGAATGCTGACCGCTTCGCTCCCCGTTGAGGCATGGATGCCGAAATCCTCGATGTGGCAGGAGCCAGACATCGGAAAGGCATGGATGCCGAAATCTCCCGGCGCGGCCGGGACAGGCCTCCGCAGACCAAGATTGGGTGTGCGTTGCAGCGCGGAGATATTTAATCTCACAGGCAGGAGTGCCTGTGCTACCTTGGGGGCATGGTGCCGTAAAACAATTGCCATGAACAGATTTTACGGCGGTGGTTTCCTGAGCTGCGGCGACGCAGGGGGAGCCGGGCAATCGCCGAGATCGGCGAGGCTCGGGTTCCGAAATTCTTTCGGCAAGTGTTACCATAGGAAATCCATTATCCCCGTTCCCGGGGCCAGCTTCAATCACTGCGGACCATGAATCGGGTTTCTGCGTGCCGCCGACGGAACCACGATGGCAATTTGAGCCATGGGGCACCATAATTCCATAATTCCACATTGGTCAACCGTGCGATTGCCAAGCAAGCAAATTTGCCTTATAATAAATAGCCGTACCACAAATCGGTTGGGCCACTGCAGGAGAACCACAATGCGATACACCGTGATTTTGGAACAGGAACACGACGGCGGTTTTGTGGCCAGTGTGCCGGCACTGCCGGGCTGTGTCAGCCAAGGGGACAACCGCGCTGAAGCCCTTCGCAACATCCGCGAAGCCGTGGAACTCTATCTCGAAGATTGCCGGGATGCCGGCGATCCGGTGCCCGTTGAATCCGGCAAGGAATTCGTTGAGGTTGAGGCCGCCTGAATAAAGGAACCACCCGCGTGGCCAAGCTCCCCACCGATCTGTCTGGCCGTGAGGTCCGCGCGGCCTTGGAACACGCCGGCTTCATGTTCCGGCGGCAGACCGGCAGCCATATGATCCTGCGCCGGGAAGACCCGTACGCCCGTGCCGTCGTCCCCGACCACAAACAGGTTCGCGCCGGAACGCTCCGCCGCATCATCGCCGACGCCGGATTGAGCGTTGAAGAATTCATGCACTTGCTCAGACGATGATGCCCCAACGGGCGGCTAAAAAGAAAATTCCCGTTACTGCCGCTTGAGCAGGAACACGCAATCCCGATGCGTCGGGACCGGCGGTTGAGGCTGCGGCGCGGTGCCGGAATAGTTAATCTCACAGGCAGGAATGCCTGTGCTACCTTGGGGGCATGGGCGCCCAGGGAAACAATCCAATAATGTCCGGGATATGTTAACAGAATACTACCACAAAATTAACAGAATCTTAACTTGCGCTTTCGCGCTGGATATGTTCTACTGTCCGCCATGAGTGATGCGGACCAAAAGAAGATGGAT
>JAJZNX010000120.1 GCA_021852275.1 Planctomycetota bacterium | reverse complement strand
GATTTCAGCGTCCGCATGAAGGCGATGAACAAGGATTTTCGCAGGCTTCTTGGGGATAAAGGTTGGGAAGAGTCGCGCACCTCCTATTGGGTAACAGACGACGACCAGCTTATACGCAAGACCTTACTGTTGGATCCGGCGGAGCAAAAAAGGCAAATTGAGGGGGCCGGCCACCGCGCCATCCGCTCCTACAACCAGACCGACTTCGTCAAGGGCCGAATTGCAATCGAAATTCAGTTTGGCAAGTACTCTTTTGTGGCCTACGACATGTTCGTCAAGCACATGGCCTTCTTCGTTGGGGGTGAGATCGATGTAGGCGTTGAGCTACTGCCGATGAAGGATCTCCAGGAGCAAATGTCCTCGGGACCATATTATTACGAAGCCGCCATCTACGACCTTCTCCGGCAGGGCAGGTCAACTCCCGCCGTACCGTTAGTGGTCATTGGCGTTCGTCCATGATTGCCAATCTACCGCCAATTCTGTTTCCACCCGTCGTTAATTTCCCCGTTCCAGTGAGCGTGGCCTTCTATCGGACACGGCCCCGCGCCTCTTTCGTGGAGCGGGATAATCGGGATGAGGCTATTGGAGAAAATACAAGGTTCTCCGCCAATGAAAAATACCAAGCGAACACTCTCCACGGGTCAAGAGCGTTTCCGCGAACGGAAACCGAAGGAGTTTATGACCATTTTTATCCAGCGCAAGCAGGAGCGGGTTCGTCGTCCGCCCACCATTGACGGCCTGTCCGTGGACGAATTTATCCGGCGGAACGCTGATCTGGCTCTGCCAGAATGAAATGTGGGAATACATGCAGTGATGTGGGCCGCTGCGGGGCGGGCGGCACTGCGAGGTCTGTGGCAAACGATGCCCAGATACTCTGGCAGATTTTATAATACGGCTTATTAACCTGTCGCGCCGCAGCGCCGGCTCGAGAGACGCTTAAGAGTTAATCGTTCGGCCATCCACCGCCAGAGCTGCTTCCTTTAATGTTTCCGGCAGACTGGGGTGGGCATGGCACGTGCGGGCAATATCTTCGCTGCTGGCTCCGAATTCCATCGCCACACCGGCTTCGGCTATCAGGCTCGAGGCCTGCGGGCCAAAGATATGTACCCCCAAAACGCGATCGGTTCTGGCATCCGCCAGGATTTTCACCAGGCCCTGGGCTTCGTCCATGCACAGGGCGCGGGCATTGGCGGCGAAACGGAATTTTCCGGTGCGGTAGCTGATGGATTTTTCCTTAAGCTGGGCTTCGGTTTTGCCTACCCAGGCCAGTTCCGGAGCGGTATACACCACGTAGGGAATGGTGTCATAATTGACATGGCCGGCCTTGCCGCAGATGAGTTCCACAGCGGCGATGCCTTCTTCTTCGGCCTTGTGCGCAAGCATCGGGCCGGCAATCACATCGCCAATGGCATAGATGTTGGGGACGGAGGTTTCCCATTTATGGTTGACGACAATGCGGCCGCGCGAGTCGCAATTTACGCCGACCTTTTCCAGATTCAGGCCCTGTGCGGCAGCGCGGCGGCCCACCGCCACCAATACCACATCTGCAGGTGTCGATGAATCTTTGTCGGCGGGGCCGTCGGATGGTCCAAAGACCACTTGCAGTCGCTTCTTTTCTTCTTTGAGGCCTTTAGCCGTAATACCGAAATGAAATTTCATTCCCTGATCGCGCAGCGTCCGTTCCATCTGCCGGGCCATTTCTTCATCAGCGCCCGGCAATACCGCGGGGAAAAGTTCCAGCACCGTTACCTGCGATCCAAGCCTGCTCCACACGCTGCCCAGCTCAAGGCCAATGGCACCGGCACCAATAACTACCAGTTGCTGCGGCACTTTCTCCAGGGCAATGGCCTGGTCGGAACTGATGACTCGTTTGCCGTCAAATGGCAAACCCGGCAATTCAATGGGGACTGACCCGGTGGCAATCAAAATGCGGCTGGCGGAAATCGTGCGTGTTCCAGCCGATGAGGAAATTTGCAGTTGATTGGGGGCCAGGAAAGAGGCGGTGCCGTGGGCGTGGTCTATTTTATTTTTTTTGAACAATCCGCTGATGCCGTTGGCCAAGGTTTCGATAATCTGGTTTTTACGGGTCATCATCGCGGAGATGTCGATGCGTAGATTTTCCGTGTGTATACCGTGGTCGCCAAAGTGCTCTTTCGCCTGTACAAATTTTTCACTGCTTTCCAGAAGGGCCTTGCTGGGAATACAACCCACCCGCAGGCAGGTGCCACCGAGGCGGCTTTCCTTTTCAATGCAGGCGACGCGCAGGCCAAGTTGAGCTGCGCGGATGGCCGCGACGTAGCCGCCGGGGCCGGCACCAATAACGGCAAGATCATATTGATTGACATTCATGGATGAAATCCTTTGTGGTGATAAGGGGCTGGATGAAGGCAGTAATGAGGAACCAACCTAGCCTGGGGTGTCTCCGGTTACCTGATCCAGCACATGTTCTGCGACAAAAATGGGAATATTTTCGGCAATGCCAATGGCGATGGCATCGCTGGGACGTGAATCGATTTCCATCCGCTGGCCGTCGCGGCGAATAATAAGCTGCGCAAAAAACGTATGTTCCTGCAGATCGTTGATGACAATGCGTTCCAACTTGCCGCCCATTTTATCAATCACATTGGACAGCAGTTCATGCGTCTGCGGCCGGGGAAATTTTGTGCCTTTAAGCCGGTTATCTATGGCAATGGCCTCGGCGGATCCAATGACAATGGGCAACGTGCGTGAGCCATCTTTTTCCTTGAGAAATATAAACTGCTGATCGGAAGTTTCGGCAATAATGATGCGAGTTAATTCCATCTGCACAGCCATGAGGTTCTCCGTCAACCGGCTTGAAAACGCCGGCCCAGGCTGCATCCCCGGGTCGATCCGCCAGCGAGTGCATCATAGTATAGCCGAAATATCAGGTGATGCGGAAGAACCAAGCCCGTGCGAGCTACGGCGGCAACTCAAAAACCTCGAAAAGCCCGCACCTGGGCCATCAGCACCTCGCCCGGGCAACTGGTGGGTTCATCAGCCAACTCGTGGTGTGTCCAGATATCCATTTGCCCCATCATATAAATACAACGCAGGTATGTAACCAAGTCGGTCAGCCCATGAACTTGGGCCGGCGTGGGCGATTGCAGATCAAAATTGCCCAAAACCACAATGCCCACATTGTGTTGATTGTGATTGCGTACATGGGCCCCTTGATACAGCAGGGACCGGCCTTGCCACACCCGGCCCGCACGGTCCACGGCAAAGTGATAGCCTATGTCCGCCCAGCCGCGGCCGGCCGGCGGGGCATCGGTATGAAATCGGCGGATAAATTCCAGATGTTCGGCCGTAGGGCCTTGATCATCGAGTGTCCAGGCTTGCGGAAAGCCGCTGTGATGAATTGTCGCACGCTCAATAAGCCCCATGGGCGTCATGGCCGCGGTTGGGGCCGCCTGGGTAAAGGCCGATCTGGGTAAAATTGCCGGCACTTTGATGGCTGCGCCGGCAACACGTAGATGCGGCGGACCGGGGAAAACAGATTCGTCAATAGACGATATCATGGCCGCTTCTGCAATCGATAAGACCTTCGATTTTACCATGCACCATCGGACCCGATCGGAACAAAGGTAAACTGCTGGCCGCCAATGGCCGCCTGGGCCATCAGACCACCCAATGGCAATACATACACCATTGTTCCGTGCTCGTAATTGGCGGCAGTGCCGGCCCCGCTGGCCGCTGCGACCGCTGTCGCCCGGGCGTCAAAGGCAATCTGGCCGGTCTTAAAGTCGGCCAGATCCGCCGGTGTATGAAAGAAAATAACCTCGGCAAAGGTTTGCCCGCCCAACTGGGCACCAATAGTACCCTGCACGAGTTTGCAATAGCCGATCAGTTTACCCTGCTGAAAAACCTCGCCACGTCCTCCAGCTCCGCCGATGCCCACAGCCCCGCCACCCACGTTGGGAAATATCGCATACGCATAGGCGTGGTTGAAATAATAAACGGTGGAGGGTCGTCTGGTTTTGAATGTGTTGATTGCCCCCTGAACCTGCAATCCCAGGGTGTTACGTCCCGTAGAGGTAACGGGTTCCGTGGTGGAACACCCCGCCATGAACACCAAGGCTAAAATCACAGGTAAACCGATGGCAAGTAAACGCTTCATGGTAATCTCCTTGGTAAAACGAATTGCCCACTGCGTTAAGCGGCAACCATTGCTGCTCAACTTAATTCCATTATAGGCCAAAGATTGGCTAACGACCATACTCTCCAACCGCTGGTGGGCACGCCCACCACAGTCCGGGAAAAATGTTCCGCGCATGGGAGCTATCCTTGCAGGCGGCCCAGAAGAACGTATGTTGGTAGATAAGAAATGGTCAAGAGGTTCAAATTGATGAAAGCGACGCAGCAGAAACAGGCCGGTACTGGTTCCAGTCGGTTGACAAAAATTGATAAGCGTAAAAGGCCATCGGTGGATTGTCCTGTCCAGCCCATGCAGGAAATTCTCGGCAACGCGGAGTTTCAGGTACAAATCGGCATGCCTCCGATAAGTTTACTGATGGAGCGCGGTTGGCGTTTTGACACACTGGGCAGCGTTACCGCGGTGACGTTGCGGGGGCATCACTTTTTAGGCTGGCCGGGCCTGGTGGATGAGTTCGGAATTGCGCAAACCCCCGGCTATGCCCAAGCCAAACCCGGCGCGACGTTTCTCAAAATCGGCATTGGCGAACTGCAACGCCTGGACGAAAAAGATTACCAATTCAGCCGGCCCTATCCGGTGGCACGTTGGGGCGGCCTGGCAGTGGAAAAGAGCAACTCGAAGCTGGCCATTCGGCAAAAATTTTCGGGCCATAACGGCTGGGCCTACGATTATCACAAAAGTTATCAGGTCGAGGCCGGTGCGGCCCGCTTGCATATCGATTATGAATTATCCAACACCGGCCGGCATCCCTTGGATACCGATCAATACAATCATAATTTTTTCTGTTTTGACGGGGTGGAGGTGTCCCCATCCTACAGCCTGCAACTCGGTTTTCCCGTAGCGCAAACGCCTTCCACGTGGCTGCGTCACCGCAAAAATCTTCTGACGGATTTTCACCCGGTCGCCGCAGGAAGCTATTTTGCTTCCACCCAGGCGGCACCGGCCGACCAAAACTGGTTTCGGCTAAACCACCGACAAACCGGCCAGAGTGTATTCGTATACGGGGATCATCCCGTGAGCCGATTCGCCCTGTGGGCAAACCAATTTTTTTTCAGTCCGGAAGTCTTTATTGCGGTGCGGCTGATGCCGGGGCAGTCCTTGCGGTGGCGGCGGAGCTATGAATTTAAGCGTGGCTCCAACCTTCGGTAAGGGGCGGTGGCGGTTGTCCGGTGGATTTTCCGCGGCCCCCAAGACGGTCCGCTTTTTCACTTGCAACTTTCCGGCAGGTTGTTACACTCGCAATCAACAGGTGTCCGTTGTGTTGACGGATGAAAAGGGAAGGCGGTGAAAATCCGCCGCGGACGCGCCGCTGTAAAGAGCAGCCGAAGCGTTCGGCCACTGTCGCTTGTTGAATCAGCGCCTGCTGATAGGGTTTCGATCCTCCGAAGCCTGCAACATGCTGATGGGAAGACCGACGCCATCCCCCGCTCTAAAGCCAGAAGACCTGCCTGTTAAATGGTCAGCCATCTCCGCGAACGGGATTGGCGGCCGACGAATTGCGACTATGCGCACGAATATCGACGGTGCCAATCGGGGCGATGCTCCGTGCTGGACCGCCGGTTCGAATCATGAATTTCATGCGGCTCCGGGATCTTGTGGCTAGACATCATCCTTGTGAGCCAAATGAAAGCATGGTTCCAACGCATACTGCCGCCGTTCGATGGATAGTCTATCGAGGAGTTTTTCATGAAGAATGTTTCTACGTTCGGTATTTCCGCGTTACTATTGTCCGCTGGTCTGTGCTGCGTCAATGCCGCGACGGCCTCTGCGGGCGTGACGTATGCTTATGCTAATCAGGTGGTTAGCGGCGGCAGCGGCACGTACACTTCCGGCTGGAACGGAGAGCTTAATAGCGATGCCGGTACGGCATTTTCCGGTCCGACAAGCGGCACCGGCAGTGGGCATTATTATCTGACGCCATTTGAACCGGCGTGGGTAACTGCCGCTCCCGCGGATAGAGCGTACAGCCCAGCCGTCCTGGCCCAGATTAACCCCGGCAGTGCTCTGGTGTTGCAGTTTGCCAATGGTTTTGCCGCTTCGACATCCGCTGGCGTCAACAACGGCTTTACCCTTGGTATCCACGCCGGCGTGGGAATTGCAGATACCAGCCCCGGAGCGACCAGCAGTAGTGCCAATTACAGCGGCACGGGAGTTGCCGGGAACCCGGCAACAACCATTAATTCCCGCGTCTCTTATTTGGCCGTCGGTGATGGCACCAACTGGGCCTGGTTCGCCGGCGACACCCTTAACGGCGCAGGTACTGCGGTGACAGGCACGCAATGGACAGCCCTTTCCAGTGTGTTGCCGAGTGCCTCGAATGTGCCGACAGGAGCGGTTGAAATGACTTTTAACAATCCTTCCGCGTTTTACGCCAGTACGGCCGTTGCTCCGGATGGCGGCAATAATACGGTGACGCCGTCTGCCGGCACTCAGTTGGCTGATCCATCCATGGATTTCACCGGGACTCTGGCGGCTTTTAACGGTGAGGATTACAGTCAGGTAATGAGCACTCTGAACGGCTCTGCCGGCGGCGACTGGTTTAATCTATCCAATTCCGGATTAAGCCAGGTGGCGCAAATTGCCTTTATTGTGCCGTCAGGCCAATCTAATATGTACGTGCAGGCGGTGGTTGGGGATACCACGCCTGAGCCGACAAGTTTAGGTTTGTTAGCCGTTGGTGCTACGGCTTTGTTGCTGCTGCAGCGCAATGGCAAGCGCCAGTTGACGTAATGCATGTCGGCGGCATGAAATCGGTTCGTGCCGCCGACTATTTTTCCGGAGCATCAAATGTTTCGTGCATATTATGGCTGCCGCCGACTTCAGCGGGCTTTTTCTTTGGTGGAGCTTCTGGTGGTGATCACGATTATCGCCCTGTTGGTGGCGATACTGCTTCCTGCCCTGGCTGCGGCCCGACAGGATGTCGAATCGGTGGAGTGTCTAAGTAACCTCCGTCAGCTTGGTTTGGCCGCGGATGAATATGCCATTACGTATCATGGCTACTATCCCCCGGCATATTACGGCCTTTCCGGCCTCAACAACTGGGCACTGGATCAGACGTGGGATGGGCAAACCAACCAGTGGGTTTACCACCCTGGGATTATGTGGATGGGGCAGACCAATCTCCGCGTGTTGATTTGCCCCGCAGTGAACCAGGTGCCCGCGGTCGGCCAGATTGTGCTGGGCTATAATTATAACACCAGTTACATCGGTCACGGCACTGATGAACAAAATCCTATACCCGCCCGTGTCACGCAAGTGAGGGATCCTTCTACATGTGCCCTTTTCGGCGACGGCGGCTGGTACGGGGGAATCGACTACTTCATGCGGGCACCGGACCTGCTTAGTCCTGTTCCGCTCAATGCGGACAGCGTGCCGGATGATGAGCGAGCTGCGGGAACCCAAGCCTTCCGGCATATGGGGGCTACGAATGTGGTTTATTGCGACGGACATGCGGCTTCGCAAACCGAGTGCTACACGCTCACGCAACCAACCCCTGCGCCGGTAGGGCCGGGCACGGGTTTTCTTTCCGTGAATAATGCGGCCTATCAAACGTATTGAAGGAATTCACCCATGAAAATCCCCGTTGCACTTTCCTGGAGCGGCGGCAAAGATTGCGCCCGGGCGCTGCATGAAATTTCGCGCAGTCGCCATTACGAAGTGGTGGCCCTGCTGACCTCTGTTTCCGAAGAATACAAACGTATCAGCCATCATGGTGTGCGCGAAGAACTGCTGGACATGCAGGCTGCGGCTCTGGGCATTCCTCTGGATAAAATCTATTTGCCCAGCAACAATTCGCACCCATGTACCAATGAGGTGTATGAGGGGATTATGGAAGCGGCCATGCGGCGTTTTCTGTCCCGGGGCATACGCACCATCGGCTTTGGAGATTTATTTTTAGACGACCTTCGCGTCTGGCGGGAAAATAACCTGGCCAAGCTGGACATGAAAGCTCTATTTCCCCTGTGGAAACGCCCGACCAATACCTTGGCCCTGGAAAATATCGACATGGGTTTCAAGGCCTATTTATCCTGCGTGGAAGGCAAGGTCGGGCCGGGATTTGCCGGGCGTAGTTTTGACCAATCTCTGCTGGCAGACTTGCCCGCGGAAATAGACCCCTGCGGTGAAAATGGCGAATTCCACACTTTTGTTTATGACGGGCCGATTTTCACCCAACCGGTGCCTGTTGTGGTGGGCCAGGTGGTAATTCGCGATGGCAGGTACTATGCGGATATGCTGCCCGGAAATACGTCCATCCATAAACCGCTGGCTGTCGCGGCAGACATTCCGCCGATACGTTGATTCTCACTCTTCCGCAGTCAAATATGTTTTTAAGCGATAGAGCATCCTGATACTTAGCACTTCATTCCTTGATGCCGGACAGCTTCCGAGATGTCGCCGTATAGCCCTTAATTCTGCACCATCCCGATAGGGCCGCACAGCACCACACCATCTTGTTGCATGGTCTGCATCATCTCAAACATCTGCATGGCCGCCGCCCGGAACTTCATGGGCATGGTTTCCAGTGCTGCGCTTAGCCCAATGGGCAGACTGGTTTGCAGGCCCAGTCTTTCCCGGAGGATATCGGCAAAGGTCTTCGGTCGTGGGTAAATCATCAGTTGGTAATTCTTTTGTATGTGCGCCTTGGTGGCCGCGGCCAGCACCACATCCTCCAGCGATCCGATACGGTCCGCCAGACCGGCTTGAATGGCATCGCGTCCTACAAATAATCGCCCGCGGGCCACTTTGCTGATATTGACAATGTGCTTGCCCCGGGCCTGCATAACCCGGTGGGTAAAGAGCGCATACGTTTTGCGCATCAACCTGGTTACAAAAAGCCGTTCCGCCGGGCTAAAGGCCGTTGTGGTATCAAAGAGGCCCACATTTTTCCCGCGGGAAAATGTTTCCACATGCAGCCCGATGGTTTTGAACAGACCGGCCAATACAATTTTTCCCCCGACCACGCCGATGGATCCGGCAATGGTTCCCGGATCCAGCGTGATGGACCGGCCCGCCGTTGCGATGTAATACCCGCCGCTGGCAGCCTCTGCCCCCATCGACACAGTCAAAGGCTTTTTTGTCCCGGCGCGATGCAGTATTTGCCATATCTCTTCGCTGGCGGCTGCGGAGCCGCCGGGCGAATCTATCCGCAGCACAATGGCCTTGACCATCCGATTGGCCAGGGCCGCACGAATTTCCCGGTGAATTCTCCACGGTGTTACCAGCGAGTCGTTCTCATCGGCGGCGGGTGAATTATCCACAATCATGCCATCGGCGAAGATAACGGCTATTGCCGGGCGGCCGGCGGTAATGGTATGCAGCGGAGGCTGGAAGAGGGAAAAAATTGAAAATGGGCCGGCGGCGTTCGTCTGCGGATGTACTGCCGCCACCGCATTGTGGCTAATCCTGCAGCCACCCATAAAATGGGTGCGCACGTAACTTTCTACAGTTAACCTGTCCGCCAGGGCATCCACCAGATGGGCTTGGAGTGCGGCACGACCATCAAACCAGCCACGGTTAATGTCCGCGCGCACATCCGCCGGCGTCAACATAGGGCGGTTACGGGCGATGGTCTGAATAATTTGATGGAACCAGGTATTGACCACGGTGTGAATTTCGCCCGCAAACGCCGGGCTGGCACTGGTGCGGGTGAGGGGTTCCTCGGCCCCCTTGTATTTGCCGATCTGCACCATATCTGCCTGGAGGTGCAGCTTTTGCAGTACGCCTTGAAAAAACATCAATTGCAGTTGTACGCCGGGCAAGAACATGTCTCCGTGCGGAGCCATGATAATCTCATTGCACGCAGTGGCCATCAGGTAGGTGTTGGTGTCAAAATTAGTGGCATAAATGGCGACTTTCTTGCCGGCCTTTTGCAAGTGGTGAATCAGCTCGGCCACTTCCTGAGCCTGGGTAAGCGTCAGGTCGAACCCCTGCAAATTCAAAAATACGCCCGCAACTGCCGGATTTTTCGCCAGCGCATTGCAACGAGTGATTAAATGTGTAAGGGCGGGTCTTCGATTGGCCGCCATCGACAAAAATGAAAAATTGAAACTATGCGGGCGATCAGCCAATGCCCCGGAAAGCTGTATTTCCACCACGTACGGCTTGGGGGCAACAACGGCCTTGGCCGGAAGTTTTGGCTGTGCGGCCATCGAACGCAGTGGCCGCACGGCCAGCGTCGTTAACGTGACTATGGCAATGGCTGCCAGCCCCGGGGCTTTGCTGGTTTTAACATGAGTAAACAAATCTGATAGTTTCATGGATGCAAGCACCTCAAAACGGACGTAAAGGACAGTTCATACTCAAGTGAAGTATAACACACCATCCGGTCATATGGCTATCTTTTTTACATTAAAAGTTGACAGGCTTCGCCACGTCCGATGAAATACAGGCGAAAGGGGATTCTTCATGTCTGCTGTCGCCAACGCCACCAAAGCGGATTTTGTAGCCATCCAAAGGTATCTGGAGGAAGCGTATAACCACGCAACCGATTTTTTCCCATTGCACTATCCATGGTGCTGGCGGGAAGAAAACACCGGTTATGAGCATACCTATCTGATACGCGAAGGCTCCGAGATTGTCAGTTTAGTCAGAATGTTTCCATTGGATCTGGTTCTGGGCAAAGTACAAATGCGGATTGGTGGAATCGGCGGAGTATCCACCAAACCGTCGTGCCGCGGCAAGGGCTACATGAGCCAACTTTTGAACCATGCCATCCGCCAGATGAAAGCGCAGCAAATGCCCGTATCCATTCTATGGGGTGATCAACATCGGTATCAGACTTTTGGCTATCAGACGGCAGGCAAGGTGATTACGCTTTCCGTCAGCCGGCGAAGTCTGGAGAAAATGCACATTTCGCCGCTGGAAGCTCTGCGGTTTCAGGGCCAGCCGGAGCTTCTTTCGCAGATGCTCCAGGCTTATCACGCGCATGGATTTCATCGTCGGCGTACGGAACAGGAATTCCGCCTGCTCTGCGGCCATCCTGAGCTTCTGATGTTTTGCACACAGGGCAAAGCCCCATTTGCGTATCTGGGTATGATCAATGGTGCACCGGTGGAATATGGTGGTGATATGCCCAGCGTCCTGGGGCTGGCGGCGCAGTTGATGAACCAGTTGGGGCGGTGGACCATGGATTTTCGCTTTCCTCACTGGGAGGCTGCTCCGCAATCCGTTCGCGCCGCCGCCTGGACCTGGAAAATTGAGCCAGCGGGGCAAATCAAAATCCTGGATCTGGAAAAGACCCTTTCCGCCTTTGCGCCGCAAGCACCAGGGGCGATTATCCCGTCTCTGCAAAAACTTCAGGCCATGACGGAACTGGAGCAGACCGAGGCGTTGTTTGGCACGGCGCATTACAGTCCGTTTAACATGATGGTCTGGCCGCTAGATTACATCTAAAATCGACTTTTTAAGGTTCACTTTTGCCGTTTGCAGAGGTTCCGAAAGCGTGATTACACGGGCGTTTTAACGGCCAGCGAGGCGCGAGCGACGTTCATACCCTGCCAGCCGTCGTAGCCGGCTGGGCCCCTCCAGCCGAGGCTCCCCTCAATCCGACACCAATCACCGCCCGCTGAAAGCTGATCGCTGACCACTGTCCAACGCCCGCGGCCAAAAGAACCAGCCGGAAAGTGTGAATTTATTTTGGCGCGGCCCCTATGACCTGTCCGATGGTGGTGAAAATGCCGTGTTTTACGCGGAATGCCGATACGTACACGTGCTTGCGAGAAAATGAATTGGGCCCGCCAAGATTCGAACTTGGGACCTCGTCATTATCAGTGACGCGCTCTAACCAACTGAGCTACGAGCCCGACCTTCGCTCGTGGGAATTCACACCAATTGTCCACTGCACTGTAAGCATCGGCAACGGCTGTCGGTTTCGCCCCGGAGCGACTCATTATTTTCCTGCAATATGAGCTATCTGTCAATGCCCATGTTCAGGCAGTGTCACACCTCACACCAAAGTTAAAATGTCCTCTACTTAACCAACTTCAAAAATGTCCGCTTTGGTGGGAGGTGGTTTGGCGAGGTTAAGAGGGTATGCCGCGTCGTAGCGTAAGCAAAATGGCCTGTGGCGGGCAGAACAACCGCAGCCGCACGCCGGCCTTGCCGATACCGCGGTTCACCACCAGCCAGGTAGTCTTGATGCGATGTACGCCGGTGCAGAAATCCGCCGGCAGGGAATCATGTCCTATCAATGGGCGACCATCCGGAAAACAAATCTGTCCGCCATGGGTATGTCCCGCCAGGCAAACATCCGCACCTGCCGCCATGGCCGAATAGACCATATCCGGGTAGTGCAGCAGCATCAACTTAAAATCCGTGGGCCGCACGCCGGTCAGTGCCGCGGGAATGTCCGCGTCAATCCGCCGGTGTTGGGCCAGGCCGATAATGGCCAGCCGATCCGTCCCATGCCGCACCATAACGGTCTCATTGAATAAGCTCTTCATGCCGGCGTCTTGCAACGCCTGGGCGGTTTCCAGAGCATCGTGGTTGCCCAGAATAAAAAATACCCCCAAAGGGGTGCGAAGATCCCCCAGCAGCCGCTGCAATCCCGGCAATCCCTGCCGCCATAACCAACTGCGGTGTCCAAGATCGCCGGTAATCATAACCGCGTCCGCGTGCAGTTTGCGCAGCGTCAATCGCCATCGTTCCATGCGCGAACTCCAATGGGTCAGATGCAAATCGGAGAGGTGCAAAATGCGCAGACCGTCAAAAGACTGCGGCAAACGCGGGCACAGCAACGAAACACGGTCGATAAGGGGTTGACTGGAAATCAGAGGATGAGTCACTTGAGTGTATCTCCATCACCGTCGGCGCGCTTGTCAGGTTTTATTATAGTCGCGACATGGTCGTCAGTGATTTACCGATCCATCCCGCCCAGCACGATGCGGCCGGATTTTGTGGAGGAACCGGTTAAAAAAGCAGAACCATCGGTCGCCCCAGTAGTCGGCGGCATCCCCATGGGTATTTGCGATGCCGCCCTTCCACCCCTAAAATCATCTCATAATTTTCTTACCGGGTTAAAGGAATCCGTCATGCAGCTTTCCAAACGCACGCAATACGGAATCAGGGCGCTGATTTGTCTTTGTGAATCGTATCCACGGGGCTTTCTGCAAACCCGCGAACTGGCCCGGCGCGAGGGCTTGCCTACCAAGTTTCTGGAATCCATCCTCTCCAGTCTAACCCGGGAGAAAGTTCTAATTTCTAAGATTGGTGCCACAGGCGGGTACCGCCTCGCCCGCAAGCCCGAGGATATTTCCGTCAGCGAGGTTATCAGCCGCCTGGAGGGAAAAAAAATGCTTTTGGAGGTGGACCGCGTTTCTGCCGATGCCCGCGCCGGCGAAATAGCCGTGAATATTGTTCACCAGCAGCTTTCGCAAGCCTTGTGTACTACGCTCAATTCCATTAATCTAGCGGCCTTGGTCGAACAGGTGATGCAGCGGTCGCGCGACGGCCAGATGTATTACATTTGACCTTCAGCAGACACCCTGACATGAGATGATCTTGATGGAAACCTCAAACCTGCCGCCTTCTGCATCCGTCACGCCAGATCCGCGATCGGCCAGCCGGTCCGAATCCGGTTTTCTTCGCCACATGAAATCCATTTTTATCGCCGGATTGATTGCCCTGATTCCGCTTTTTGTCTCGCTGTGGATACTCGGATTTCTTTTCAGTCTGGCTACGGGCTTTTCCTACCCGATTGCCCGTCTGGTTGCCGGCAGCGACTTTTTTCAGCACATCGTGCATTTGAGTAACAAAACCGCCATCAACATCGTTGCCTATATTCTGGCTCTGTTATTTTTTGTGGCCATGGTGTATCTGATCGGTCTTCTAGGCTCCCTGGTCGTGGGTCGCCAGCTTCTTAACATGCTGGATAATTTCATCGAAAACCTGCCGCTCCTGAAAGGTATTTACGGCACCACCAAACAGGTGATTTCCGTATTCCGGCAAGGTGGTGGCGGCGCGGGCTTTCAACGTGTGGTGCTGGTGGAATTTCCCCGCATCGGCTGCTGGACCGTCGCCTTTGTCACCAATGAAGTAACCGATACCAACTGCGGCCAGCGGTACGTAACCGTTTTCATCCCCATGACTCCCAACCCCACCAGTGGCTTTTTCCAATTTTTCCCGGCGGAAAGCGTCCGCGAAACCGACTGGACCGTCGATCAGGGAATAAAAATAGTTCTCAGTGGCGGCATGTTGGCCCCCAAAGAATTGCACTTTGGATGCAAGGAAAACCCCACCAGCCTCGTGGCTCCGCCCGCTGCCGCTATCTCGCCTGCGAATGAATCAAAATAGCAGAGTCTTTCGCCATGGAATCATCGGCCACTAAATTGCCTTGCCTTGATTCCGGTGAGACGCCTCGGTGTTCCTCCGCAGTTTACCCCGATGAAATGGATTTCATCCGTCGCTGGTTTCAAGCGCTGACTCATCCGCCAGCCACGTCGCTGCTTAAACTTACCGCCATCCGGAATGGCTGGGACACCATGCTGGAAAGCCGGTCGTATTTAAACTGTCCGCTTTGCTTGGGAGGACGGCAATACGACACCGGCCTGGGAGTTCATGCCGACAGCGAGGCTGATTACCCGTGGGAATGGCATAACAAAATGATGGCTGACCACCGCCGTGCCCGGCCTTTTTACTATGGCGATTTCTACCCGCTGGCCCGGTGCACACGTTCCACCGACGCCTGTCTGGCGTATCAGCTTCATCGCCGGGATCTCCATGCCGGATTGATTGTAGTTTTCCGCCCGGCTGCCAGTCCGTACATCCAGGCGGTTTTTCCTCTGCGCGGCCTGAACCCCCGGACGCAATACGTGCTGGAGGATACCGACAGCGGCCAACGTACATGCGCAGCCGGCGAGATACTTGCCTCTACGGGCCTGCCCATCCCGATCGATCAGCCGCGGCAAAGTCGGCTGTTGTTCTATCAGAAACAATAAAAAAGCCCGCGGTGTTTGCACGCCGCGGGCCTGAATGTTTTTCCTGATTCTGTCATCAAACGGAATGGCGGTTTAATTTAGTAGTCTTCGCCACCGGCATCTGCTGCGCCCTTTTTATCTTCTTTCTTCGGCAATTCGCTGATAATGGCGTCGGTGGTCAGCAGCAGGCTGGCAATGGATGCCGCGTTGGTCAGGGCGGTACGTTCCACCTTGGTCGGCACAATCACGCCCATCTTCAGCATATCGCCATATTCATGGGTCAGGGCGTTAAAGCCGAAGTTGACATCCTTATTGTCCAGAACCTTCTGGGCCACAATGCTGCCATCCACACCTGCGTTTTCGGCAATTTGCCGAATGGGCGCATACAAGGCCCGCTTGACGATATCTGCGCCGATTTTCTCATCGCCCTCAAGCTTGAGCTTGTCAATGGAGGGCAATGCCCGCAGCACGCTTACGCCGCCGCCGGGAAGAATGCCTTCTTCCACTGCGGCCCGGCACGCATGCAGAGCGTCTTCCACGCGAGCCTTCTTTTCTTTCATGGCCGCTTCCGTGGGAGCGCCCACTTTAATCAGGGCCACGCCGCCGGCCAGTTTGGCCAGCCGTTCCTGAAGCTTCTCGCGGTCATAATCGCTGGTGGTACGATCAATTTCATTCTTGATCTGATCGATGCGGCCTTTGATCTGGTCGCTTTTGCCGGCACCTTGAATCAGGGTGGTGGTTTCCTTTTCCACTCGAACCTGCTTGGCCCGGCCTAAATCCTTGAGTTCCAGCGTTTCTACAGAAATGCCAAGCTCTTCAAAGATGGCCTTGCCGCCGGTAACAATCGCAATGTCTTCCAGCATGGCTTTGCGGCGATCGCCAAAACCCGGTGCCTTTACCGCCACTACTTTAAGAGTTCCGCGCAGCTTGTTGACCACCAGCGTGGCCAGGGCTTCGCCTTCAATATCTTCGGCAATAATCAGCAGTGCCTTGCCGGCTTCAGCCACTTTGCCCAAAATCGGCAGGAGGTCTTTAATAGTACTGATCTTCTTTTCGTGGATTAAAATGTAGCAATCTTCAAAGGTTGCTTCCATGGTCTGCGGATCGGCAAAATGCGGACTGACATAGCCCTTGTCGAACTGCAGGCCTTCTACCAGATCCACCGTGGTTTCCAGGCCTTTGCCTTCTTCCACGGTAATCACGCCGTCTTTGCCGACTTTATCCATCGCATCGGCAATCATCTGGCCGATCTGCGAATCCTGATTGGCCGAGCTGGTGCCAACTTGAGCGATTTGCCGGGAATTTTCCACTTTGTTGGAAATGGATTTCAGGTGTGCCAGTATGGCATCCACCGCCTTTTCAATGCCGCGAGAA
>JAJZNX010000115.1 GCA_021852275.1 Planctomycetota bacterium | reverse complement strand
AAGGTGGAAGGAAGGCGGGACATCGCACAATCCCCCCAAAAAAAATGGCCCGGCTGATCCCACCAAAAGCGGAATCAGCCGGGCCATTGTTACCATCCCAGAGGAACACCGACCCTATCCACTGGCATGAAATAGGGTCTGCCGAAATGACGCGAAGCCTTGGCCAAGCTGTCACAGGATGCCACAACCCGGCGCTACAATGCAGCGCATCCGGCAACCATTGAGCAGACTACCGACCGAGCCCACCCCATCCTTGATACCGGAATATTGCCCGCCGGATACGCCCAACTCATGCCCGATATGATTGCTGGATCGCGCCGCCAAGGACATCCAATCTTTGCCCCGCCGCTACCCCCGTGCCACACTCAAATCTTTGCAAACACCGCATTGCCTCCGAGCATTCGCCGGCCAGCAATCCGCACTCATGACACTCGCTTATGGCCCATTGGCAACCCGCCAGTGATACCGGCTTGGCTCTCCGCACCAGCTCGGTTGGACCCAATTCTCAAAGGCCCGTGGCTATACCAATAGCCCCGGATGGCAGGCCACACTTTGCCCATGGAGCACCCCATCGGCAGGCGATCATAGACACGCTACTTGACGTTCGGATTCCGTTAGGTATAATTGTCTTTAGTAACTTTAGTAATGACAAACGTAAATGAGTTGGAATAGAAATGACCATGAAATGCGAATTAAAAATGGAAGGCAGGATAAAGGAGATGGCATCCCGTTTTTTGTATCTTCTTGTTTTACCGTTACTTAGGTGGCATCCCAGTGATTTTTCGAGATGCCATTGGCTGCCGGGCTTTTTGGCAGAACCCAGTGGAACCCAGCCAAACGCATCAGGTTCCATGTAAGTGGTTGCACAACGTACACTTACGAAATTCTGGGTTCTGATTCTTTTACCTTGCCTTCCAATTTTAATTCGTATTTAATAGCCCATAGTTTCCGGACTCATATTACGATTGTCATCATTCAAGTTATCACAGTTGACCGTGCGTAACCGGGGGCGAGTATCAAGTGGGGGAGCGGGGGTTTGGGTCATCCAAGTGGGCCAGCCAAGGCCAGGAATCCGGGGTACATTGCAGGGGGCAAGGGCGGTGCAGAATGGGATCGGACGTGGAACTGGCGGAGCGTTCTGCCGGCATGGCCATGGGGGTTGGCGGCATACCGGAAACAAGGATTCAGGACGCAGTAAGATATGCTCATCCCCGGCACCGTCGGAAGACGTGGTTTATAGCACGGACACAATCCGTGGAAGGTAAGAGAGCCGCTACCCCAATTGGGGCACATTTTCAATTCGGGTGATGATATCTCGCAGTGGCTCATCGGCCCCGAGTCTCTGGCGCAGTAACTGTGCCACTTGCACCGCACTGGGCAATGCCTCCCAACCGCCGCCCGAGCCAGCAGCCTTGATGGCGGCACTGGCACTGGCAAAACATACTGCTTCCATAATGGAAAAGCTCTTTGCAATGGCCAGAGCGTATGCGCCATGGAACGTATCACCGCAACCGTTGGTATTGACCGCCTTGACCGCAAACGCCGGAAAGTGCATCGGCGGGCGCTGGGGCGAATCAGTCCACCAGCAGCCCGCGGCACCCGCGGTTACAACAGTCGCAGCGCGCGGTATACGGGCGAGTGCCGCACAGGCGGCTTGCAAATCCTGCCGACCGGACGCCCACCGCGCAAATTCCTCCGGCACCACGAGATGGTCCACATGCTCAAGCACTGATGCTGACTCGGCGGATTGACCTTCAATGTCCAATACTACCGGCACGTTGGCCCGGCGGGCCTTGAGAATGAGTTCCAACGGACCGGGAGCGTTGAGAAAATCAACCAGCAGCACGCGGGCGGACGCCAAAAGCTCGGCCGACACATCCGCGGCCCGCACGGGTTTATATCGGCTCAGATCATAAAATATGGTGCGTTCACCGGTTGTGCGATCAATGATAATCCGGCTGTGATACGGCTGGCTGAGGGTATCGGAAATAATATGCGACACGTCCACGCCACGCTGTAATAAATTAGAGCGAATGTAATCGGAAAGATCATCGGTTCCGAAACGCGCGACAAACGCCGTCTTCCCCCCCAGCACCGCAGCGGCCGCGATAGCGGTGCAAGCCAAACCTCCGCCATGCCGGGCCGATGACTGCACCGCGACTTTTGCTCCCGACTGCGGATAACTTTCAACAGTCAGAATATCATCCACGGCGGAAATCCCGACGCCAAGGACATCATAGACTAATTGGGTTCTGGCCATAGCTTTAAATTCCCGCTGTTTATTAAACATTCGCAGTTAATCCGCAGTACCGCTGGCGGCATAGTGCATAACTCCCTGGGTAAGCCGCAGATCATGCGCCAGACACCGATGCGGTTTAATGCCGGCATCGCTTAATTGGCCATGATAGGCCCGCACCGCTTCTTCCGGGCTTATATCGCCATTGGCGATGTTGCGTAACATGCTGATAAACGCAAGTTGATCCTCGGCCTGATTTATTTTCCGCCCAAACAGCGCAGCCCGCGCACCATATTTTTTCGCATCGTAAAGTAATTTGAACGCATCATACGTGGTGCCGGAACTCCCTCCGAGAACGCCGACAATAATCGACTCGTCATAGCGGCAGAGTTCTTCCATATACCGCGGACCATGGTAAACAATTTTTAAAAACACCGGTCGCGAGGCACGCGGCACGCCCGCAAGCATCCGACAGATATGGTCATTGATAAACCCGCCCATCTGGTCAGGTGGCAGTTTATGGGTTTTGGGCGGAACATTTGGATCAAATACTTCCAGAAAATGCCGAAAGCCCTTACCCTCCGTCTCCAGGCGAAAATCCCGATAGGCTTCCAGAGTGCGTCGATCCGGCTCCGAGAGATTATTAAACGTAACCGAATATAATCCTAAATTCGCTCCCAACTTCCGATCCGCTGCGGAACAAGGTGATTTTCCAGCCTGAACATGATCGATGGGCGCGGAGGCAAACGGCTGCGACGGGTTGCTTCCATAAGAGCTTCCGCGGCAAATATGAATATCCGTAGTGTCATTGGCTCGAACGGCGGGCGTAACGAGGCTGTTATCAAACAGCCGTTCACGAATGGTCAATTGATCGCTGGTGGAGCAGCTCATGAGCATAATATCCACCAGCCCCTGCTGAACCACCTGCCGAATCGTCTGTCGGTATTGATCCAACGTACGGAAGGGAAAACCCGTTTTCCCCGCGCTGGGATTCAGACCCGGCGCTGCTATGCCCAGAGCCATGTCCGCGTCTTTGGCGTCGGCGATAATAAAATGCTTCCCGAATCGGTCA
>JAJZNX010000114.1 GCA_021852275.1 Planctomycetota bacterium | reverse complement strand
TGACGGTGACGCCGCTGCCTGCGCCCAAATATGGCCAACACCCGGTTGGCTCCCCTCTCCATCGACTGATGAACAGCCCATGTCCTTGAACCCAACCCACGCCTTGGAGTTTCCGGACATTATTGGATTATTTCCCTGGGCTCGCTGGGCGCCCGGAACCTGCGAAGATTTTCGTAACCGTTCACGGCCATGCCAACAGATCAGCGTTACGGCAGTGGTGGCGTCCTCAACAGCGGGGACACCATTTGTGGTGCGGGCTTCCAGCCTGCCCGGTCGCCCTTTCGTGAACGGTTACAGATTTTCTAAGCCGGCCAGCCTGCTGGCCGTTACCACCGCCTCCCGGGCAGCGGCCAGCTTTCAGCGATCAGCATTAATATTTTGTGGGCAGGAGCGGTCCCAGGAGTACCAATGCCAGACAATATGTCCGCCGGTTAGGGACCGCGCAAAAATAAATTCGTGTTTTACGGCGCAGAAATTTTGGCCGCCAGCGAGGCGTGAGTGAGGCGCATACCCCGGCAGTGGGTCTGAAACGAGCGAACAACGAAGCTGGAGGCCAAAAGGGCCAGCCGAAAAGTGCGAAGTAATTTTTGCCCGGTTCCTTATTGTTCCATGGCCCGCTGGACGGCCATGCGCAACAGCTCATTGCTGCTGGAAAGTTGCAGTTTATTTTTGATGTGTTCGCGGTGAGCTTCCACAGTTTTAACACTCAGGTGCAGCATTTGGGCAATGGCCCGAACCGTTTTGCCATCGCCAATGGCGTGAAAAATTTCCAGTTCCCGGTCGGTCAGCAGTTCCAGCGATGATTTTGGCCGTGCATGGCCACCGGCGGTCAGTTGACGAAGCACTCCGGAGGCAATCCGGTCACTTACATATACCTGACCGGCGAGAATACGGCGGATGGCCAGGAGAATTTTCCCCTGGGCTTCCTGCTTCATCACATAGCCCATGGCTCCGGCCCGCAAAACACGCTCGGCATACATACCTTCCTCGTGCATGGAAACCACCAGAATATATATATCGGGCCAGCGGGCCTTAATATCCTTGATCACCTCCATACCCGGTTTGCCCGGCAAGGATAAATCCGCCACCACCAACTGCGGCTGCAGCTTGCCCACAGCCTCCACGGCTTCATCGCCTGTGGCCGCCTCACCGCAGACCACCAGGTCGCCGGCGGCTTCAATGAGCTGCTTCATCCCCTGTCGCACAATGGGATGATCATCGACAATAAAAATACGATGCTTCGCCGGCGCAGCGGCCACCGGCCTGGCCATTGCGGCCGACGCCGGGGCTAATGCAGGCTTGGCAGACTGTGGGATGGCGGCCTTGACCTGCGACGGCGCAACAGCAGCCGTTTTTGCCGCCACACGTGTTACGGGAGCGGACCGGACAGGGCGGACCGTTTCAGGCGACGGTTTTGGCTTCGTCCGGGTAACGGTTTTTGCGGATTTTAACGCTTTTACTGTTTTTTTTACCTTGGCCATCAGATTTTTTACCTTGCATACCAATCGGATGATCTATTTCGCAAATAATCGTAGTACCATTTCCACGGGTACTTCGAATATCAAGTCGTCCACCTATAGCCCGCGCCCGGTACTGCATGATACTCAATCCCAGTCCTTTTCGCCGGGAATGAGACTGCACCAGACCTATGCCGTCGTCCCGAATCATCAAACGCAGCCCGGATGGAGCCACTTTCAAGCCGACTTCCACCTGTGTGGCCCGAGCGTGTTTGGTGGCATTATTCAAAGCCTCCTGGGCAATGCGGTATAAATGCGTCGCGGTGTTTAAATCCATACCGCGCGGCCAATCACGTACCCGCACCGCACATTTGACGGAAGAAACGGCTTCCAATTGCATAGCCAGAGCCTCCAACGCGCTGGGCAGTTCATCCGCGTCGGAGATTGGTTGCAAACCACGGGAAAGCTGCCGGTTTTGGGAAATGGCGCTGGATATAAGTGCGGCAAGCTGTTCCGCCTGTGCCGACTCATCCGGCGCTTTCCGCCGCAACCGGGTGCTCAAGGCCTTAGCCAAAAATGCCGCCCCGGAAAGGACCTGCCCGACACCATCGTGCAGATCCTGGCCGATGAGCTGCTTTTCCCGATCGCTGACTTCAATGATCTGAGCCTGCATCCGATTCACTTCCGTACGGTCACGGACAATGCCGGCAAAGTGCGGGCCGTCCTCCAACTGAAATTCCCCCACCGACAGATACATCGGAAACAGACTGCCATCCTTTTTTCGCCCGGTTACCTCACGGCCGATGCCGATAATGCTGGCCACGCCGGTCTCAAGATAATTTTCCAGATAAAGAGTGTGCTCGGAAGCATACGGCTCCGGCATAAGAATGCTCACGTTTTGGCCAGTGGCCTGGGCCGCTGAATAACCGAAGAGTTTTTCCGCCGCCGGATTAAACGATTCAATACGCCCCCGCTTATCAATCACGATAATGGCATCCACCGCCGTGCGCACAATGGCGTGCGCCTGTATTGCCGTCGCCTGGCGCTGCTGCTCCGCATGCATCAGCGCGGTAATGTCCACACCAGAAAACACCATGCTTGGCTGGTCCAGGGCGGTACATCTGGGCCGCACCAAATGCCAACTGATTAAACGGCGTTTATCTGCGCGGCCTACCTCGCTGGCAAACCATAGACCTGGTTCGTCATCCGGAAGGGTGGCCAGACGCTTTTCTATCTGGCGGCCATCGACCCCGGTAATCACCTCCCGCCAGACCGATCTACCTGCTACCTCGGTCATGTTAGTTTCCAGTAACGCTGCCAACGGCGGATTGATCCGGATGACCTTGAAGTTGGTATCCACACACACCAGCAGAAGTGTAAACTGGGGAAAAGAAGCTGAGCCAGGATTGTGGAGAGTGCTTGTTTCAACCATCGTCGCCGACTCCGTTTGCTCTCTTACGGACCATGTTACAACAATCCTTCCATAACACCACAGGCCCGGTGTAATTTTCATTGTAACGCAATGCGGGCAAATATCGACAGTGCCGCCCTGCGCGCAGCAAGGCAAGGCATGCCTGGGCCGGTCGCACACCGGGTATAACCACTGAGGACGGCCTCTTAAACCGGCGCTTCCAGCAACAACAGAAATTCCCTGTTGCCGCCCTGCCCTCGTATGGGACTTTCGACCAGACCGCGGATGATAAAACCCATCGCCTCAATACGGTCCACATTCTCCTGCAGAACCGCCAATGATTGTTCGGAGGTCAGTACTCCACGCTGTACTCTGGCCAATTCGGATTCATACTGCGGCTTCAAGAGGCTGATGATAGCCCCTGCCCCCCCCCCCCGTCCCC
>JAJZNX010000154.1 GCA_021852275.1 Planctomycetota bacterium | reverse complement strand
TTCCACATGAACCGATCATGATTGCGGTAACCGGACTCAATGACCGGGAAACCATCAACCAGGCGCTGCTTGACCGTTACATTATCAGCTATGAACCGAATTATTTTAAGGGTCGGCTGGAAGATTTCCCTCTGACCATGGCCTATGGTGAAAAGGTCGATGCCCTGCGGCGGAAATACAAAGCCTATCTGTGGAATGCCACATTCCGCGACAACCTCGGTGCCAGTGTGAAAGCCAACGGATGGCAGTCGTACAGCGTTTTTCAACGCCGGGATGGTAAGCGCGCTGTGGTGGTGATGAATCGGGAATATCATCGGGCCATCGTAGCGCATGTGAAATTACCGCACTCCGGCCACCTGCTGGTCGTAACACCGGAAAACCCGAATCCCGAAGCCACCGACGGAACGGTAAAAATACCCCCCAATTCCGCGGCGGTTATTCTGGAACGGTAAGTTCTGCGGCGTAGTGCCGCGATTGGAAATCCATGACGTCAGAATTGTGCGGCCTGCTCATGGCGTCTGAGGCAACAACATGAACCGCGCGCGGTGCGGTCCGCGGCCACGGGCGGACAAGTCCACCGCCCAACATTGCCGCAGTTGAAAAAACATGCCTGGCTTGCGTTTTGGGTTTTGCAGGCGGATACTTTATGTCATGCCCAGTTCGATTTTAACAATCGATTCTCTGCGCGTTGATTTCGCCGACGTTGTGGCGGTGCGGGATGTGTCGCTGGCATTAGATCCCGGCGATGTTTGTGGTTTGATCGGTCCCAACGGTGCCGGAAAGACAACAACCCTGCGCGCCGTGGTCGGCCTTGAGTTGACCACGCACGGAGAGGTTCGTATTGCCGGATATGACCTGCGGCGAAATCCGACGGAATTCAAGCGGCTCGTGGGGCTGATGTCTGATACTTGCCCGGTGTACGATCAGCTTACCGTGGTGGAATTTCTTGACCATTTTGCCCGGGCTTACCGCGTTGCGGATCGTGCGGCGCGGGTGGCGGAATGTCTTGCATTTACGTCCCTGACAGAAAAACGTGATGCACCCTGCGGCACGTTGTCTCGGGGAATCAAGCAGCGGTTGGTATTGGCTAAGACACTGCTGCCGGATCCGAGCGTATTGCTGCTTGATGAGCCTGCCAGCGGATTGGACCCGCTGGCGCGGGTTGAACTGCGAAATCTCCTGCAGAAATTGCGGTCACTTGATAAGGCGGTGCTTATTTCCTCGCATATCCTCGGTGAACTCGCAGGCTTTTGTAATAAAGTTGCAATTATGGAGCGCGGGAAACTGGTCTCCTCCGGCACCATTGCCGAACTATCCCGGCACGTCGGGAAACAGCGGATGCTGGTCAAGTGGCGGCAGGAGCAAACCGGCGCATTGGAGGTATTGCGCGGGTTCTCATGTGTTAAAAATATAACAGCGGCTCCGGATGGTGCGACCTTCGATCTTGAGGGCAATGCCGATGCCAATGAAACGTTGCTCAAAGAGCTGATTCAGCAGGGTGTCCGGGTAACGCAGTGGCGCAGCCTGGGTGATGATCTGGAATACATCTTTTTTCAATCCGGCGCAAAGGAAGTGATGTGAAGCACGGAGAGAATCCTTTTTTCGTGACACAACGAAAGCTCGTTCACCGCGAGGGTGTGCTTGCCGCGGTCATTTTGGCCGGGATATTGGGCTTGAGCTTCTTTTCGGGGCTTCTGGTTTATCGCTGGAATCCGAGGGAGACTTCCGCCCACACGATCAGCAGACCCGGTGACACGCTGTACGGATGTGTTGTTGCCCTAGAGCTGCTTATATTGGTTATCGGTGGATTCGGACGGATCTCAGAAAGAATCTGTACCGAGCGCAAGTCCGGATTGTGGGACAGCAACTGCCTTGCGCCCCGGCGACCGCGGGATATGGTCTGGGGGTACTGGCTGGGAGCACCGCTTCGCGAAGTGTACATGGCCGTGATACTGGCGATATGGGGGCTTGGAATTATTCTGGTGGCGGGAATGCCCTTCCGGGTCTGGCTGCTCACGCAGTTACTTATAGTCAGCACATCGCTGTTCTTCGGCCTCCTGGCGGTTTTGGTGGCCATATCCGGTAATCCGCGACGCGGCGGAATGGTTATTTGGCTGGTATTGGTGCTGCTTCTGTCACAGATATTTCTCCAGTACGCCGCGCGGCGCATGATAACCAATTACATTTTCCCCGTTTATCCATTAGCCTGGAGCTTCCGTGGCTGGCACGGCGAGCCAAGTTTGCCATTTTTTACAATCAACCCGGTGATCGTAACGCTTGGTGTGCAATTGGTCCTTGGTATTTTTCTCTGGCGCGCGGCAATCCGAAGAATTGCCGACCCCTTTCTTCCGGTGCTGGGGCGGTGGGAGGCGCTGGCGCTGTATTGCACAACGCTGTTTTTGCAGAGCGTGCTGGTCTGGACGCGCTGGCACGGCCAATTCGGCCGTTGCGCGGTTTCGCATGGGTTCGGTGGCGAGCTGGCCGTGATTCAGGGCTACATGATGCTGCTGGGAATTGTTCTTCTCACGGGTCTTGAGGCTAACGGTGCCTGGCCCAGGCGCGTGGCACTATGCGCACCGTCAGCCCGGCTGCGATCCATCCTTTCCGTCAGCGCAGTGCCGTCGGCGCTCGCTCTTGGGATTGCATCGGCAATAGCCATCCTGTCGCAGTGCATGTTTTCATTGGCCCACGTCTGGAAAGTCTATGTCGTGGCGACCGGCAATGTCATGTCGTTTTTTCTGGCGTTCGTGCTGTTGCTGGAATATTGCCGATTGCGCTTTGGCCGGCAGGGCTTGGGGTTTTTCATGCTCTGGCTGTTTATTTTATGCGTGTTTCCATTTATCCTCAGCATTGTGCTCAACAACTCCACCGTTGCACGATTGTCGCTGCTGGCACCGGGAATATCCGTGCTTGCCGATCCGGCCGGGCGCTGGGCCAACTTTGCACTTTTAACCGTATTGGCTCATTTTGCCATTGTCGCGTTGCTGCTTTTATTCTGGTATCGGCAATGGCGCCGCGTGTTTACGGCTGCGGCCGGCCGCGGCATATCTCATTGAGGCACATTCGATCTTGTCCGGCGTGCGGCCGTTGCGGGTTGCCGCGGACACCAAATGGACCAACTTGTTTTCCGGGAAGACAAAACCAGGGCGCATATGGTGCGCTTGAAGGGATGTTGATCCAAGTCGGAGGTACGGCCACGCCTGGCCTGTGATTGCAACATTCGGCGGCCATTTGCGGGGTATTTACGTACTGGTAAAAGGCGTTTTGCCGCGCAGCGATTCACGGTAGCGCCCATGCTTTCCTTCCGCCGCCCGGCG
>JAJZNX010000027.1 GCA_021852275.1 Planctomycetota bacterium | reverse complement strand
CGAGGCGTGAGTGAGGCGCATACCCCGGCAGTGGGTCTGAAACGAGCGAACAACGAAGCTGGAGGCCAAAAGGGCCAGCCGGAAAGTGCGAAGTTATTTTTGCCCGGTTCCTAAGCGTTTGCGAGGCAAAAACTATAACAATAGAGGGAAATAAGCGTATATTGCAGGCAGTTTGAACGAAAAATGCACTAAAATACGGCGTATGCGGACAAAATATAATCGTTTTTGCGAAATTTATTTATATTTGCCACGAATAGTCATTTATTCAGTGCTTAGTCGCCTGGCCAAGGCCAGGCGGTGAGCTTGCGTGTAGTGAATGATAAGATTGTTCCAATCAAAATATTCGCTTAACCGCTCTACGCGGTTACGCAGTTCCACCCTGGCGCGGCGGTCCTTAAGTGCGAAGTTGAAGAGAATTTCAGTTAGTTGATGGGCCGCTGGATCAAAATCCACTGTTCGCCGGTTAACCACAAAAAGCCCGTTGGCCGCCGGATCGGGAATGTGGCTTAGTACATAACTGCCAAAACCGGCCAAATCGCTGGTAATGGCCGGCACACCGCTGGCGACACATTCCATAGGTGTGTATCCCCATGGTTCATAATAGCTGGGGAACACGCCTATATGGCAGCCACGAATGAACTGATCGTAATCCAGCGCGATCAAGGGAGACGTTGCAGAAAGAAAATCGGGATGGAAAACCACTTTGACTGGATCATCCTTGGCGTTAAAAAGCCGGCAGGCCCGCAGTTGCTGCAACACCGAATCGTGGGCATCATCCCAGAGATCGTGGGTAACAATGGACGGCTGCTTCCAGGTACGCCAAGCATGCATGCCGCGTTTAAGGCGTACCACCGCTTCTTCGGGCAGAAGCTCGGCGGAGCCGGGCAGTCGGCCCAGGCTCACGGCGGAAAGTAACGCCTCACCCATATCACGGGATACGTGCTCACAAGTGAGCTTAAGTTCGTCGAACATGGCCTGACTTTTGAGTACATCCACGTTGATGGATTTATACGGGGCTCTGGTGATGATAAACGCCACCATGGTTACCGGCACATTGCCGGTTTTAAGCCAGTGGTTGAGGCGGGCCAGGGCTTCAATAAACAGGTTGATGCCCTTGTTGTTGTATTCATAGCGGCCGCTGATAAATACGTACAGTGTGCGGTCCAGATCGAAACTGTAGGAAGGAAAAAAGTGCCCCGCGACAAAGGTGTGAATGGCTTCCTTGTATTCCTTGTGCAGATTTTGAAATTCGTGCAGGGCGGAAAACTTCTGAATGTTCAAGCCGTTGGGGGTGATGACATCCGGTTTGCGGCCCAGCATTTTTTCCGCTTCCAAAGCCGTTACATCCGATACGGTCGTGAAGGTATCGGCGCAGTGGGCCGCACCGCGCTCCACGCAATACCGTGGATAAATGGCATATTGCCCCGCGGCATGATCCGGATTTATCAGGTCTATCTTGGCGTAAAAATCAGAGTTATCCGTGCACAGCTAGCCGCCTAAAAGCGTGGCGTGCGTGGTAAATACGGTGGCCACGGGCAACTTCAAAAACCGAACCCGCATCAATCCCAGGCCCGCCATCCATTCATGGAAATGGGCGATGATGGGCCGCGTGCCGGCGATGACTGCGGCGAGTTCCTGCAGAAACATGCCGGTAACAAACCCGAAGGCAATCACGTTGTTCATATCGCCATCCTGGTCCGGCGATTGAATATGATGGTCTGTCCACAGCATGTACTTGAACTCGCCCAGACGCGCAAACGCCGCCTGGTAGTCCAGTAGAATTACCTGGGGCCGGCCCGCGATGAGCCAGTGGCCGAAATGGGCCCGCACGTTAAGTTCCGCAAGACGCCGCATGGTTTCGGCCAGATGCGGGGGTGGAGCGGCCGCCTCAAATTCCACCGCGCTGGTATCAGCATTGTACGGCCCGACCAGGCAGTAGCGGTCCCCCCAGGCACTGACCATATTGGCGGCCTTGGACCGCATCACGGTGTAAATACCGCCCAATTGCCAGCACACTTCCCAGGCCACTTCAAACAGCAGCGGTTGGCTTTCATCGGGTTGGTCAATGCGCGTGGCGCGCGGACGGATCACGATTTTGGGTGGCGGGGGGTATGTTGCCGGCGACCGGTGTTCCACCGGCGTGGTGGTGCGGGGGGCCGGCAGGGCAAAGGGATCCGCTTTTCCAGCGCCAGGCGGCGATGTATTCACCGCAGCGCCCGCTGACGCCCCCGCGGATGACGGATGCTGGTTTGCATGATCGATTTCAGTTAGCGCTCTGGGCGGCGGGGATGGATGAAGCCCGCGTTGTGTGCTTTTGCGTCCCGTTCTTTTAGATTGCGACATGGTATCTCCGCCATTTTAACTGCAGTTGGCCTGGCCTTCGCCGGACCTGCAGGTGCATCAAGGGTTTCTATTCTACCGGCGCGCGCGCTTTTTTGGCATCACACAACGCCCGGTTTTCCGTTTGCCTGCCCGTAGGCCGGTTTTTACCCCGCGGACCCCGGAAGCTTCGGACAGGATCGGTGCCGACGGGCATGGGCTGCTGATGGGGCAATCGGCGCAGCGTGGATTACGAGCGGTGCAGTACGTGCGGCCATGGGCAATGAGCAGATGAGAAAACAGCGCCCAGAGATGCTGTGGCACCAGCCGCATCAGGTCTTGTTCCACTTTTTCAGGATCGGTATGCTGGGACAGCTCCAGGCGGCGGGCGATCCTGCCCACGTGCGTATCTACGACGATGCCGCAATTTTTCTCAAAGGCGTTGCCAAGCACGACATTGGCGGTTTTTCGTCCCACGCCACGCAGACTCGTCAGCTCTTCCATCGTCTGCGGCACCTGCCCGCCATAGTGGGCGATGATATCCCTGGCGGTTTGTTGAATAGCGCGGGCCTTGCTGCGGAAAAAGCCGGTGCTCTGGATGATCTTTTCAATTTCGGCCGGCTCGGCTTCGGCCAGGGCCTGGACATCGGGAAATCGCTTAAAAAGTCGTGGTGTAACCATGTTCACGCGGACATCGGTGCATTGCGCTGAAAGAATGGTGGCCACCAGCAATTGCAGAGCATCGGCATAGTGCAGGGCGCAGTGGGCATCGGGAAAAGTTTCGCGCAGACGGGCGATGATGGTGTCGCAGCGGGTTTTTCTTTGGTCAGGCTTATCCAGCTCCATAGGCACTCCAAATCATGCGTGCGGGCTTGCCGCGGACGGAGTATGGCCAGGCACCGCCGGTACCAGAAATTGCCGCCGGGTGGGTTGGCTGATACCCCACGCCGAAACCACCAGCAGAAGCAAAAGCAGGCCGATTTCGCTGACTCCCAAAGTCTCGCTGGTCCGGTGCAGTTGCCAGAAAATCTGCTGATGCACCCGGGCCATGGCCGGGTGGGCATCAATATTGGTGATCCATTGATGATGCTGGCGGTGAATGGCCGGCGAAATAATGAAAATATCATACACCGAGATTAACAGCAGCAGCACCGCCAGAATCAGGCGCAGCCAAACCCAGATATTCAGCAGATTCAGGTGCAGTGCCATCTGGGCAAAAATGGCCAGAAACATCAAGGCCAGGCAGACAATTTCCACAACATTGAAGGCCTCCAGAATGCGGCCAAAGATAAGGCCGGCCAGTTGCCGCGACTGGTTCAGATGCGCGCTCATGCCCACCACGTGCACACTGGTATGGCCGAGGATGGAAAAAAGCTGCCAGGCCACAATACCCCCCAGTGTCGCGAGTCCGCCAAGGTATATGGACAACCCCAGCCAGAAGATCACCTGCGTCATGCGGAAAGCGGACATTTTGCTTCATTCCAAATGCCGGCATCTGTTCTTGCGCCGGACGGGGTTTATTTTAGCCGAAGCGGGCGATGGCTGCTATTGGCGGGGGTATTGCATGGCGCGTAAAAAGCCGGCGGGGCTTTGTCAAGGCCCCGCCGGCGGTTACAACTGCAACTGTAGAAGGTGTGGCGATCAAAATGTGTAGATCGCATCGATACCGAAGGTGGTTTGGTAATGCTTGCCGTTGGTCAGCACACCATGATCCGCCAGGTCAAAGCGCAGTTCCGGGCGGAAGTAGAAGTTTTTGCTCAGGCTGCCATTGGGGAATGGGGTGATCTTGGTGCCGAGCGTAATTTCACCATACTGTACCGTTACACCGGCCGGAGGCGGGTTATAGTCGAAGGCGTCCATGGTAAAGCCGGCACCATCGTAGTAGTACTCTTCGCGGGCGTTGAGCTGCACGTAGTTATTGACAGTGTAGCTTTGATACAGGGCTTCGCTGAGCCAGCCGGCAGATTGGCCGTTGCTGGCATTACCGGCGCCATCGTAGCCGATGGTGGTATCCGACACCAGGGTCAGATTGTTGCCGAGGATGGGAGGCGTATAAGTGATGAGCGGCTCCACCACCGTGCGGTAATGGCCGTTGTCACCATTGTCCTGGGGTCCCACGGATAGATTCACCGTTGCGGTCAACTGGGAATTAGGCGTATAACTGACCGCGCCGAGAAAATCCACGGAACTGTTGTTGTCGTTCAGGGCCTGGTTCCAGCCGCGGGTTATGCCGGCGTAGTAAGTCCACGTGCTATTGGGCACGTATTCTGCAAGCACCCCGGTCTGGGTAAAAGGGATGCCCATGCCGAAGGCAAATGAATGCGAGTAAAAATAGTTGGTGGTAGGATTGATGGTTTCTTCGCCCAGCAACGTTGCGAACGTGCCGGCTTTGAACTTGACATCACCCGCGCCGCCCAGATGCACAGCCAGCGTAAGGTACGCCTGTTCCAGGTCGAATTGGTACAGGGGATCCTGGATGGCGCTGGTAACAGCGCTGCCCTGAGTGGCCCAACTGTGGTAAAAGTTCAGGCCGTTGGCGTGAATATTGTCGGCGGTGGCGGCATCATAGCCGTACAGCCATTCTACCTTGCCACCGATGGCCCATCCGCGTTTGAGATAGCTTGGATCGGAAAGATTGATGGCTCTGGCCACGGTCAGATCCAACTGGTCCATCTGGAGATGATTGCCGTACTCTGTATCAAAAACGCGGTCGGGGATAACGCCGCCAGCCGGTCGGCCGCTCAAATCGGAAGTGTAGCCCGCTTCCACATAACCATATATATCAAGCCCGGCGGTTTGCAGATCCTGGCCGATAGTCGCGCCGTTCCAATCTGGAATTTTATCCAGCGAATACATCAACAGCGGATTGGTGTCCGGTGCCGGAGTTGGCGTTGCGGGTACGGCCGGGGCCGTGGTGCTGTCCAGACTCACCGTGGTATCCGCTGCGGGAACGGTGGTGCCGCCCGCGGCGCGAACAGAAGCCGGGCCGGACAACATCAGCCCGCCAGCAGCCATGGCCGCAGCCACAGCCAAGGTAAACTTGAGGGTGCGTTTGTGGGTCATTGAAAACTCCTTAAAAAAAATAACACAAAACCACACGCTGCGAGAAAGTAAAGGCAAATGGTATGCCAATGACCCCAAAAGTGCCAGGATTGCAAAATTAGGCCCGTAAAGGAGGTTGGCGGTGCCTGTGAAATGGTTAAGGTTTGATGAGCCTGGGAAACTTTGCTTATAAAATAGGCAATCTGGTGCCGACGGTGGATAAGGGACCGGGAAAAATTACTTTACACTTTCCGGCTGGTTCTTTGAACCACGGGCAAACCAGAGCATGAGAAAATGGAGCAGGGTAACAGAAGGTGCGGGCTGCGGCCCGCGAGCGATCAGCGGGCAATTTTTCACCGTGTAGACGTTCCGATGGCTAAATGTTATTAAAGGTAATCGGGATAAGCTTCAGGCACGGAGGCTATTTAATTGAACCACAATGGGCACAAAGGTATGAGGGGGACTGATAGACGGGAGTTTTATTTTGCCACAGGGATACGAGGGCACGGATGCTGCTGGACTACTGTATGAGCTTTGCCCGCTGGCGTCTAAGTTCGCGTGGCAATTCCTTCCAAACCATCCATTTTCCCGGCGTAATCCGCTGCAGTGCATCCTCGCCCTCCCCTTGATAGACAACCGCTGAAATCTGATAATTGCTCCATATCGATCGCCGTTTACCGGTCTTGGCTGGGAATCAAGGGCCTCGGGGTGCCGGATGGCTGTAATACCTGATCAGGAATTGCCTTAGTTCCCGTTGTTGCTGCCGGCCAAATTTATTGTCTTCGAATTGGTAATAAGAGCCTACGGCATAGTCTGCCGCTACGCTGCCAGTCCACCCGCCCGCAATACCACCGATTATGCCGCCGATAAATGCACCCACTGGAGTACCTTCGGGACCAATGAAGCTGCCAACAGCCCCACCCGCTGCCGCGCCTGCCCAAGCGCCGCCGAAACCACCAGCGATCCCCCCGCCAAGGCTGGCCGAACTCTCTGTAAATCGCCGCGTAGACATATGGCCGTTGAACCATTCGTATGAACCAACAGCGATCCAACCAGCGATCCCCCCGCCAAGGCTGGCCGAACTCTCTGTAAATCGCCGCGTAGATATATGACCGTTGATCCATTCAGATAAATTGTAGCCCTCAAAGCCCACCGCAGCCGCCGCACCGACGATCCCCAACGCCTTGCTGCCGACCACAAGTACACTGGATAACCCTTCTGTTGCCCCAACCGTCCCGCCTTCGACTCCGCCTTCAACGCCGGCCGCGGATTCCATAGCAAACCCTCCTTCCGCCACCGATTCCGCAGCCTCGCCGGAGGCTCCCCGGACCTGCTGCAAAATGGCTCTCCCCCGTTCCGCATAATCGACAGATTCGCCATATGTTGAGAATGACTTGGTCGGCATAAGCTTGATACTCGGCTCCTCCCGTGGAATAAAGAACTCGCCGTCCCCAATCGTTCGCCGGTAGACCAAGCCACGCTCTTCGAGTTCAAGCAGTGAATCCCTCGGCATAATTCCGTAACGGCCGGAGGCTTCAGGAGTTTCCCTTAAATCCTCGATCATTTCTTGCAACCCCCTGGCCGGATCCTTGTACACCTTCAACTGGGCACTCCTGGCAACGACTTTTGCTTCCGTCAGGTCGAAGTGCTCGCTTTGGGTGTCCTTGGTGAGTACCATGTTTCTCTCCCCAGCTTCCCTCAACTCCGCCACATTCCCATGGAAGGCCGCTCGCTCGCTGCCCAGGCTTTCCATGACTTTCGCATAGAGAGAGGCATTCGTAGACTCCCGCATGAGTGCATGGGCATAATCCACCGCTGCGCTAAGCTCATCAGGCGTTAGTTCCACGCCCTGTTCGGCAAGGGAAGTCTGCAGGTTCCGTAGAGCCGACTCGGGAACGGGGTTCCGTAGCGACGGCTCGCCGATGTTTGCATTTTGGATCGTTTCTTCGATTTCGCCAAGTACATCCACTGGCGAACGGACAGCACCAATTGCGGGCTTCTCAACCAATTCCGGAAACATCGTCCCTACAGCGGTGCCAACGGCGTCTGAGGGAACCGGCGGATAAATTGATGCGGCTTGCCGGGCCGGCGTTTCCATCAGAGTCATGGGGTTCACGATTGATCGTGCACAGCAATTTGTCACCGCCAGCAAGGTCGTGGCAAGAACAAACAATAGCGTGTGAAGGCGGTTCATTTTCCGTACTCCTTTTTCCATACATCCATCGGCGATATTTGTCGGACAACGGCCTCCTGTTCAGCGACGTAGGTCTGGTCATCACGGCCCTTCAGTTTCCCCCAAACCAGGCTGAACTCCTGGTTATATTCCTGCTGCACCGCCACCGTAAGCGCGCCCTGCCGAATTGGGAGCAAGTAGTTTATTGCCGCATGCATAATATCCTTGTACTGCCAATGGTTCCAGCCTACCTTTTTGTCGGCCTTGTACCGGACCTGGCATTTCTTAATTTGCTCCATTGCCCAGTACTGGTAGTATCGTCGAATTTTTGCCCGTTTCGCGGCCTGCCGCTGGGCAATCTCCCGGAGGTCTGCCTTGCACTTCGCAAGGTCAGCTTCAACCACCGGGTCAGCGGGAAGCCCGCGCGCAGCCAATGAGATTTTTAGCGCCGCCAGACCGTTGTAAGCGTTGCCCAAGGCAACAGTCAATAGGCTCCCATCTAGCCGTTTGGCAGCTCGATTAAATTGTTTCATGATATTGCCGGCCTGGCGCTCCGCCACAAGATGATAGAGCTTATCAGCCAGAAGAGTCGCCTCAAGTCCGCACTCCTTGTTATTCAGCCACGGTTGCAAACTCGCAATCGCCACAGAGGGGTCGAGCTTCGGATTGTTCAAGCAAGCCAGCGCTTCTGCCCTTGCGCTGTGGTAGACCAGTTCGGCCGCACGAGATTGCAGCCTCCGGGCCGCCCCTTTAAGGTGCTTAAAAAGCTTGTCCAGCGTGGCCGCAGTTATCCCCAGTTTGGTCGGATTAGGAATGGAATTCATCTGGTGGATAAGATTTTCTGCGTTGTCGCTGACTTCGGTTGCCGTCTGGTTTTGGCCAGCACCAGACGCTGCAAGCAGATATTCGGTTGAAAGGGCCCACCGCAGCGCGTTAAACCGCGGCAGGTAGTCCTGCTCCGCCCATGGCGGGAGCTGGCGGACAAGCAGGGCGACAGTATGAATATTTCGTTTGACTTCCACCAGGTCCGGGGATCCTTGCCTGGCGAGCTTCGTTGCCGCCTGCTCCGCGGCACTTAAATCCACATCAAATTCTGCCGGCATTTTTACGGGAATCACTTTGCCAAGCGCAGCGTAGGTTACGGCAGTCTGTTGCTGCAACGCTGTCCGCAAATGATTGAGTTCCTTGCCCTGAATGGCGACTTGCCGCGAGAGTTGCTGATTCTCCCTGATAATTCGGGCATTCTGTTTCCCCAGCAGGTATGTGCATGTGCCCAGAGCCATGCCAACCAGCAGAACCACCATCGCCCACGGCAGCCAGCTTATTTTTTTTCCGGTAGCACCATTTGCCGCATTTTCTGAAACCATTGTGCCTTCTCCTTTTTTGGTAAAACGCCAAGATTTTCATACTTGAGCCGTTGGTCCCGCCCCAACATCTTGCAAAATATGTAATCGCACCAGACCTTTTCGGTCAGTAGAATTCATTACCTGTTTGGCCGCAGATAAGTTTACCAACTTCCGGTAGAAGTGCAAATAACTTGTTATCAAAATTCGGCGGGTGCGGCTATAACTTTTGGCATTCGGTGCAAGGCCATCCTTCGGGCATAGGATGACACTGCTGACCGACGTGCCTTGATGGAAGGCGGCCATCCTGGCCGCCAAGGGTGCCATGCCGAATACCAGAACATTTGGGGACAGCACATTAGGTACCATGCCCGCAGCTAAAGGGGGTGGGCCTTTCAGCGGTCAGCGGGTGGTGGTTGGTTGAGGAAAACCGCGGGGATAAACCCAGCGGCTCGCTTGGGGAACGAGTCCAGCGGCGGGGTGCTTTTATTTACCGCGGCTGGAGGGACCCAGCCAGCTACAGCGAGGCGGGCATGATGCCCGCCCCCCAATGACCGCGTCGGGCAAGTATTGTACCATACGGCCACAGACAGGAATATCTGTGTTACCCGGACGATTGCCGCTAAAACTCTAGCCGCGGTATGATGCCTCCGCGGTATAAACTGCACCGGCATCAGGATTGGGTTGCTATGTTCTTACGGTATGATCAAAGGAAGTTCCCCACACGCCCGATGCTGCTTACGCTGGCTCTGGCCACGGCAATTTGCGTGGTAACTCCGCATACAATAGTGCATGGTGCCATGGGCACTGGGCCAGCTCATCATGCAGCGTTGTCGCCGCACTTACCCGTTGGCCAGACGCTCACTGGCGGATTGAAATTAACACCCCGCGTACGAAGTCGGCAGGTGATCCGGGCCATCGACCGTGGCGTTGAATTTCTGCTTCGCCATGAAGATAAAACCACCCTGTGGGAAGGCTTCTGGCCGGATGATACCAAGGCCCATACCAGCGGGAAAAGCCAGTTCCCGCGGCAGTTCGGCGGTGAAACCGCTTTGGTCGCCCAAGCGCTTCTGGATGTGGGCCAAAGCCTGCATCTACCGGTTCTGAACATGTATGCTCCGCCGCTGCGGCGCGCCATTCATTTTCTCGCCGGGCTGCAACCGCAATCCACTTATGTGGCGTCATTTCAGGCCAATGCCATGGCTTTGCTGCCGGCCAGGCCACAATACCTGCGTGTGCTGAAAATGGATGCCCGATACCTGCGGCGGGCGATGAACCGCGATGGCGCATATACGTATTGGATAATTCCACACTACGTGGGGTTCCGGCGGCCCCGGAATTTATGGGACAACTCCAACAGCCAGTACGGCGTACTGGGAGTGTGGGCCTGCGCCCATCAAGGCCTTGTGATCCCGCGGCGTTACTGGCTGCGGGCAGCGCGGCATTGGCGTGCGGTCCAGAGTATTTCCGGTGCCTGGGGGTACAGCAGCTCCAAACCCATCCACCGGGCCGACACCCCGTGGCGCGCCGCCGATTTTACCCCCGCCGGGCTGGCCAGCCTGCTGATTTGTGATGAATTCATTCACCAGCAGCCCACGCTTAATCCGCAACCGGATCCGAATGTGCTCCGCGGCATGGCCTGGATCAACCGGCACTTCACCGGCAAAGTCCGCAGTCTTTATGAAATGTACAATTACGTGCGGCTGGGCCTGGCCTGCGGGCTTGAGACATTTGCGCAGCACAATTGGTATGACGATTTCGCCCGGCAACTGGTTAAGACGCAGCACCGCAATGGTAGTTGGAAGGGGCACTTTATCGGGGCCGATCGCAACGTGAGCACGGCTTATGCCCTGTTGACACTCGACCGCGGACTGAATCCCATTCTCATGAACAAGCTTCAATACAACCATAGTTACAGCGGTGCGTGGAATGCCCGCCAGCGTGATGCCGCCAACTTTACCTCCTGGGTCAGCCGCACGTTTGAAACACCATTGAACTGGCAGGTGGTCAGTTTTAACACGCCGGTGCCCGATTGGCTCAATTCACCGCTGCTGCTGATAACCGGTGCTGCCGATCCGCATTTTTCGCCGGGCGATATCGCTAAACTGCGGCAATATCTTCATGCGGGGGGCATCATTCTCGCGTCCTGCGACGGGCGCTCGGCTTCATTCGAAAAGGCCATGATTCATGCCGCTGTGCAAACCGTGCATCAGCGTTATCAAGTTAAACCGCTGGCCGCCGCCAGTATGCTTTACCATATACAACCCTGGCTGCACTTCAGGCGTAATCCGCATTTGCTGGCCATGAGCAATGGCGTGCGTTATTTGTGGATTATCAGTCCGTTGGACCTGGGCGGGGTGTGGCAGGCCCGGCAATTCAACCGGAAACGCGATTGGGAGATTCCCGCGAATTTGTATTTTTATGCCAATGGAAAAGGTGCCCTGTCAAACCGGCTGCATTCTCTGGCGGTGCCACCATCAACGGCGGCTGTTCATCAGCGAATATCCGTGGGGCTGATCAAATATCCGGGAAATTGGAATCCGGAACCGGGGGCGTGGCCGCGCATGGCGGCGCTGGCTGCACGTGCTCATGGCCTGGGGGTGCAACTCTCGCCCGTGTTGCCCACAGCCCTGCATGTTGCCACCTGCGATCTGGCAGTGATAACTGGCACCCGGCACTTTACCTGGAGCGCCTCGCAAATTGCCGCCCTTGGCCGCTACTTGCGCCACGGCGGAATGTTGCTGGGCGATGCCGCGGGGGGCAACCGGCAATTTACGGATTCATTCGTCAAGCTGATAAAGACCATTTTCCCCCACCGCCCCTTGGTGCCAATTCCACTCACTGCATCGCTGTTGACAGGCAAGTTTCCCAATGGCACCAATGTGACGCAGGTACACTACCGCAAGTTTGTGACTGCGGTGGACCGGCTCCATACCCACCCGCACCTTTTGGGCATCCAATGGCATGGGCGCTGGATCGTTGTGTATTCGCAATACGACATCACCAGCGGCTTTTTAGGTACCCATACGTGGGGGATCAGTGGTTATGCACCCGCATCGGCCCAGGCCTTGGCGGCCCAGGTCATGTTCTACAATAAGGCTGGGCACCACCTGCCACATTGATGTGCCCGGATGGCGGTAAGCAATCAGCGATCAGCAGTCAGCTTTCAACAAGCGGCGGGCGGCGTTTATTCGCAGCGGCTGGAGGGACCCAGCCGACTATGGGGAGGTGCCGAAATGCCTGCGCCGTATTCATACGCGTTATTTCCTGACAGCCCATTATGACATGGCTATGGCCAAAACCGTGATATCGTCTCTGTGCAATCGACCCTTACACCACACCTCCACCGCCGTCATCAAGCTCCCCGCAACCGCATCCAACGGAGCTTGGCATTTTGCCGTGAGTAAATCATGCACCTGCTGACGGCCAAACAGCCGTCCTTCCGGCGACATGGCTTCGGAAAGGCCGTCGGTCAGCAGCACCACCCGATCCGGGTAAGTCATGGACAGCGTCTGGGATTGCCACTGCGCCTGGGCCGTTAAGCCCATCAGGCCCCCTGTGGAATGTAAGGCCTCTACTTGCCCTGTTGCCCGCAGCAGGTAACAGGTTTCATGACCAGCGCTGGCATACTCCAGCGTATGCCGGTGGGGGTCTAATTTGACAACAATGATAGAGGCGAAATCTTCTTCCAACGCCACCTGCGTAAATGTGCTGTTCATTCTGGTAAGTACCTGGCCGGGATCCGTGTTTTCCGCTGTGGCCGCAAGAAAGAGTGTTTTGAGCATCGCCGCGCCCATGGCGGCGGGAACCCCATGCCCTGAAACATCCGCCACACAAGCCAGAATCACCCCTGCGGAGAGCAGTTGGAAATCAAAATAATCTCCGCCCACCATGGCCGCGGGTTTATAGCCAACCGCAATACGATCGGCACCGATGGCCACCCGCGGCTGCAAGTGCTGCTGAATGCGCCGGGCTTTCTCAATGCGCTGTTGATCCTGCCGTCGGCCTTCCGCCAGAGCAGTACTCATGTTACCAATGGCGGCCGCCAGAAATGCCATCTCCTGGCTGCTGCGAATGTTGGGAATATCCGCCTCAAGATGGCCCTGCCCAATGTGCCACACCGCCGCCACCAACTCTTGCAGGGGCCGCGTTACCAATCGAATCAGCACCAGACTGATTACCGCCGTGAGCACCAGCCCCAATACGGCAATGACGGCCAGCCACAGCAGAATCTGGTTGCGGATGCGGTGTTGGATACCCGCAACATTTTCGCCCACGTACAACTGCACATCGCCCAGCCGGTCGGCCGCCACCATCAGGCGCTGGCGACCGGCCCGTGCCTGGTGGCTTGGCGTCCCGGCGGCCCGCCGCACCGCGGCATAAAGGCGTCCTGGTTTCGGGCCGGCATTGCCGCTTTGCAGCACCGCCCCCCCAACCTGCACCGCAATATAATGGTGTGGTGATCCCTGCACCGATTGCATCAGCCGACACGTGGCATTGATATATTCCTGAACTTCCGGCAGACCTTGACTGCGCAATTCCTGCACACCGTCGACGAGAGCCGCAGCCTCGGCATGGAGGGATTGGTAACGGTCTTGCAGGCGGCGGCGCAGTTCGTGGTGATACAAAAACGCCAGGAAGGTCAGCAACCCGATGCCGAGAATCAAATTCACCGACCAGAGCAACTCGAAGCGCAGACTGCGTGGTTGCAAAAGCCATCGGAACGGGTTGCGTTTCATCATGGTTACTCCACGGACCGATGGTTGGAGCGCCGTAGCATGCGTTGGCCGGGTGAAGCCGGTCCTCCTGGTGATGGGCCTGCTGCTTTCATGCGGGCTGGTATCGCCGTCCTCCGGCCCGGAGGCGAGCCTCCGGCCAGAGCTGCCAAGCCAACGGCCAGTGCTCCCACCCACAAGATCATTGCTGTCACCACGCACCGAAAATACCAGGTTCGCAACATCAGCACGCTCCTTCAGTAGGAAAACTGCTCTGAATGGATATTCGGTGGCGGCACACCGATTTCACGCAGCAGGAGTATGATGGCTTCCGCCATGGCCGGCGGTCCGCAAACGTAATAGTCCTTCTCCAGCACCTGCCCACGAAGCAATTCAATCAGGAACGACCGATTCAAGCGCCCCCGAGGCCCCCGCCAATCGACGGAGGGGCGACTTAAAACATGCACCACCCGTACCTGCGGATGGTCCAGTGCTTCCATGGCCGCAAGTTCCTCCCGAAAGATGATATCCTCCTCACTGCGGTTCACAAACACCAGCAGCGCCGACCGCCTGGATCGGGTATCGCGTAGATGTCGCAGCATGCTCATCAGCGGCGTGATGCCCACTCCGCCGGCAATGAGAACCAACGGCTTATCCGGGGAGGCAACAAGATAGGAAAAACGACCAAACGGGCCGCGGATGTAGGCCCGGTCGCCCGGCTTTATTTTTGGAATCAGGGCGGTGAAATCGCCGACGATTTTGATCGTGGAGGCCAAGCCCTCCCCGGCAGCGGGGCTTGAGGATATGGAAAACGGATGCTCTTCCCGCGGCACATGGGGGCTTAAAATGGTGAGGTAGTGAAATTGGCCCGGGCTATGCACGCGCCTGCCCACCGGCAATACCGGAGCAAATGTCAGCGTCCATACATCCCGGGATTCCTGTTTTACGCTCGTGACTGTATGGAGGATTTTGCGATGATAAAACCGGTGAAACCATCGATGGTACACGTACACGCCCAGCGCGCACGCGGCCAGGGCAATCCAGACGGCCCGCAGCGGCCACGGGGCCAGATCTCCGCGTCCGCGACCGCCAACGCCCAATACCAGGCTATGCACAAAAGCCAGCACCAGCATGAACACCACCAGGCGTCCATGCCAGCGCCGCCAGCGTTGATATTCAAGGCGCAGGGCCTGCCGCCACACCGCGGTAATCACCGTTACCACCAATGCCAGCAGGGCCAGCCGCCCCAACTCCACCGGCCAGGGCACCGCCAGGCGTGTGAGCAGCCACCATCGGCCTGTACCCCAGGCCAGCATTATCGGATGGGCCAATAACATCAACACGGCCAACAGCCCCATGGCCCGATGAAAGCGCAGCAGATAATCGAGTCCGAACGGCGATTCCAGGCGTGGAATACGTGCGGCCATCACAAATTGCAGCACCAGAATGGCAAACCCGGCCAGTGCCAGATTGTTAGATAGATCCTGCAAAAAGCCCTGGTGGCCCTGGTGTGGTTGGGTCAGACGTACCAGCAGCACGGGGCCGGCGATGACCAGGGCATAAATGACAATCCAGATAATCGCGGCCCGGCGGCGCGGCAGAAGGGGCGGGGCCAAATCCATGGGGTTCTCCATCAAAATTCAATGCCCACCTGCACCGTCGCCACCAGGGCGTTGGCGTACGTACCGCCGGGATGAATAACATATTGTAAATCCGGCTGGACGTTGAGCCAGGGCGTTACTGCAATGGAATAAAATCCTTCCACGATACATTCCGAGTGGTAGGGTGTTCCGGCAAAGCGGCTCAGATGCGCCCAACTGGCACCCAAACCAAGGTTGTCATCAGGTCTTCCGGGAATTGGGCCACGCCAGCGCAGGCCGCCGAGCAGGTTGGCGTTGATTTCCGTGAGGTTGCCATTGGCCCAGCCATATTGAATAAAAGCACCAATGCGCGAGGTCGATAAACCTGGCTGATGGTCTGATTTCCATAACGTCTGATCCAGGTACATGTAAAAGCCGTGCGCATTCTGCTGATAGGTTCCCCCATACGTCTGAAAGGATCCGGTGTGGTACCACTCGCCCAGGGTTACGGTACCACTAAGCTGCGGCGGGCCAAGGTGCCAATTCACGCTCTGCTGGCCGATGGCCATCAGACCGTAGGGATTTTCCACGGCGTTGGGATCGGCACTGGCTACGGCGGGCAGAGTGTTGTCCGTATTGCCGTCAAAAAGGCCGGCTTGAAGTTGCAGATGCTTCCAGGGCTTCCAGCCAACCTCACCACCCCAGGCGGAAAACGGATAGCTGGGAAACACAAAAATGGTAGGGGTAAAGCCAAAGGAACCATTCAGGAAGGGTTGGGCATCGCGGATGTTGTCAAAATCATACGTGGTATCAATGCGACCCAGCTTCACCCACAGGTCTTTTCCCAAAAGTTCCTGCTTGTACCATATCTGATCCAGCCGGGTGGCGGGATTTTGGTCGATGGCACTGATGGCCTGCGCGGCCCCGACCAGATTCAAGGCCGGATTTTCACCGCCGTGAGCCATAAAATCAACAAATGCGGTTCCTCCCTTCCAACCCAGAAGCCTGGCGGTATTCAATGTCAGCGAAACATCGAGGCGATAACGCCAATCTATGCGGTTGGTGCGGATGCCGCCGGTAAAATTTTCGCTAACGGCCTGCAGAAAGGAAACAGCCGGGATGATACCACGGCGTTGCAGGGCATCGCGTGCCCCCCACCAGTCGCCGGTAAGGTTATCTCGATCCACCAGACTCTGGGGGCGATCGGCGTTGAACCAATCGCCAAAAGCGGTGGATAAACGCGAAGCCGACACCTGCGCCTGACAACAGCCGGGATTCGGGCCACCGCAGAAATAAATCAGCAGCGCCGCGGCAGCCGCCCAGGGGAATCCCAGACAGGCCGGCCTGGGGTCATGAGCAAAAGAGCGGGGCCACACTTTATTCGGATGGCTCTTGAACCAGGTTCGCACGCTGCACACGCTGTTTGGAAAACCGCAGCCCTGGCCGCCCGCCGACGGACACCATGTTTGAGGCCGCTGGGTATGATAGCCAACCAACCGCGGGATAGCGAGCCTGTCACCTACCGTCGC
>JAJZNX010000013.1:1824-3366 GCA_021852275.1 Planctomycetota bacterium | reverse complement strand
TTACCGCGGCACCATGCCGGGAGGAATTTCGGCAGTGAGGGTTCAATATCGAAAGTTCTTTACGAAGAAGCATGGGGTGAAAACCCGCCCGGAATTACTGGGGGTAAAAAAGGGTGGCAGATGGAGAGTTTTATATTCGCCGGACGATATCACCAGCGGTCTGTTGGGGACCAACACCTGGGGCATCAGCGGCTACGCGCCGGCTTCCGCCCAAGTCTTGGCCCGTGACATTATCCTTTACGCGGCAAAAACGAAGGTTAAGCCAGCCACCCGGCCCGGTACACCTCTGCCCGGACCGACGCCTACAAAGTCGGCTGGTTCCGTTTCGTCTTCCAGCCGCCCGGGTATGTGAATCATGAATTTTCCGATTACCGCACTGCCGGCATTTTCGCTGGCTGTTCCAAGCGGGGATGAGGTTTGGCCTGAAACCGTAACGTCCAGAGTGCCAGCATCAGCGCTGTCGCCAAGAGCACTGCTCCACAGAATTGATGCGCGGTGGTCACCATAGCCTGCCAGAACAATGGATGTGCTAGCACATGCCCGCCATCGGTGGCAATGACGGCCCCGACGCCCAACAAAACCTGCAAGCCTACCACGCTTAGCAGGGCCACGCCCAGGCGACGCAGGATCGGCTCATCCTGATGCAGGGCCCAAGTTCTTATGCCCACGAACATGGCTAAAAGAAGCAGCACCGTGGCCAGGCCGATGTGCCAAACCAGCAAACGACCGGTGTGTCGCAGGATTGCACCCAGGGAAAGCTGAATGATTAACAAGAAAACCAGCGTCCAACTAAGGATAAAATTGGTGCCGACACCGCCGCGTGGCACGGTTTCAAGATTGCTGCGCCATGATCGGGAACAGACTACGGCAATGGCGACGAGAACCGCAAATACAATTTGGCCGAAGGTGGCGTGAACAATGGCCAGGCGCGTGCTGGGATCCATGTGGATTCGCGATTGATCGCCGGTGAAATGTCCCGTCACCCGAAGTCCGCCCAAAATACCTTGTCCTATGACCATCAACAAGGCCAGAATGGCCAAGCCCTTCACCCAGCGCCGGTGATCACGGAACCACAGGTAAACCGCTTGGGTCATGGTGGCCAGGCCCACCAGCGTTCCCAGCAGGCGATGCGTGTGCTCAAAATATACCCCTCCGGTCATGCGCGTAAGCGGGAACAGAAACATGTTGTAGCGAAACACGTCGGGCCAATCGGGTACAGAAAGGCCGGCATTAAAACCGGTCACCATGCCCCCGGCCAGAATAAGTAGCAGGGTGATACAGGCGGTGATGAGAGTAAAAGCTCCTTCGCCATGCAACCGCGATTCGCGATCCGGATTGAGTCTTTGCCCAATCAGCGCTCCAAAAACACCCAACAGGCCGGAAAGGGCCAGGGAAGAAAATCCCCACAGCAACATGTAATCGATGATGCGGTGGTCCGTGGTTAGATCATGGCCCAATGTTCCCAGGATAAGTAAATTGGCGATTCCCGCCACCACGCCAGAAAATAACCCGCCGCGCCAGCCTTGATTGGTTGTCGCCGCC
>JAJZNX010000013.1:0-1814 GCA_021852275.1 Planctomycetota bacterium | reverse complement strand
TGACGACCTTGATCAATGCACCAGCGCCACAAGCATTAAAGTCAAGATAACGCCGGCTGGTATTGCCGCCCCCGGCATTCTGCAGATATAGCCCAATGCCCACATCAGTCCGGAAGTACCGAAACCGCATGCCAATATCTCTCCAAAATCACTGCTTCCAGCACCATGCCGCCGCGCCTGATGGATATCGCTTTGCGGCTTGTCGCAATGATCGTTTGGATGTGACAAAAGCGCCATGTTTAATTCCAAGAAGCGGAATACCTTATCCCGCGCAGCCCCAACGTCAAAACATTTTGTCGCCAAGCCACACCAATGCACCACTATAGAGGGTGGGCCGACTACATTTCAAGGCTACCCCAGATGACACAATCCTATTTGGCGATATTTCACCGGCCATATCGCGCTTTTGAGTGAGCCCAGTGGAACTATGCCACCGTTGAGAAAGGTGCCTTCCGCGTCACTTGTATTGAACTGGCAGAAGTGCATAATACCAAAGGGTTGTCATGGGGGTGCCAGGGATGGCGCTGTTGCATTGATCAAGGTCGTCACGGAAGTCCATTCTCATGCCAATAGTACCGGCCATTATTGCCCGTTATTGCCGCCATCCGGCGCTTAGCTTTGTCATTGCCCCGATGCTCGCGGCACTCTGGGGGCTTGGCCCTGAATCGGCTGCGGCAACTTTCTCGCGGCGTCCACCCCCGCTCTTGCCACCCACCATCGTCCTGCATGACCTTTGGCCCGATTTGTCGCTGGTCCAAAAGCAACCCTGTACGGCGACGCCGGGCATGAAGCCGCTCTACAGCATGGCTGATTGGCGCTGGTATCAAAGAAGATATGGGGCGCAGGCCCGGCGCGTGAAATATGAATATTTATCCAAGCGACTGGCGTTTGCCGCAGCCATGCTTAAGCAGGCGCAACGGGAACCTCATCGCGGCCGGGCTCGGCTTTTGTGTTTGCGTGTTTTTGCCCTGTGCTATCAAAGCCGCAGTGGTTCGCCCTTGGCTCAGGCTGCCGTCAGCCGCTACATGCAGGTGACGAAACTCCACAGCATTGTCCAGATTGCCCCAATATGGCAAATGGCCAACCTGCTGGCATACTTGGCCGCTACCCCGCTGGTAGACCGTCGTCGCTACGATATTCTCGCCGAACAGGCCAATGTGCAGCTTACCCTGGAATTGCTGTGGGCGGGGCAGGTTCGCGCCGCCTATCGCGTGGTAAGGCATCTGGGAATTCACGAGACGCTCACAGTTCGGGCGGATCGCAAGCTCATGTTTGAAATGTCGGTGGCACGTACGATCGTTCGGCAAACCCAACGCATGCTTCATGATCTGGATAGACAATACCGTCTGATGCTTTCCGGCCAGGAATCGGCAGCCATGGAGGTTTATCTGTACGCCGCGGTGGTTTCGCCGCGTCCGCATCTCCGGGCCTGGATTTTACGCCGTTGGTCCCGCAGCCCCGTGGGTGCGTTAGACCGCAGCATGGTCGCTTGCCGGAGAGATCCCTCCGAGTGTTATCCGTGCGCCCGGGCACTTCAGGCCGAGGCCCAGGTCTTACCTGCGGGAATTTTGCGTAACCGCGTTCTTTTTGCCGCGCTGACAGACTACCTCCGATATTTGAAATTACCGTTGAATCGGCATAACCGGGTAGAGCGAACTTTGTCGCGAATCGCAGTCCAACAGGTTATTGAACAGGGGGCCAGGCCGAATCCGAATATCAATCCGCTCCAGGGGTTGGTGGGCATGGCGACTTCCATTGTGTCGGCCACGCGGCGCGCGAGGTAATCCGGGTGTCATAATGGCGATGGGCACTTT
>JAJZNX010000043.1 GCA_021852275.1 Planctomycetota bacterium | reverse complement strand
ACCTCATCGGTTAATCCCGATGACTATCGGGACTCTACCATTGAGCTACCGCGGAAAACGTTCCGCTCCGTTTTATACTCGCCCTGCACCTCATCGGTTAATCCCGATGACTATCGGGACTCTACCATTGAGCTACCGCGGAAAACGTTCCGCTCCGTTTTATACTCGCCCTGCACCTCATCGGTTAATCCCGATGACTATCGGGACTCTACCACTTGAGCTACCGCGGAAAGTAGCAAGGGCTTATTAGACTAAGCATAACGTCGGTCTTGTCAAGGCTTGAGCAGAATGATATGCACTAATCGTGATGAGTTATATCTACGACCGGTGCCGATCGCTGCTGTAAGGGCGGGCAGTCTACCCGCACGGCCGTCAGGCCTTGCCCACGGCCATTCCATTGCGCGGAAACGACCGTACAACGCCGATCAAAACGCCTTGAATCCGCACATCCTGCCGGACATAAATCGGACGCATCGAACCATTGGCCGGCTGCAGCCGCACGCGGTTTGCCTCGCGGAAAAACCGCTTGAGCGTAGCCGAGCCGTCTTCCAGCAGCGCCACCACAATTTCACCGTCGCGGGCCGTCTGCCGACGTTCAATAATCACAAAATCGCCATCCGCAATATGGTCTTCAATCATGGAATCTCCGCGGACACGCAAGGCAAACGTCCCGGCACGCGAAGCAAACAGATCCGTGACGTTGAGGGTATCGGGCGTTTCCGTGGATTCAATCGGCTGGCCGGCAGCAATGCAGCCGCACAGGGGCAGATCCGAGATTGTGCCTTCGCCCGGCAATCGCGTGGTGGGGTCAACGTTCAAAGAGCGAGCCTTGTGCGGTTCGCGCAGTAACAGTTTTTTTCGTTCGAGTGCTCCCACGTGCTCGAAAACGGTGACCTTGGAAAGGTGAAGCTGGTCGGCGAGTTCCTGCATGGTTGGCGAATAGCCATGCGTTTTGCGAAAAGTCCGCAACGCCTGAAGCACTGCCAGTTGTTTGGGGGTTGCATTGGTCAACAGACACCTCCGATAAATGCGCGGTCAGCGGGTTAATACCTGGTGTTTCCAGTGCGGCCGGCTGGGCCGCGGAAGGCAGATGTACACTGTGGTCTACGGGCAAAACTGTTGGGCTATTCCAGGAGCGGCGCTCCGGTGCTGATAATTTCTTTCTCCAGGGTCGCCACGTGTCCACGGTGCCGCAATGGCCGCAGGGGATAAAACATTCCGGGTGAGCCTCGTGGCGGTGAATCCGGCCCGGATGAATGCCCATGAGCCAGTCCCGTATTTCCGCTCCCAGCAGCGCCAATGGAGTTAAGGCAAGGCTGTTGTCCGCGGTGCTTGCGGGTGCCGGTGCGTCCGCTTCCTCCACGGAACTTTCCGGGCGGTAGCGGTTGGGGTACCAGTCCACCAGGTAACTGCCGCCGGGACCGAAACTGCACAACGGCAAATCCTTGTCCCGTAAATTAGGCACTCCAAGCAAATGGGCTGCGGGCATAGTATGGGTCTGCAGTCGGTAAAGACCGGAGGTGACCTGTGTTGTTTTGGGCATCTGGCGATAACGGGATCGTGCCGGGGCACGTCGCTGAACCTGTAGGGTCACGGGGCATTCAAGCATGGTCAGGACTCCTTTCCTTGTGGTCACCAGCCCTTGCGGGCCGAGGACCGGGCCATTCTTACGGTGCATCTTATCACCTTTCTTTTCTTTCGGACTGCAGGCCCCCAAACCTTTAACCAATCCGTAAGGTATCTGTTTGCATAATATACAAAACACATACCAAACGTCAAGTGGTCGGCTGGGTTATTGGCGGTATCTTCGCAGATTACAGGCTGCCGGCGGCTTTTTTAGCTTTATGGAGGGCATTACGCAGAAATTCGATGCCGATTTGCACATCACCACGGCGATTTTCGCCGGCTTCGCGCTCAATGGCCAAGGCTCCGGGGTAATGGTGTTTCCAAAGCGTCGCAATCACCTGGTCCAAGCGAGCATCGCCCTGGCCCAAGGGAACCTCTTCCCCGGCCCAGGCGTCGGCATTGGACGGAGATATTTTGCGTGCGTCTTTGGCGTGAACGTGGCGCACATAGGGCATAAGCAGATTCACCGCGTCCACCGGATCGCCTTTGCCGTAAAGAATCATATTGGCAGGATCAAAATTGACCCCCACATTGGGGCGATTAATGGCTTGAAGAAAATCATGCAGGTCCGCGGCGGTTTCCTGGCCGGTTTCAAAACACAGCGTTACACCCGTTGGCTCCATACGATCCAGCAGACGCTGCAACCGATCCACCAATTTATCAAATGCAACGCGATCCGTCTTGGAAGGAACAAAACCGATATGGGTGGTTAACAGTGATACTCCCAGCGATTGACAAATGGTTGCGGCCCGCAGAATCAGAGCCGCACGGTCCGCGGCGGTGGCATCCGGCACCAGCCCGCCCGTTTGGCGAATGTGCGAAAATGATTTGTAATTTTCTCCCTGAAAACCCACCATCCCCGCAGAAATAACCAGCGGGCTTTGGTGAAATGTGTCGATCTCGCTGGTCCGCTGATGATCGTCCATGGCCAGCAGCGATCCCAGAGCCAGATGCATCACGCGCAAGCCCAATTCATTCATCACCGCCCGCAAAGAAGGCTCATCATCCTTATGAACCGACCAACTGCACATGCCAATTTCCAGCGGTTCCATTTTCTTGACCATGGATTTATTTCTCCTTATTGTCGGCCGCCACCAAACCTGAGCCGATCATAAAATGATAGGTTCACCGGAAAAAATCGCAATGGAGGATAGATATGGCGGGCAAAAAGGCCTGGGCTAAAGATCAGGCCTTGCGGTCATAAATCCAGCTAAAGCCTGCCGCAGGACGGGCCATCAGCGATTCACGTATTTTATCAGCCAGGCCGGCATAGCGTTCCGCCTGTCGGCATAAATATTCCTGGGCTTTGGCCGCCGGGCCGCTGACCGATCGCTGGGCAATGCGCCAGGTTTTCACCAGATGATCAATAATCCGTGCGTAATCATGAACAGTATAAACTTCCAAGCGCTGGGCGACGGTGGCAAATTGATCAAATAGATCCGATGCCTTGCCATCGTACATCAACCGGCCCGGCATCGAAATCAAGCCGCGCATCATATCCCGAAATGCCAGAATCCCACCCGCGGCATCCAGGTCCAGCACCTTATCAAACATACGGGTGTAAAATGTTTCGTGACGGGATTCGTCACCGGCAATTCGCTGGCAAATTCTGGCCAGGTTGGCGTCGCCCTGGGCACCGGCAAGCCTGGCCACATTGCCATGGGAAATTCGCGTGGCCCGTTCTTGAAATGATGTGTAGACCAGACCGCTATAGGGTTCCTCATTCGTTTTGGGGTTAAATCCGCGGGCGATGAGGTGATGCACGGTCAATTCCACACTGCGCATGTTCACCCGGCCGGTCAGGCGTAAATAAGCATTGAGCAGATCGCCGTGGCGGTTTTCCTCGGCGGTCCAGCCGCGCAGCCACCTGGCCCATGGTCGTGGGGCATCGCCTTGTTCATCCCGGGCAATGACATTTAAGGAAACGGAATAGTTGGGCAGGGCTTCCTCGGTAACCATATCCCCCACCAAAACCACCAGCAGTTCATCGGAAATCTGGCGGGCCTGATCGCGAAAGTCCGCCAACTGGTCCTTCCAATTTTCCGCCGCCAGGTCGGGCAGGAAATCCGTCGGCTGCCACGCCCGGTCGATCGGGGCCAGGAAGTTGAGATTTTCTCCGACGGTATCTTCCATACCGGCCAAAAGTTCATGGTGGCTTTGCAGATAGGCCATCGTGCCGTCGCGCATCATCAGTCTCATGTTGGATTATTGGTCCCGGTTCGCCGGGTAACGCGGTCTCCATGACTTTATGGGCGTCCAACCGACAAGCGACAACATTGTCCAAGCACGCGAGCGACCGAAACTTGACTTTTATAATACCACAACACACGCGAGTATGGAACCCCGCCGCAACTATGGAGCGCTCGAAGCGGCCGCTTTTATTCCGGATGACAACCAGAGCGTCCGGGCGGGTGCGGGCCGGCAGGGGTTGACACGCTGTGAACAATGTGGTCAAATTCGTTCATGTTTGTTCACGATCGACATCAGGCCATTCTGCAACGCTTGCTGAAAAAGCCGCGCTGGTCCGTCGATGCACTGCTGCGCGAACTGCCGGTGTCGCGTTCCACCTTGCGCCGCGATCTGGTCGATCTGGAACGCCGCCGATCCGTCATACGCGTCCATGGCGGTGTGATGCGGCCGGATTTTATTCATGGCGAACCCACCTTCGACCGCCGCCAGCGCCAGCACGAGCAGGAAAAGAGAGCTATCGCCCGCATCGCCGCCGAGCTTGTACCCGACCATGCCACAGTTTATCTGGATGCCGGCACCACCACCCTGCGGGTGGCTGAATTGCTGCTGCCGCGCCGCAACCTGCGGCTTTTTACGCATTCGCTGCGTCTGATGACTTTGGCCACCACGGGCCATGCCGCTATTACCTGTCTGGGCGGCGAACATCGCCCCGGCAGCGATGCGCTGGTGGGCAACCTGACCTTGAAATGGCTGGAAAATCTCCGCTTTGATGTGGCGGTGATCGGGGCGTCCGGGGTTGGCGCAGATGGATCCTTTACCACCGAACTCTCGGAATGCACGGTAAAACAGCGCATCATGCAATGCAGCAGAAAAAACATTTTGGTCTGCGATTCTTCCAAGTGGAATGGCTCGGCGGCAGTGCGCTTCGCCGATTGGAAGGAATTTCACACCTGGGTTTCCGATGCGGGCCTGCCGGCGTCGGCGCGGCACCATGCCCGTCGGCACGGCATTCATCTGGAATTGGCCCATCAACAGGAAGGAGTCGCGGCATGAAGAGATCGGAGGTCAACTATTATTTGCGCCAGGCGCTGGAGTTTTTTGAGTCGCATCGATTTCGCCTGCCGCCCTTTGCCGACTGGACAGCCGATGATTGGCAGCGGCGGCACAGGGAGGCGGCATACATAATCACCCGCAAACTGGGGTGGGATGTTACCGATTTTGGCTCGGGTAACTTTAATGAGTGCGGCCTGCTGCTGTTTACCCTGCGGAACGGATGCCCCGGCGACCCGGAAAAAATATATGCGGAAAAAATCATGATTGTCCGCGAAAACCAGCGAACCCCTTTCCATTTTCACTTTCAAAAAACGGAAGACATCATCAATCGCGGTGGCGGTACGCTGGTGGTGGAACTTTATAATTCCGATAAGGCGGGCAATTTTGTTACCGGCCAGGTCAGCGTCCGGTGCGACGGTTTGACCCGCAGCGTGGCCGGCGGCGGAATGATTTTGCTGGAACCCGGCGAAAGTATTACCTTGGTGCCCGGCGTTTACCATAGCTTTTACGCCCACGGCGGCGACGCTCTTGTCGGCGAGGTGTCCAGTGTGAATGACGATACCACCGACAATCGCTTTCACCAGCCGTTGCCCCGCTTTTCAGCCATTGAGGAAAATGAACCTCCGTTGCGGCTGCTTTGCAGCGACTATGCCCGTTTGGAAGGATCCACCACGTGATCAAAACCTTGGATACTAAATTGGCGGCTTTGGCCCATGACCGCTTCGGCAAGGCGTTTATTCTGGCGGATGCCAAGGATGCCGACATGGCCCTGGGCATTGCTTCGCCCGGACCCAATCCCCAGGCGGCCGCGGATGGCTTTCCCAGCCGGACGATGACCGAATACCGATCGCACATTCGGGAAGTTATCGCCCAGGGGCTGGTAGACATCATGCTGATGAGTTGTTCCACCAGCGATGAATTGACCATTCGCCAGCGACTTTTCGATAACTCCACCATTACCCCCGCGGTTCGCGCCAATGACACCACGGATATTCATCTATGCCGGGGGGCGGGTTATGCCGGCAGTCCGGCGGTACCATTTTCCTCCGCCACGATTGATTTAATTCAGACCGGTCAGGTAGATGGTGCAACCGCAGACCGTTCCCGCGGGGCCAACCTGGGCCTCTATTCTGTTACGTTCAACAACCTGCCCGACTACGACCTGCAAACGATGCAGGCTTACAAAACGTTTCGGCTGGAGGCTCAGGCCAGGGGATTCCGGCATTTTCTGGAAGTGTTTGATCCCAATGTGCCTCCCGCCGTACATCGAATTCCCCACGAACTTATCGGTGGATTTATCAACGACCATATTTGCCGGCTGCTGGCGGGCGTGCCACGGGCGGCCCGGCCGGTATTTTTGAAAATTGTGTATCATGGCCCCCGTTACATGGAAGAGCTGTGCCGCTATGATGAATCTGTAATCGTGGGGGTTCTGGGCGGCAGCGCCGGCACTACGTATGATGCGTTTAAGCTGCTTTTTGATGCCAAAAAATATGGGGCCAGGGCCGCCCTGTTCGGCCGCAAAATCAATCATGCCGAGCATCAGCTTTCCTTCGTCGAAATGTTACGTACCGTCGCGGATGGGGATATCACACCGGAAGAGGCCGTGCGCGCCTACCACGGTAAATTGCAGGGGCTGGGCATTGCCCCGCACCGCCGGTTGCATCAGGATTTACAGGCCACCAGCGGCATTTCCCGTTATGGTACCGGAACTGCGGGCAGTCCGGCACCCGCGTTTCGCCGCAGCGCAGGCAACATCGACGATTCAGATTAATTCTTCAGGATCACCACCGAGGAAAAAAGCCCATGATCCAGCCGCCAACCAAACAGTATGATGTGATTGGCATCGGCGTAAGCGCCGTGGATGATACGCTCACCATCGAAAAGTACCCGCAACCCAATGTTAAAGTGCCGGTGCTGGATTCGACGCGGCACGGAGGCGGATTGGCCTGCACGGCCACCGCAGCGGCCGCGGTGCTGGGAGGTCGCACCGCTTTTATCGCCCGCTTCGGTCAGGACGAGCTTTCACGCTACATACGCGAAATTCTCTCCCGCCGCGGGGTGGATGTAGCGCATATCGTCCCTGATTCCGTAGGTCAACCGTATCATAGCCGCATTCTCATTGATGCTTCTACCGGCGAACGCACCGTGTTTTACGATCAGCGTCGATTTAAGCAGGTGCAGGAGCAGGACCTGCCCGATACGCTTCTGGCTGCCACGGCGGTACTACTGATTGATTTTCTGAATTTGCCCAGCCCGATAGACCTGGCCCGCAAGGCCCGCCGCTTGAACGTGCCTGTGGTGGTGGACCTGGAGGCCCAGTTGCCGGAATCTGCCGCATTGGTCAAAGAGGTGGATCATCTGGTGGTGCCGGAGGAATTTGCCCGGTGGCTTACCGGCGAGCAAGACCTGCCAAAGGCATGTGCGGCCCTGGCCACAACTCCCCGCGCCGCCACCGTGGTAACGGCGGGGGCCAACGGATGCTGGTGGACCGATTTCACCTCCCGGCCACCGGTTCATCTGCCCGCGTTTGCCGTTAAAGCCGTCAGTACCAACGGCTGCGGCGATACCTTCCACGGAGCTTACGCCCTGGCCATCGCCCGCCAATTTACCGTCGCGGAAGCCGTCACTTTTGCTTCAGCCTGCGCCGCCATCAAAGCCGCCGGCGCTGGGGGCGGCTGGGATGCCCTGCCGACCGCACAGCAGGTAGCGACATTTCTGCGCGAAAGACTCGCGCCTGATCATCCACACCGGCATATCATCGCTACGGTGGAGGCGATGGCCGCAACGCCCGGCCGGTCATAGAATAAAAGAGCACGTTTTCTTTTCAGGAGTATGTTCCATGGCCGCAGTACTACCCCAGATCAAAAAATTTCTCGCCGATGAACCGCTGCGTTTATACATTGGCGGCAAGTTTGTGCCGGCGGTGGCCGGCGGCACCTTTGAAACCCGCGATCCCGGTACCGGCCAGGTGCTTTCCCGCGTGGCCGCCGGCGAAGCTGCCGACATAGACGCTGCCGTTGGTGCCGCCCAAAAGGCCTTTGATAAATCCGGCTGGGCCAGCATGCCCGCCAATGACCGGGCGGTAGTTCTGCACCGCCTGGCGGACAAGGTGGATGAGCACGCCGATGTGCTCTCCCAGCTTGAATCGCTGGATGTTGGCAAGCCGCTGGGGCAGGCCGCAGGTTTTGATGTTCCCTCGTTAAGCCAGGCGCTGCGTTACTTTGCCGATCTGGCCGTACAAGCCCGGTTGCGCGAACCCATAGCCCTGCGGGGGCTGGAAGCGTATACGTATCGCAGTGCGTATGGGGTGTGCGGTTTTATTATTCCCTGGAATTTTCCATTGTTGCTGCTGGGATGGAATATCGCCCCGGCTTTGGCGGCCGGCAATACCGTGGTGGTAAAACCGGCCGAAGATACCCCGTTATCCACCCTTTATTTTTGTCATCTTGCCCAGATGGCCGGTGTACCTGCCGGGGTTATGAATGTGGTTCCGGGCTTTGGATCCACCGCCGGAGCGGCTTTAGCCGCACATTCCGGTCTGGCCCGTATTGCCTTTACCGGTTCGCCGGAAGTGGGCCGGATGGTGGCTGTGGCCGCCGCTAAAAACCTCATTCCCTGCAAGCTTGAACTTGGCGGCAAGGGTGCCGCGATTGTTTTTGATGATGTGGATATTCCCCAGACCGCCGAAAAATTGGCCCAGGCCGTTACGCTTAACTCTGGCCAGGTGTGCTGCACCGCCACCCGTTGGATCATTCACCAGCGCATTTATTCCCAATTTGTAGATGCCGTGAAAACAAAAATGCTCGCCGTTCGCCTGGGTTACGGCCTCGACCCCGCTACCGAAATGGGGCCTGTGGTTTCGGAAAAACAGCGCAGCCGCGTACTTGGTTATCTGGAAAAGGGCCAGGCCCAGGGGGCCACGGCAGTTTTACAAGGCGGTGCAGATTCTTCGCTTCCCGGCTATTTTGTAAAACCGGCACTGCTGGCCGGCAGTCCGGAAAATATCTGTGCCCGTGAGGAAATCTTCGGTCCGGTGGCCTATTTGATGAAGTTCTCCACGCCCGAAGAGGCCATTGATCTGGTGCATCGCAGCCGCTACGGCCTGGCCAATTCGGTATGGTCTTCCGATGTAACACGCGCCCGCAAAGTGGCCGAGTCATTGGTGGCCGGCAATTCCTGGATCAACGCCCATAATGTATTCGCCTACGGTCTGCCGTACGGCGGCGCCAACCTGAGTGGCTTTGGCGGCGGCGTGAACAGCCCGGAAACCCTGCGTGATTACCTGCGTCCGCAGTCCATCGTTCGGCCGTATGATTGATTTTACTTCCGCGCCCAAAGCCGCTTATCAATGGAAAAAGCCCTTGAGCAGACCGCCGGCGTTCTTGAGCGTATTGCCGATGTCCTTGCCGATGTTTTTGAGCGGCTTTCCCGTTAATTTCAGATGCGGCTTGGAAGTGGTGCCCGTAATTTTCAGCGGCAGCGGTACGGCCAGGCCGCCGCCGGTAACGCTTACGTCTACATCCAGCGTATTATTCAAAGCTACCCAGCCCGAAAAATCCACCCCCATGGAAACCAGCACTACCTTCATATGTTTGTAGTACACCTTGCCCTGCTGGAGGTGAAAATTGGTCGGCCGAATACCGCTGTCGCTTAACTTGGCCTGATTGTTGCCGGACATTTGCAGAAAATGCTGTGGATTCAGCCCGGCAATTAATGAATAGAGCGGACTGTCGGATGAAACATGGGTGGCACTGACGGTGCCCGCCAGCGTACCCACTTCTTTGAGCCGCGCCGATGAAAGCGGAATATCCGCATTGTTAAGCGATAGATTCAGCAACCCGCTGATTTTTGCCACTCCTCCCGCCGGCTTAAATGACATTCCCCAGGAAATCGGCAGAAACTTAAGCACCGAGGAACCCAGGGCCGTGTTGAGTTCCACGTTATCCACCAGGTGCAGAGATTTACTAAGCACGTATGCCGGGTATTTGCGGTTCAGATCAATAATTCCCGCCAGGTTAATAGTACCCTGATTGGCTGGAATGCTGCTGGGTATCAGATGAACCACGCCTCCGCCCGCCTTCAGCGCAATTTGCCCCGGACCAAGATTGATCCCGTCAATGGAAATGTGCTCAAATGCAAACGCTGTGGTACCTACCGTCAGCTTGCGAAATTGCCGCAGGCCCGTTCCGCCGGCCCACGGGCCCGAAATCGCCAGCGGCATCACTTCCTGCCCCTGCATCACCAGTCCCGCCGGCAGCCAGGGCGAGAGCAGTGTTTGCAACCGCTGCAGATCGTAGTGAATCGACCCGGTTACAGCCTCATTGCCGCCCTCCCCCCATGCCAGCGTGCTTCCTTTGTTAATCACCACGCCGTTACCAGCACCACCGCCGGGCGGTTGTTCCGAAATGCCGCAGTTGCTCAGGCAGTTGAACGTATGGGCCTGCAGATTGCCCTGCCCAACCACGTCCATGGCGATATTGGTTGGTGCCAGTTGCAGCTTGCTGCCTGGCGCGGTCAGTTGGTAGTTGGCAATGGTGGCGTGGGTATCCACGGCAAACGTCTGGCCTGTACCGCTGGCCTGGGCGGTCAACGTGGCCAAGCCATTTATTTGATCCGCCGGTGGCAATTTCTTGAGTACCGCCAGCAGCGGGCTAAGCAGATGCAAATTTACTTTGGTGGTCAAACCGTCACACGAAAATTCCAGTCCCGTCGGTGCTTTGACCAACCGCAGCGATTTTGTGCACGTCAGCGTTATCAGGTTATCTGCCGTGGTAATGTTGATGGGCTTAAGCGCTACACTCTCGCGGGCACCAAGCTTTATGGTTCCGGCCGTATCCACAGTAAGGCCGGCCTCTTTAAATACAGTACCGTTCGACTGTTGTTTGGCCGCCAGTGCCAGGTTCTGCAACACTACGTGCAACGCAGACAAATTAACCTGCGAGGTGGACAAACCTCCTATCACACTCGAATTCATGATGGTTCCATCCACGCGGTATGGCCCGGTATTGATGGCCAGGGTTTTCATCACAGCTTCGATCTTCGTCAGCGACAGGCGTTGAATGGGCAGGTCGAAGGAGGGTACAGAGATGACGCCGCCGGCATTTTTGCGGATTTCCGCCGTAGCCGGGCCGATGTCGGCAAACCGGGTATGCAGTTCAAAGAGTGTGCAATGCAACGCTTGCCAGCCGCCGTTGAGCATGGATGCGCTCACGTTGGTGGCTATGCGAATGGCCGGATCAGTATAGGCGGGCTTGCCCGGCATCAGCGCCAGTGCCGCATTTTTGATTTCCGTTTTCATCCGGCAGGTCAGTTTGGGTGTGCCCACACCCGCCACGTGGGCCGCAAGGGTAAATTGCCCGCTGTCAGCGTAGTTTTGAGTGGAACTGAATTGCGCCAACTCGTTGGTCAGGGGCTGCAAGTCTGCGGCCAGAGAGAGCGTATAAGCAGCCACGGCGGATGGATCTGCCTGAACTTTCAAATTAAGCAGCGGGGCCACAGCCGGATTGCCGGTGGGCGTTGCCGCCTGCTGCACCTGGGCCAGTTTCAGCCGCCATTGCGCATTGCTCCGCTGAGCATTTATCCCGATCATCGCAGGATTAATAGAAAAAGACCGCTGATTGAACTGCCCCTGGATGTTGGAAATGGAAACCTCAACCGCGGCCTGGGCACTCTTCGCCCGGGCTGTCAGTTGCGCTTTCACCTGCACCATGCCATGGTCGAATTTTGCGTGCTGCTTGCGCAGAGTCAGGGTGTCTGGAAAATCAGCGCCCAATAGGTGCATATCCGCCTGCACAGTGGCCACCAAGTGGGCGTCGCCCCACAGCGGTTTATTGGCAGCCATAGCCCGCAGTGTGTTCAATGAGGCCTGGCCATGCAACTTCAACTTTATTGCCTGGCATAATACGCCCAGTTGATGCACCAGTATGTTCTGCTGTTGCCACGAGAGATTCACCGGAATACGTACCAGGCCCAGTTCCGGGTTGTCCTGTTTGATAAAGGACCCTTGAAAACCACAATCCGCAATCGCCAGTTGCCCCGTCACCTTGCCACTGCCGACTACAGGCGCAGCCAGTTGCAGATCCGCCGAAAGTACGCCGTGGGTCTGCAGCGGAGCATGAAAACGGTTCAAGATGGGGTTGAGATAATCCAGATAAAACGCCCTTATTGTAAGCTTCATGGATCCGGTAACGGCCGACAAAGGCAAAACAGTTTGCTGCCCGAAAATGTGCACCTCGCCATTCAGGCTTACCACAGACGGAGACTGCGTTCCATGCAGCACGCTGATGTGCAGGACGGTATGGATCGGCTGGCCTTGGGTATTAAAGGCAATTTTCCCATCCGCATTGGCGGTGCGGGCATGCGGATAAAGCGGACTTTTCCAGGAAACATTTGAGACCGCAAAGGTTACCTGGCCCGCGGCCGGCGGCAGCGCGGGGGCCGCGCCGTTGCCAGCCTTTCCTCCCGCCGCCTTGTCCCCCAAAGTCAGGTCCGCGCCCCACGTGGCCGAACCATGCGTGAAATGCGTATCCGCGGGCACGCCCAGAAGATGTGGAAATTCCTTGGCCAGTGTGGCAATATCTGCCTTGCCGCTTAATTGAATGGTAGCCGTTCCGCCATCCGCCGGCGCGTGGTGCAAAATAGCCATCACCGTCGGTATGGAACCAGATGCCTTCATCGCCACGGAAACAATGCCGTTTTCAACTTGTGCACTTTTTACGTCGAAGGTCTGCGTGTTCCATTTCGCCGCCAGCGGAATGTTTACCATCCCCAGCTTCGGCGAATCGCCCTTGAGCATCTTGCCTCCCAGCCGCAACGCGGCAAACGCCAGTTGCCCCGCCGCCTGTCCCTGGCCCGGTGCCGGGAGTGTTACCGCCACATGGCCATTGAGTGTGCCGGCCATCGTCAATTGCACGCCCATTGCCGCCAGCAAAGGGGTCAGTGATTGTAAATTCAATGAATTGATATCCGCATTCACCGTGCCCGTGATCTTGTTGACCGCGATGATCTGGTTGGCCGCAAACACATTCAGCTTGCCGGACAAGGCGATGTGTGCTGGCGGAAGGGGCGTGGTCGTCTTTGCTCCGGGAGCATGAGCGGTTTGCGAATTGGGGCCTTCTTCGCTCTGCGCCGCGGCAGCGACTGTGGTGGAAAATTTGAAATCCAGAGGCTTGCCGCTGGTGTTGATGATTATATCGAATGTGGTGGCCGTCGCGTTGACGGTGGGGGTTGAGGGACTGGTCCATTGCAGTTTGCCGATGGTCAGTTGCACTTGTCCGTTGATTGCCGGCAAAGCCGCAGGCGCTGCCGACGCCGGTGCCGCAACTTTTTGTGCCGGTACCGCCGGGGTTGACGCCGGCGAACGCGACGCTAACGCCCGGACAATATTCAGACCGTTGGCCTGCGTAACTAATTTCATGTTACCGATGTGGATGTTGACCTGGCCGAAATGCTGCCAATTGGAAATGGCATTCAGCAGGCTCAGATTGGTTTTGACCGTCAGGTTTCGGGCAATCATGGCTCCATGCGAATCCTGGAGGGTTACGTCCCTGATTTGCGCCGGCGAAAACCAGCCCAGCGACAAACTGCCGATGGCCAGATGCCCTTTAATTCTGCTGTTCACCTGCTGCTCAATGAGCCGCACCCCCGGCCCGGTGCATAACAGGCTGGGCAATGCCAATACTGCAATTACCAGAAACAGAAAAATTCCCAGCAGTACCCACGGCCAGCGCCGACGCCGACGGTGCGGTTTGGGCATTTCCCCGGTTTTGTGCACGGGTGTCTCCGGCGGCGGTGGTGTAATGGTTGCCGCAGAATTGCCCGAAGAAGAGGAATTTTGATTTTCAGTCATCATCATGATCCAGCCTCATCACTGAAATTGTATTGTTGCCTTCCAAATGTGTGCTTTGGTGCCAATCCAAGGCCTCCCATATAATACACCACCGTTGCCGGTAATGAAAAGCATTGTGATCGGGCGTGGAAACAGGTTATAATAATCGTGCTTCCACGGCGATGCTGCTATCATCAAAGAAAGCCATAAACGGTTGTATTAAAACGCATTCGGAGACCCTGGCGGTGAATCACACCCGGCAGTACAACGGCAGTGAATTATACGTGGTCGGAACCGTACTCGTGTCGGTGTTAGCGGCGATGACTGCGGCCTATGGCGGTGCTGTACTGGCTGCTGCCGGGTGCTTTCACACGCTGGTACAGGGGTTTTGCGACTTCGGCCTTATTCCTATGGTCCAATGGCCCCCTGCGACCAGCTCGGTGGCAGAAATGGTACCCTTCGCCACTCTGCCCCTCGGTATTGGATACGTGGCGCTGCAGCGGTATCGCGTTGGCCATGGCAACCGCTACATCTGGCTTTGTTACCTCCTGCTGGTGCTTAGCTTGTTACTCCTGCCACTGATGACAATTTTCGCAGTTGCCTGCGAATAGCGGTACATCCCGGCCCGCCCCTGTTGGAGTCTGCCGATGATCTATCAGAAAATACTCCGGCCGGTCTGGTGGTCTCTGTTTGGTGCGCCACTGCTCCTGTTGGTAGTCGCAGCCAGTATGGTGCCCGCGCAACTTCTTGTCCCCTCGCGTGCCGCATGGCTGGCCGTGGCTATTGTTCTGCCTGGCCCGCTGGCCGCACTGCTCATTGCCGGCTTTGGTGCCCGACAACCCTCGGCTGCCCGGCGAAGCGAGTGGCCCTTTGATGGCAAGGCCTTTTTCAGTTTCCTGCTCGTGGCTGCCGCTTTGGTGGAATCGTTGGTGCTGCTGCCCGCCCTGACTGCCGTGAACCTGGATTATGCCGACTGGTCCAGCCTCGGACCGGCTTGGGCCACCTCGCGGGGTGTTGCCTCCCGGGCATATCAAATAGCCCAGCCCAATTATCCAACTCTTCAACAGTACCAAACGGCTTGCCAGCAAATTACCCACCACACATTGGGAGCCAAGGCCAAGCTGCTCTTGAGCTTAATTCGTAACCAGCCTTTCAACCAGTCCCGCCGGGCGGCGCTTGGTTTGTTTGCCTACCAGGGCCAGGGCTGTCAGAAAGCGATGGCACGGTACGCAGGGCTTGGTGCCCACTTCAGCCATCCATCTAAAATACCCCAGATTATTCTCCTGGTAAGCCACCCGATTCATGACCTGATTTTAGGCCGCGTCCGCATCATTGTGCTCATCAACGGAAGCATGCGGGTAATCCCGGCAAAACGTTGGCCGACAATACGCCGGTTTTACAACCGTATCCGCGCCCACGAGCATCTTTCGCCCATACCGCTTCACCCCTGGCTTGGCCAATAGGCGGCGTAACGGTACTATTAAGTTTCAGTATTTTTATCCACCCATTGCTTGAGCACTCCGTGGCCGGGCGTAACTCGCGGCGGAATCACGGGCGGATGGTCTGGCGGACTTGGATGAACCACAATGCTCTGGTATGATGACACCACAATCACCAATAAAATTGGCCTTTACTCTTGGGTCTATTGGTGATTCCGGCCTTCTCCCGCCGATGTAGCTCAACGGCAGAGCAACGGTTTTGTAAACCGTAGGTTGCAGGTTCGAATCCCGCCATCGGCTATTGAATTCATTGGGTTTTTTGCTACATTCGACTGCATGGTAAACAAAATACGACAACCGCACGACAACCCGAAACCGGCGTGGCCCTACCCAGAACACGGAAAACTGACTGCACATCCGAACGGCCAGTGGGTTAAGAAATTCAAGAACCGACTGATGTATTTCGGCCCGTGGGCCAACCCACAAGATGCCCTGCAACGCTGGCTCACGTTTGCCCGAAACAACATTGCCGAAGTTGAGGCTCCGGCAAAAAGTGATCTCACGCTTGACTACGGTATCAACGCATATCTTCGGTGTCGGCTGATAGACATGCAATCGCAGCGACTGGGCCAACAACAATACAGCGAGTATCATCGCCTGGGCGAACTGATCCTTGACTCGCTGGGCCGCGAGACTCTTATCGAGGATTTACAGCCAGACAATTTTCGAATGCTGCTCGAAAAGTTGCCCGGCGGCCCATATCGCAAAGCGAATCAGATCGTCTGGGTGAAGACCATTTTTCGTTGGATGGGCATTGAATTTGGCATCGTGCCGCGATTTGGGCATGATTTCCGGCGTCCGAGCCGGAAAATGGTACGAACAGCCACCAAACCAAAACCAATTGATCCTGCGGCGATTCTGCAAGCCCTGGATGGTGCGACGCCGGTGGTCCGGGCCTGCATTCTGCTCGGAATCAATGGTGGCTTCGGGGAATGGGACTGCGCTCAACTGCGCAATGATGAAATTAGCGATGGTGTCATTCGGTGTCGACGGTCAAAAACTGGAGTTTTACGGGTAGTTCCGCTCTGGCCGGAGACTATCCAAGCTATTGCCGCGGCCCGATCCGACGGAGAATTGGTCTTTCGTACGGCGGCTGGGAACCCCGTGGCGCACCTTTGTCGACAAAGCGATTTGGATGGTCGCCCCTTGGCGGCGAAGTCTTATGCGATAACCCAAGCCTTACGACGAATGAAATGCCCATGGACGTTCTATCGGTTACGGCACACATTCCGCAGCGTTGCGGACGAAACCGGCGACACAAACGCCATTCGTCTGGTCATGGGCCACGCGGTCCCCGGCATCGAGGAACACTACGTCCACGTCCACGAGCAGCGGGCACGCAAGGTGGTCGATTACGTGCGAAAGTGGCTGTTCAAGTCTATTTATCACCATCGACAATAGCGAGTTCATTGGACCGTGGAGATGCAGAATTCCCGGCAGAATCTTTTTGAGTGTCGTTAGAATTGCCATTATGAGATTGAGCGTGTGATATTCTTTTGGCAGCAGAATCAGCTTCTGGACCGTCCAATGTTTCACGCTTAATGACCTCATTACGAAGAACTTTCTTTATTTCATCATCATCAACCAACACATCTACTACGCGACGAAGCACTCGGCGAATTGTGTTGATTACCGCAGCGTTATTCAAAATCAACGATGCAAGCAAATAGCGGCTCGTTGCATCTTGGCGATTGCAAAGATCGCTCTGGACATCCTTCACAAATCCCTCTCTCATAAATGGTGATAACAACGACAGAATGTCTGGCTGCTTTGGATCAAGAGATGTAAGATCAATCTCCACTATTTGGCGACTATTAATTGGCTTCGTAAACAACATGTGATACAGCCGCCAAACTGAAGCGTTTGTCAGAATAACCCATAGGACACCTTCGTTGGCCGCGTAATCAATGGCCTGTCGAACATGCTTATCAGAGAGCGTCATACCGGCAGATTTTATTTCCACAAGCGCTACGACCTTGCTATCAATACTTACCGCTACATCACAATACTTTCCACGGACAGGATGTTCGCTAGCCAAGTCGACGTATTTGTCGAACCCAAATACATCTGCCATGATATCTTTGACTAAAGTAACAGTATCAGCCTCAGACACGTCCCGTGTTTTTTGTTGTAGTATGGTTGGCAATAGTCGCTTAAGGCCTGCAATCGCTTTTTCTTCTGATTTTTTGGATATTCCCACGTAAGTTCCCTTCTATATTACTTCTGCAAATTGAAAGTGTTGCGGGCAGTATCACGTCTAGCCTCTATGCTCTGGCTGGAGGCAAGAGAAATGATCCCCGCTAAAACACCTAAAAGCCCAACCGCACTAAAGAATAAACCTTCAAAATTGCTATTTGCAATGAAAATACAATAAATCCCATAAAGACCACTCCCTAATCCGCCCAGCAATGCGATCCAACCTAAAGTCGAAGTAATTAAAGCATACCACTTTAGCCAACCGTAATTAGGAGGCTGTCGAAATTCTGACGATGGTATTTGACCATTCTGATTCTCGCAAAGCCGTTTCCAGCATTGGCCGCAGACAATCTGCTCTTTCCAAAGATGCGGAGTTTCCAATTGGCCGATTTTTGCACCGCAGTTCAGGCACGTTTCCAATTCAATCTTTTTCATGTGGTGCATCCAGATAGCCAGAATGTTCGATGCTCAAACCGCGTATGACAGGCCGGCGAAGTTCGCGCAGAGCAAAAACGACAATATGTTCAGGCCTTATCAATATCGGAGCGTACCTCTGGTTTACTTTACGAATTTCGATCCTACCGTCCGTGAGTCGGTAAAGCAAACCGATGGTACATCCTTCTTGCCGGGAGTCCGGCAGGAAGCGAACAAAAACCGTGTGCCCGTCGAGAATCTTTATTTTGGGGCTGTTGGCCAACGTTCCGTCCTGCTGCATCGGCACAAAGATCAGATAATCACCCTCGGCATAAGCGGGGGACATCGAATCCCCCGTCACAACCACTGCAAATGCGTCCGGGTCAGCGATATTGCCACGGTCGATATAGGCTCGCCCCGTTCCGCTGTCCGGTCCCATTTCGTCATAATCGACGATCTGGCCGGCTGGTGCGCGGTTAATCACGGGGATACCTGGCCCACCCCGCGATTTCTCACGCCGCTGTGATCTCCATTCGCGATCCAGTTCCTCTGGTGTCATGCCCAGGGCAGCGGCGAGCCTGCGATACGTACCGGGCTGCATGTTCATGGATTTCATTTGTTCAACGCGGACAATTGTTCCGGGTCGCACCCCAGCGAGGTCAGCCAGTTCAACTTGCGTCAAACCTTTAGCCTCTCGCAGTTCGGTTATTTTTGTTCCAAAGTGACTCATATTCAAAGATTTTTACGCGAGCTAACTCCTATTCGCAACCAAACTTACACATTTTAGTTGAAAATAGTTTGATTTTTAATTTGACATCGACTAATTTTATGACGATAATAATAGTGGAATCGAAGTAAGGAGTTCCAATTGCGACAGACAATCACGATCACCGACAAGTCCCTGATCCGAACAATCCAAATGGAGCAAAGGCGTCGCGAGGACGGTACGGCCGCGCGGACCGCGAGCAAACTCATTGCCGAGCGACTGCTCGAATTAGCCACACAGCGCAGAGAGGAATCTCGCGAGTTGATTTTGCGGAAATCCATAGGACAAATATAAGTCATTCTAAATATGTGTAGAAACCAAAAGGAGTAAAGTCAATGCCCGAAACGAGTAATAAACCAAGCGTCCGAGAAAATGACGTTTTTACCGTTACTGCAGCTGGACTCGAAGAAATAATTTTACAAAAAGCCTTTTCCGAGATTGAAATGCTCGAAGGTATTGCCTCAGACGATTTTGCCAGGGGGGCCAGTCTGGCTGCCCGGATCGCCGTGGCCGAACTCACGCAAGGAGAAACACATGCGCCTGTCCGAAGCTCAAACAGGAACCGTCGAATTACCTCCCAGAATCCTCCTGCTCGGAGGTGAGAAACGCGGAAAAAGTACGTTCGCGTCCCATTTTCCCAGCCCAATTTTCCTACCTATTAAAGGGGAAACCGGCATCGATGCACTCAATGTTCCAAAACTGCCTGCGGCCAAAACTTTTGGCGAAATCATTGAGGTGCTTTCTGACCTCTACACCGAGAAGCACGATTTCCGGACGGTCGTCATCGACTCCATCAGCGCTCTCGATCCCGTGGTGATAGAGACGGCCCTGGCGGATGGTGGCGTTAAATCAGTGACCAAGCTGGGAGGTGGTTACGGGGCCCAAGAACAGGTCATTTGCGAATACTGGCGGTCAATGCTTACTGGCCTCGATGCCCTTCGGTCCGACAAGCAAATGGGGTGCGTCCTGATTGGACACGTCAAGCCATCCCCGAAAGTGGTCAACGATCCGATGACCGATCCATACGACACATGGAGGGTGGAACTTCGCGAGTCAGTGCTCGGATTTTTAAACCGTTGGGCTGACTGCATTTTGTTTTGCGATTTCAAAAAATACGCTCGGACCGTTTCTGGGGAGCAAGACCAAAAGAAAATAGTGCATGCGGACACGATTCGCGAACGTTGTCTCTACACCCAGTACGCTCCGGGTCACCCAGGGGGAGGCCGTGGCATTTATGGCCACCTCCCTTATGAGCTTCCTCTGTCATACGAGTCGTTTGCATCTGCCGTCGAATCGGCCCGGCAGCCCAAATCCGACACGAAGGGAAAGAAAAGTTCCGCTCGTGCCTGAGTCACCTGGCCGCTGTTAAGCCTGCGGTCAGGAAACCCAAGCATCAGCTTGAGGCATTGCCGGCATGTTGCCGGCCACACAAACCGGCCTGGCGGACCCCAGGACAAGGAGTACTCTCATGTCTCAGTTCCCCACCCTGCCCGCATACGACGCGGAAAAAACCAGCGAATACGGTAACTTCGATCCCGTACCCGCAGGTTCCTATTTTGTTCGCATCGAAGATTATGAAATTAAAGAAACAAAGGCTGGAGACATGGCGCAGTTTTGCCTGTCCTACCGCATTCTGGAAGGTGATTTCACAGATCGGATCATTTTCGACCGCATTAACATTGAAAATCTTCCACAGTTTCCGGTAGCCTCATTGGATGTGAAAAAGCAAAAAGCAATCGCAATCGGAAATTCTGCCAGGAAATCTCTCGAGCTGGCAGCTTTTGGTCGCACCGGCATCAAAAACCCTGCTGAATTCATTGGCCGAATGATGTTTGTGACGGTGAAGGTACGCGAGGCCGAAGGCTCGTTTCCTGCAAGCAATTCGGTCTCTCGTTATTCGCTGGCCGACATAATTCAGCCAAGTCCCCAACCGTCACAGGTTGTAGCACACACCCAACCACAGGCCGTTCCATCCAGAGCGGTCTGTGCACAGCCATCTGCCGCAAAAGTCCCATGGAAAAAATGAGTTTCGTTCCTCGCTGTCTGGCCATGCGGTGTGTTGCTGCATGGTCAGGCAGCTTTCTAAAATTTTCAGGAGTTTACAATGACTGCTCTTTACGAACTTACCGCCCAATACCAGAAGTTGTTCGATCTGGCCGTCCAGTTTGAAGACGAAGATCAGCAAGCGTTTCTCGACACCATGGAGGGACTGGAAGGCGAGATCGAACAAAAATTTGAAGCCCTGTGCAAAATAAAAGTTTCCATCGAAGCCCAGCAAGAGGGCCTCAAAACGGAGATCGCCAGGCTCCAAGCCCGCGCAAAAACCTGCTCCAACAACATCGACAGGATCAAAAATTACATATTCATTCAGATGCAGCAGTTTGGGACGACCAAATTAAAAGCCGGCATCTTTTCCATCGGAATTCAGAATTCTCCGCCGTCACTTTCAATTCCGGATGAATCCAAAGTACCTCAGGAATTCGTACAGATGTGTCCAGTCATTGACCGGGCCGCAATCAAAGACGCAATCAAAAATGGCCGCACCGTTGACGGATGTGAACTCGTAACCGGCCAACATTTGAGGATCAGGTAATGAAAGGTTTCGATATGAAAACGACTCGTGAGTTATGCGAACGATGTGGTGGTAAGGCCACCGTGTTTATCCGATTGTGTGATGAGTGTCAGTCACACGACACTTCCTGCAGGAAGACCGGTTCTCCTCCACTGCCCGCCGACGATGTTCTGATTCGTGGGGGATGTGGTCGTGAAGATGTTACCGTCGGCGATCTGGCCAATGGGGTGACGTTTTCCGACGTGTTGGTATGGGTGGTTATCGTTGCAGTAGTAGTTGTTTTCATCTTGACATTTACAGCTTCGATTTGATCCACAGTCTCCGGGGCGTTTCCTGTCAACGCGCCGCATTGACCGCCCCGGAGCGCATTTTTTTATTTTTTTAGATTCGGTCATCATGCGCCATCGAATTGAACTCGGTATACACGTGACACTAGACACCAAAATAATCGCGAGGATTCTCTCGAAAGTTAAAACCGAAGGATCGTGTTGGATTTGGACGGGTGCCACCGACGAGGATGGATATCCCCACATCAAATTTTGCCGACGCCGACGGCGTGTTCACCGGCTCATGGCAGCATTGTTTATCGAAGACCTCGGTGGCTGGGATGTCCATCACATGTGTGGCAACCGAGCCTGCGTTAATCCGATCCATCTCAAAAAAGTTAATCCGGAATTGCATAGAAATAACCACCTGGATTTTCTGGAACATGACAACATCCCATTTTAGGATTTTTCGACATGAACAATTCACTTCCCGACACTCGTACGTCCGCGTTATCCAACATGGTTTACGCTGCTTGGGAACGGACTGTACTCGCCACCAATTCCCGCCGGCTGGGAGGGTCTATTATCGGAGAAACATGTCCGCGAAAAATATGGCTGTCATTTCGCTGGGTTCGCAAAGCCAATTTCGACGGTCGCATGCTCCGACTGTTTAGTGCAGGGATGATCGAAGAGGCCCGTGTAGAGACAGATCTGAAAAAATGTGGGCTGGAAGTTCACATGGGCCCAGAGCCTGGCAAGCAGTTTGAATTCACGGATGAAACCGGGCACATCGTCGGGAAAATTGATGGCGTCCTGCTCGGAGTGCCGGAGGCACCTAAAACATGGCACCTGCTGGAAGTGAAAACGCACAATACTCGGTCGTTCCAAGACTTGTTGGCACGCGGAGTCAAAGAGTCTAAGCCCATGCACTGGGCGCAGATGCAGGTGTACATGCGTCTGGCTGATCTGGAGCGTTTTTTGTACTATGCCGTTTGTAAAGACACTGACGAAATTTACACAGAACGAGGCAGTTTGGATAAGCAAGCTGCTGACACTCTCATTGAACGAGCCCGGCAAATAATTGATAGTGTGAAACAACCTCGCATGACTACAGGTGACGACGAGGAATGCAAAAAGTGTGCGTTCAAGCCCGTCTGCTGGGGGGAAAGTTTTCCAGATGTGAACTGTCGGACCTGCATTCATTCGTCAGTTGTGAATGGTGGTGGATGGAAATGCCAATTAAAAGGCAAGGACCTTTCGGTGGATGAACAGGTAGACGCATGCAGTTCTCATGTTTTTTCGCCGGACATGGTTAACGCATTTCCAATCAATGGTGATTACGAAGGAACTTCGATTCAATACGAAGTACGTAGCGGTGGAACTTTCATCAATGGCGAAGGTGGCTTCCCATCGAAAGAGCTCGTGCAATTGACACTGCGTGGCGCCATTATTCGGGCGGCACAAAAGATCAAAGATAAATTTCCAAATGCGGTAGTTGAGAAATGATTAGGAGTCGCCAAGATGCCTGAAAATACCAAAGGGGGCCGATGATGCTGCTCGTAGACAACTTCGCCGGTGGTGGTGGTGCCAGCCTGGGAATCGTTAATTTTTAAGGAGAATATCATGGCTAAAGCACGAAAGAAAAAAGCGGATGCAGGGATGCGAAGTCCAAAACAGGAGAACTACTACGGGAACAAATTCTCAGACCGGTTGAGAGACAGTATCGACCGGGCTAAAGTCGAAGAGGAACGGGTTGACCTCATCGATGATGGTATCCAGGCCCGGCGCCCAGGTGCAGACTTGGGAATCAAGCAACTCACAATGAGCATGCGTTTATTTGGCCAACTCGCACCCATCGGCATCATGCCAGCGGCAACCGTTGGAGACCGGTACATGGTGATCTGGGGCCACCGTCGGCTGGCTGCAGCCCGATCCCTGGGTTGGCAGACCATAAAAGTGATTAAACTTGAAATTGGCACAGCCAAGGCCGTATTGGCGGCAACAGAGAATATTGAGCGATCTCCGCTCACCCCACTGGAAGAGGCAATTGCGGTGCACGATGTGGTTATGGCAACCGGTAGTATCGAGTCGGCGGCACTGATTTTAGGCCGTTCGGAATCCTGGGTACGAGACCGCGGATATATTCTCGACCTGTGCGAGGAGGTAAAAGAGATGCTCCAAAATGGCTATATAATGCTCGGACATGCGCGGCTGCTGGCCATGATCGACGACCACAAGAAGCAGATCGAAATGGCTAGATTGTGCGGGAATTGTCCTCCGGAGGGTTTGGAGGGTCCATCGCTCGACAAATGGAAAGAGTCGCATCAAGGAGGCGTGCACATGATGAGCCTCGCGCGTCTTCGCCACCACATAAAATGCGAGCAGCGGGACTTAAGTAACGTCCCATGGCCGTTGGATAAAGAATTTGCCGGCCGGCAGCGGTGTGTCGGATGCCCATGTTCGACATACACCAATAAAATGCTTTTTGATGTGGGGATCGAGGAAGGTGAGCGATGCACTAACGAGGAATGTTTCAGTAAGAAAATGGAGGCTTTCGAACGAAACGAGCCTGCGACAACCGTGCAGCCGGCGAAGTTGGCAGAGTTGGAAGAAGCCGACGACGATGTGCCGTCCAGGAAGGGCCGCCAAAGTGGTGCTGGAAAATCCCTTAAAAAAGAGTGGGAGGAATATCCAACCCTTGACGCGAAAGTGACACGCAGATTGCGTGCGGCGGAAGATTTTATTCAGGCTCAGGCCCGCAAAAACCCATGGGTTTTTCTTTTTGCCTGCGATCCACTCAATAAACTGACACTGGAAGAACAAGTATCGGCATGCAAAGTGAAATCCGTGGAAGAGTTTGCAGCTTGGCTGTCCGAGGTTCACAAGGCGACACAAAGTTTCGAGTCGCAATATACCTGGGGCGACGAGCTTACCCGGGTAGCCACAGCCCTTGGCTGGGATGGCGGGGAAGAAAAATGACCACCATCCCTGGGCCCCGGCGAGCGTCCAGTGGAAAACTGAAACCTTAAAAGCCACCACATCACTTTTTAAAGGATTCACCCATTGAATTGGAAAACTTACATGACCTTTGACGGCGACAACGAACCTTTCTTGACGGCATTTATTGTCATCCCCATAACACTTCCAAGCCTGCCCAACTGCCGCATGCACTGGAGGCCTAAAGCTAAGATTGTTCGCCAAATTCGGGAGGCCGGGTTCATGTGCGTCCGTGCACTACTAGCCCGGTACCATGAACTTAAACCACCGTGCATTATTACCATGAACCGGCTCGGCCGGCGACTCGACGACGATAATCTCGCTGGAGCGTGTAAACCGCTCCGGGACGGAATTGCCGATGCGTTCGGACTTAACGACCGTGATTCCCGCATTAAATGGGTGCCTGCACAATCACCTGCACCCAAAGGGGTGATGGGGTGTGCCATTACGATCTCATTTTGCCCCCACGAGTAGGAGATGGCATGACACCCAGGCCCTATCAAATCGAAGCCATCGACGCACTCGACAATGCTCTCTGGACACGGGAAGACAATCCCTGCATTGAAATTCCGACTGGAGGCGGCAAGACTCCGCTGATGTCGTTCGTGATCCAGAAATACATGGCGATGGCTCCACATCTTCGCGTGCTGGTGCTCGCACATGTTAAAGAGTTGTTGCAGCAAGGGGCTGCGGAGCTCAAAGAAATTGATCCCACCATCCCCATCGGGGTGTATTCTGCATCACTTCGGTCTAAGTCGCACAATTACGCGGTCACATTTGCGGGAATCCAATCGATCTGGCGTAAAGCGCGGGAAGCGATGCCATGGGACCTCATTTTCGTGGACGAAGCCCATCGCATCCCCGTCGCAGACGAAGGAATGTACCGGTATTTTTTGTCGGAAGCCAAGGCTCGCTGTGAGCACCAGCGCGTCGTGGGATGGACGGCGACACCCTACCGACTCTCTGGCGGCCAAATCTGCGGCCCCAACAATATCCTCAACTATTTGGCGTACAGGGCAAAAGTTGGAGATCTAATTGAGCAGGGGTTTTTATGCCGCCTGACTGCACGATGCGGAAAAACACCGATAGATCGCAGCAAGCTGACTGCGAGCCATGGAGAATTTACGCCGGGTACCGTGGAAACAGAAGTCACGCGACACCTGCGAGACACCGTGGCCGACATTATATTACGTACACAACCCAGGAAAAAGGTTCTTATTTTTTGTGTCAGCCTGCGACACTGTCAGCTTATTTCCGAAGAAATTTCGCGGGCGTCCGGGCAACAATGCGAAGTCGTTACCAGCCAGACATCAGTTCCGCAACGCGATAGCGTTGTCCGACGGTTTCGGAATGGAGAGATAAAATATCTCGCCAATATCAACGTCTTCAGCGAAGGCTTCAATGTGCCGGATGTAGACTGCATAGTTCTTCTGCGGCCCACCACAAGCACTGGGCTGTACTACCAGCAGGTGGGGCGTGGTTTGAGGCTGGCACCCGGCAAGGAAAATTGCCTGATCCTCGATTTTGCGGGCAACATCCAGACGCATGGCCCAATCGATCTTATCGAGGTCACCTCGACCGGCCTGAAAAAGACTGTTGCCGAACGTGACGCACCGGCCAAAGTGTGCCCGGCCTGCTACTCCATTGTCTCAGCGTCATATCGCGAATGCCCAGATTGTGGGTATCAGTGGCCAATCGAGCCGGTCGAATTAAAACATCAGACGAGTGCAGCCGACGCTGCTATTTTATCGAGCGAAGGCACTTTTGATTTCCAAAAGATAGACGGCTGTTCAATCGATTCTTACTTTCTTTTTTCAGGTGAACCCGTACTCCAAGCTCAATATCATATGGAGAATGGAACTACCGTAAGTGAAGCGTTATTTTTCGACCGGGGGGGGGTCTCATCCATGAAAGCCCGCGCATGGTGGCGCGACAGGTTTGGGGAACCAGTTCCTCGCACCACTTCCGAGTCGTACCAACTGGCAATGGATATGGGACCGGAGAAATGTCAGGCGTTACTGCTGAATTTCGCCAGTCATCTGACTTACAAAAAAGACGGCAAGTATTGGAAAATTGTAACATATCACCGACCAGAAGTTTCTCACGCTACGGATGAAATTCCCTTTTGAAGGAATGGAATTATGGATGATTTCTTTCAATTATTGACGGATTATGTGGAGCGTGGATGGTGGATACTTCCGATCAACAAGCAGCAAAAAGCCCCCTGCGTGCCCGGCTGGACAAAGTTGCGAATAACTCGCGATCATTTGCTGCGATATTTTCCGAACCATGCGCCGAAAAACATCGGCGTTCTGTTGGGCATCCCATGCGATCAATCCGATCTGTCGATCATCGATATAGACATCGACCTGCCAGATGTGTTACGCGATGCAGACCGCATTTTACCACCGACTGACTTCATTTTCGGCAGAAAATCCAAACCGCGATCCCATCGGTTTTATCTCACCGCCAACCCTCAGCCGACCCAACGATTTTCAATTTCCAAAAAAGTTACTCTCGTGGAATATAGAGGTGTCGGTGGACAGACAGTGATACCAGGAAGTATACACCCGTCCGGAGAACCCATCGAACTGGAGTTGTCTGGAAGCCCGGCTATCGTCGACGGTGAAGAACTCCTGGAGTCGGTCAAAAAGCTGGCACATGTCCACGGCTGGGAAGCTGATCGAGAATTGCCGGCCGTGAAATCCACCATCCCCGGTGAAATTACAGAAAACGAACGTTGGCAGCGGTGTCAAGCCTACCTGTCTTGCCTTCCTGATTCCGTCAGCGGACAGCGAGGTCATGACAAGCTGTTCCAGGCCGCGTGCGAATGTTTCCGTTTCGGCCTCAATTCCTCTGATGCACGTGGGATGCTTTTATGGTTCAATGAAAATAAATGCCATCCAACATGGAAAATTAAAGAGATAGAGCACAAAATTATGGACGCGGCCATGAAGGTTTCCGCCGACGGCCAGATAGGGTGCCGGATTCCCGTGGATGAGATCCCGTCGTTTTCAGGCACACTGGAAAAACCAAGAATCAGGTCGATAGCTCCTGAATTTCCAGATGACATTTTATCCCCACCAGGCATTCTCGGCGATATCTGCCACTGGATGGTGGCTACTTCGCTTAAGCCGCAGCCTGTACTGGCACTGGCCAACACGTTAGCTTTTTTAGGGGCCGTTTTCGGACGGAAAGTCCGAATGGCAGATGACACCAGGACCAATCTGTACACGGTTGGCCTGGCTCCATCTGGAAGCGGAAAAGAACACAGCCGAAAGTGCTGCTACAAAATTACTGACGCATGTGGATTGACCGAACAGGTCATCGGCCCGGAGGAAATTTCATCCGCAACCGCACTGGTGCGAATTTTGCAAAACCATCCGAGCATATTACTGTTGTTCGATGAAGTGGGTCATCTGTTGGGGATCAGCAGCCATTGGAATGCGCAAAGTCACCTCAAAGAAATCCCGGTCACGCTAACCAAGCTCTTCAGCCGAGCCAATGGAACTTATGGAGGAAAGCAGTACGCCACAGCCGATGCAGTACCATTATACGAGCCAAACCTGTGCCTGTACGGTACCACAGTGGCCAGCCGGCTCTATGAAGGTCTCACCCGAGGCCAAATCGAAGACGGATTCGCGGCCCGCGTGTTATTTTTCAGCGTTCCGGAGTGCCAGTGGGATGTGGCCGAACAAAAAAACGACCCAACAGACGTTCCTCAATCCATCGTGGACACGGTGAGTAAGTGGTGGTTTCGCAACGATCTGGAACGGACTTCGGCTCTGAATGGAAAATTACGGCCGCATATAGTTTCAGCCTCCCAGGAGGCTCAAGTGGTGCGTCTGGATTGGCGCGCCAAGTGGCGAACAAAAAAACAAAATGCCCGGGCTACAGGATTTGATGCATTGTGGTCGAGGGCCGAAGAACATGCGTGTAAATGTGCCCTGATCTGTGCCTGCGGCGTTGATTTTGAGGCGCCGGTCATTACCGGACCAATCATGGATTGGGCTTGCCGGTTGAGTCACCATTGCCTGGAATCATTTGAGGTGAATGCCCAGGAAAATATTGTGGATTCTGAATATGGTCGGTGGAAGAAGAAAATTTACCAGCAGATCAAGCAATCCCCGGATGGAATCTCACAGAGCCACATAACCCGTGGTACTCAGAGCATTCCTTCTCGCTTACGCAAGGAAATTTTGGATGATTTAGTGGAATCGGGTGTCATCGAGTTTGACCAAAGCGCAACCGGTGGACGGCCGAACCAAAAGTACAAGACAAGTTCAGATTTGGTGATGACATGACATGGTTGTCAGTTCAGAGTGTTGCATCCCGGCTTGGGGTCAATTATACTACCGTCATACGATTGATCGACTCGGGCGATCTGTCAGCCGTCAATTTGTCAGTTAAGGGCCCCAAGCGAAGACTAAAAATAGAAGAGAGCGCATTGGACGATTTTCTCAGCCATCGAAGGATAGGAAAAAAATGCTCTTCGATTCAACGACCAACAAAACGAATCATGTGCCCGGACCATCTGCGACTGGTTTGAGGACTTTCTTCACTTTCTTCACTGTTATGTCATTTTCGATTTTCGCGTAATTTCCCAATAAAAACGACCAAAATTGACTTTTTTCTTTTTTCAAGGGGGGTGGGCACTCAAAAAAAGAGCCTGACCACCATGAAAAAAGAAAAAAGTAACAATATATAATACTGATCGATATAATATAAATCTTTAAGATTTAGTTATTTCACTGAAATAAGCGCAAGTAAAATTTAGACTTTTGTTTTTCGTTTATATGAAACTTTATTTTATCCGAGGTCTATAGAGGCGATTTAAGCCATCCGTTCCTCCCACCATATCTTGACACCTAAATTCCCATTACCAGACCCACCTGGGCCACGTAATGCAGCGGTATCACGTCCTGAAACCATCATCCCATCCTGTAAAAACCATACTTGACTTTTATCCAAACATGCGAACAATTACCGAACATGGAAGTCAAAATTATCGCCGCACAATACCCCCCAGGTCACCCACAAAGACAGGCTGCCCTCCGCTCGGCTAAATTTTTCACACCGGACCAGATTGAAACCATTTGCCGGCAAGAACTTCCATGGGCAAATAATTTTGTCCGCAAACACTGGGGGGACTCAGCTCAAGAACACGCCGGAGCAGCTTTATTTTTTGCCGCACGTTCCTACCGGGTCGGCAACGTCCCATGGTCCGCATGGAGAGCAATCTCCATGCGTAACTACATCCGCCAACATACCTCCGTGCCCCATCGCATAACGTCAGAACTCTCGCCATCCATTGCTGAAAAAAAAACTCCCACTGTGGCCGACTGGGAAAATGCCATCCGTTCACTGCTGTCTCTCTCCCAAAAACTGGAACAAAAGAAACGATGGGCCTTTCTGCTCGTTACCCTCGGACAACTCTCTGTCAAGACCACAGCCCAAATCCTTAACCTACCACGGTCTTCCATAAGGAGAATCATTTACGATTTGCGACAATCCATACCACATGATTGATGCGGCAATGCTCTTTGGCGCGTCCCTCCATCGTGGCAACAACGATGGAGCAGTTTCAATACGTATCTTTCGCTGTCAAAACAGTTGGACATTATTGCTCTGGGCGATGGTTCAAATAGAACAGTCTGAGCCGTCACTTTTTCGTTTCACACCCGTCTTGACGCGTCGGGGGGATGCGATGGTAATTTGCATCCGATCCGGCGCCCGACGAGTTTTCAGACCCGCCTATGAAAAATGGTATACCACTGGCCAACGAAAAATCCCCGATAGTCTGACATTGAATGACCAATTCCTCGCGTGGTGGCTTGCGTCCTCATGGAGTGGTGGAAATCTCAATTTTCCCGGCTTAACCAAGTCACGTATTCAAAATCTTGTCAAAGGAACTCCACTTCAAGCATGGAGTAAAAATTGTGAAACCTTTATTGCAATCAAAGATAGAACTGCCGCCTCCCACTGGCTTTCAGAGCGAATCCCAAGGCCAATCTGGGATTTAAATTACATGGAGAGTTAAAACTCATGATTCGCCTGTCGCCCAAAATGAAAGCCTGCAAAAAACGCAATTTTCTCAGGGAATTTGCGCGTTGTGGGAACGTTACCCAGGCCGCACTGGCAATTAAACTCGCCCCCCAGGTGGCATACGTATGGAGAAAAAAAGATAAAAAGTTTGCTGCGGAATGGGAGGACGCACTTAATCAGGCTGCAGACCTGATGGAAAAAGAGGCTCGCCGACGAGCCGTTGATGGGGTGGAAGAGCCCGTCTATCAGGGCGGCGTAAAAGTCGGCTCGATCCAGAAATATAGCGACACGTTGCTCATTTTCTTGCTCAAAGGAGCACGCCCCGAAAAATTCAGAGACCGATCAGACATTACTTTTTCCGGAGAGCCCCCCCTGGCAATTGGTTTTGATTTTTCAATTCGTGCTGAGCCTCATCACCCTGAAATTATTGCCACCTCCCCACCACAATTAACTGAGGGTGCCGATGCAGAAAAATGATTCCATGCTGTGGCGTCCAATCGCCGGCGGACAAGCGGATTTCGCTTCCGACATAACCCATCGTTATGTTTTCCTCGAAGGTGGATGGTCATCTGGGAAAACGTGGATTGGTGCGCGGAAATTGTTATGCCTGCATTTGTTGAATGCGTTCGACGAAAAGGGAAATCCCACAGGTTGTCCGTCCGCTATCATTGCTCCGACTTACCAGGCTGCGAAAGACTATTGCATTCCAGCTCTTCAGGAAGCGATGGATCAAGCCCACTGGAGTTATGAATTTCGGGAGGCGGGTTCGCTGGATCGAGGACGTTTTGGAGCGCCCGGCATAATCGTTCAAACGTTGGGTCGTCCACGAAAACCCAGTGTCATCTTAATTCGCACGGCAGATGCGCCCGAACACATTACCGGGTGGGAGGTTGGTGCCGCGTGGGGGGATGAACCGTCCCGCTGGCCAGAGTCGGTGGATCCAAAATACGATCCGTTTACGCAATTGTTGGGGCGAATTCGCCACCCCGGTGCACGATTGCAGCAGCTTTTGTTCACGTATACCAATGAAGGCACTCGCACTCGCATCTATCGCGAAGCACACAGTTCCTCACTGGCGGTAGCAGTCTATCGTGCGCGGACTGCCGACAATGCTGTTGTCGCTGAATTTGCCCGGGCCATGCGGGAAAAACTGACTGCGGAATTGGCCGACCAATATCTTGAAGGGGCCGCCATTGATGTCGCGGGCCGTAGAGTGTACCCATATTTTTCTTCCGAAAAGCACGTTGACGCTTCAGTCGAATTTGATCCTCATCTCCCGCTGGCAATGATGTGGGACTTCAATTCCAATCCGGGCATGCACATGTTGCTTGGACAATGGAATCAGGAGTCAGACATGTTTTCAATTTTCCATGAGTTTTTTGAGCCGCGTCTTGACCTGCGGCGGATATTGACCGATTTATTCCCGCGATGGATTCAAAATCTTCCGCAGCCGCCAACTGAAGTGCACTGTTTTGGCGACGCCAGCGGTCGAAACCGGCTCACCGGTCATAATGAATCCAATTGGGATTATGTAAAGCAAGGTCTGGATCTTTTGGGCCTGAATTACCGGATTCGCGTTCCTGCCGCCAATCCCTTCATCGAGGAGAGGGTGAATGCTTTTAATGCGGCCATGCTGGACCTTTCCGGCAATGTTCATTGCAAATTGCATCCGCGTTGCCCGCGACTAATTATGGACTTAGAAACAATGACGCGCAGCAACGATGGCGCATTGGACAAATCGGACGTTTCGCTAAGTCATGCGTCGGATGCAGTCGGTTATGCGGTGTGGTACGTGCGTCCCATCAGAAAACCCCAGTTATTGACAGGGCAAATCAATGTCTGACCAACCAAATAATGTGAACAACCAGTTAGTGGATCCCAATTTTATCGCCCCCATTACGACTCCGCCGGATGCGACGACGAAAACTCTCACGTCTGATCAGACGGGAAAGCAGATATTTGCCGATCCTCGCAACATGCCGTTGACTGGCGCATTGCCCGCGATCATTTATCCCGAACGGACGCGACAGGAGGGAAATTATACTATCGACGTGGTGGCCACTTCCGCCCGCATCCCCGGCGTGCCCGACGCGTGGCCGGCAACATACGCGTACTACCGAATCATGCTGGCCAATGCTACCGTGCGGCTCGCCCGAGCTGTTGCCAACGCTCCAATTCTCACCAGCAAATGGTCGTACGAGGCCGATAAAGATGCCCCTGATGGGGCCAAAGATTTTATTCAAAGTCAGATGAGCCAACATCGAAGATCGATTTTACAACACGTCCTTTTGGGTGTTGACTTTGGGTGGATCGGCTTTGAGAAGGTGTTTGAGTCGCTTGGCAATCAGGTGGGTTTGAAGCGACTTAAGCCGTTGCTGCATGAAGTCACGGAAATTTTAGTGGATCAGGACAGTGGGGAGTGGACGGGACTCATCAATCGCACGGTCGCGATGCCTCGCGAAAAGTGTATGCTTTTTACGTATGACCAGGAGGCTGGCAATCTTTACGGTCGTGGAAAATGCGAAAATCTCAGGTTTTTATTGCCGGTCTGGAAGGATGCTCAGGACGGTGCGGCTCGATACGACCGAAAAATAGCCGGCGTGTTTCCATTGGTTCACTTCCCTCCCGGCACATCGAAAAATAAAGCTGGTGAACAAAAAGACAACTATGAATTAGCTGTTTCGGTGTTGGCGAATATTTCCGGCGGTAAAGGCATCGCTGTGCCGAACGAGTTCGCCACTCCAACCGATGATCGTCAGGCTGCATCACCCGAAAAACGCCGCTGGCTGATCGAGTTGTTGGAAGACAAAGGCAGTCGGCAGCCCGGCTTCATTGAACGCCTGCGATATTTGGACAGTTTAATCATGCGGGCTTATCTGGTTCCAGAGCGTGCTGCAACCGAAGGACAGGCGGGCACGAAGGCGGAAGCCGAGACGCATGCAGGGCTTGTCATCCAAATGGCCCAACTTTTGCACGATCAGATTGCGGATGAAGTGAATCGGCAAGTGGTCGATCAGTTGATGATGCTTAATTATGGCACCGACGCGGTGGGGACTGTTTTTATTTCCCCAATGCCGGTAGTCAACGAAACCCGTGATTTTGTGCGCCAAGTGTTGCAGGCCGTGCTGACACAAGGTGCGTCGGCTGCGGAGATTCTGCTTTCGACCGTCAATCTGGATGCCCTCCTGGACATGGCTGAATTACCTAAAATCGGCCAGACCATTGATCAGGCGTCAATTCTGAATCAGGTTGAATCGACTGCGGCATCGCGGGCGATTACCGGCCTTTCAGCATCATCACCTGCCACAAAAATTGCGGGCATTGAGACTGATACATTGCCCGCTCCGTCCGATAGTGAACTACAACAAAGTGTAGAAGCCTTGGAGCAGCCGGCCAAATCCGCCGGGTCTGAAACCATGTGATGCTCAATAGACCTCACTTTCGCGAAGTGCTTCGGCAGGATTCTGATCGCGAACGCATTGTGTCGCGGGCGATGCCGGCAATTTCTGCAATTTTGTCCCGATTCCGCGGACATGCGATACGTAGCGTCCGAAGCCGCACTCCGATCAATCGCGTCCTGTTGCAAACGCCAATAACCAGGGAGTTGACGGTGACTATGGTCACGTCGCATTTGCGCGGCCGTTGGCGTGTGCTGCGTGATATTGCGGGCCGAACGTTGCGATTGGGACTCAATGCGGACGCCATTAAGTTTTTGCAGAGTCGGATGGGGTTATCGTCTGCGGATTTGCTGAAAATTCAAGATGGATACAGTCATACAGCATCGGTCTTTACTGCCGCCTGGAGCCAAAAAATAGTCCACGACATCAACCGATCCATTTCTGAAAGCACGGCGAGCGGCGAGCATGTTCAGGCAGCCATGAAGCGGTTACACCAGGCTTTTATTTCAAATGGAATATCCGCAACGAATCCATGGGTGCTCGAAACCATCGTTCGCACGCAGACACAGATTGCATATTCCGCTGGCCGAGAGAACGGCCTGCGTGATCCCGCAATTCAGGAAATCTTGTGGGGGTTCGAGTACGTAACCGTTGGCGATGATCGCGTGCGTGCAACCCACGCGGCCATGGACGGCGTGCGACGACCCAAAACGGACGCCGTGTGGCAGCAATGGACTCCGCCGTGCGGCTGGAACTGTCGGTGCAGCAAATTGCCCATTCTCAAACACGAAACGAAACTTACCAACGACACCTCGATTCCAACGCAAACCAAAGACGCGGGCGGCAAGATCATTAGCGTGCAGCCAGATGTTGGATTTGGAAAAAATTGGGGGAATGTACATCGAGATCATTTTGCGACTCCCACGTTTGGTGTGGTTGGCCGCGATATCACCGCAGCCGTACTCGATAATGATGCTCAAAAGGTATGGGAAGCGTCATTGACACCGCAACAGAAGCAGGCATTTCACGATTGGTCGTTTCGCTGGGATCGGAAGATGCGTGCGGTCCAACGTGGACAATCGGTAGATCAGGAGGCCAAATCTCGCGTGAACGCAATAGAGAGTGCGTTGGTCAGCGCTCCACGATACCGAGGAACGGTTTATCGAGGTGTGCATGATTTACCCCTGGAGATATTCAAAAAACTCAAAGTGGGCCAAATAATTGGCACGTCCGCGTTCACCTCCGCGGCTCGCGATTTCGATACAGCGTTAGGTTTTACCGGAACTGGTTGGACGCCTGGCGTCATCTTCAAAATTCAGACCGAGGATGCGGTTTCGATTGAGAAATTGGGCGTCTTTACCGACGAAAAAGAGATGCTGCTGGCCAAAGGTCAGAAGTTCCGAGTTGCAAAAATCGAGGAAATTACGGTTGGAGAGTTTCACAAAACTGTGGTAGAATTGGAGCAGGTGAAAAATGAAACGCCATCGACCGCTATCTTGCGTCTCAGCCAACGACATTGATCGCGCCGGTTTTCTTGCCAACACGCCGGAAAATCTGCGGGAGTGCCGGGAATCGCTGGCCCGTCGTGAACCGATCGATCCGGTCATAAAAAAAACGTTGGTGCGCGAAGGTATCGTGGATGCCGATTATCCCATCATTTCTGCTTTATCACGAAAACGCTGATTCTCTCGAAAGTCTCGATCTTGCCATCTAGTGGCATGAACAGTGCTACGATTCGTTATTGTTTGGGCGCTGACCCGGCGGAATTTCAAGCCTTGGACTCCCCGCGTCGGTATCGCAAGGACGTTATCCGGTCCGGCAAATTTTTCGTTCCGCACGCCAACGTTTGGCTGGATGTAGATCAATCCAGAATGGATCGTTGGGTGGCTGCATTCGGAAGGATGAAGAGTGCGGGCGTACCGGTCAAGTTCACTGTAGATCACCGACGGGAGGCAGAAGCGGTACGCGGCGAGGTCGTGAATCTTTTCCGGGCCGGGGACGTGTTGAAATTTGACGTTGAGGTGCAAGACACTGCGGCTGAAACTGCGATTCTGCGCAACCGGGATGTCTCGCTGGAGTTGGAACCCAACGTGGTTGACGGTCGAGGAAATCAGTACGCTGAAGCAGTCACTGCTATCAGTTTGGTGTCGGATGCTGTGGTACCCGGGCAATCACCATTTCAGAGAATTGCCGCAAGTCGCGAAAACGATGATTCCACGCTTTTGCTACTCGGTGCGATTAAAGAGCAGGATTCAATAATACGGAGATCATCCATGACCCCAGATCATTTGAAACGAATGCAGACTGCGATGGACCTCAAGCCGGAAACGACCGAAGAGGATACCTTGTCCGAAGCTGTAAAGCGGCTGGAAAAAGCCAAGGAAGACGCGACCCATGCGAAGGAGACAGGTGGCGATAATCGCGATCAGGAACTGGCGGACGCGAAGAAAGAGGCTGATGACACCAAAAAAGAACTCGGACGCGCTCGCGAGCAGATTTTGCTGCTGTCGAAGTCCGGCATTCCATCGGTCGATCCCGACGCACTGGAAGCGTTTGCGGAAGCCAGGCAGGCTGAAATTGACGGGTTGGTTCGGGACGGCAAGATTACGCCGGCTGTGGCGAAAAAGCTCTGCGCCAGTCTGATAGGGGAAGCCGGCCACCGGCCCGCATTGACGCTTTCGACCAAGGCCGCTACTGCGGCCGGTCTGTCCTCACCGCTGGCCAAAGCAGTGCTGGAAGCGCTGAAGGATAACGATCCAGTGCTTCTGGGGAAGCTGGTTGGTGAGAAGTCCGGTTTGCAGCACAGTGTTGCTTTGGGCCGACCCGTGGATGCTCCGGCGCACGATCCGAAAGTGACCGAAGAGATGAAAAATATGGCGTATCCCGGCAAAAAATAAAACAGAACGGGATTGAACAGGATTGACAGGTCTCACTAACACGGAGAAATAGAAATGGCTGGTACGAACAGTTACGGTTTACCTGGAATTAAGCTCCCTGCATCGGTAAATTTTTATGAAGTCCTCTGGTCGGACATGGGTAAAGTAACACTGCCGACCGGCGTGATCGTGGACGGCAATAAGTCCCGTGACATCGGTAATGCGCCTGATACCAGCGTGTTGCGTGGTGGGATGCCATTGGGTAAGGTTTCAGCGACGGGAAAATTTGCAAACTCATTCATTGACGCCACGACTGTTGCGGCTGCCAGCGGTGCGACCAGTGTTACCGTTTCGGTGGCCGGTGCGGCTGAAATTGTTCGACGCATTGGCTCCTCCGGATCGCTGACCATCACCGGTGCTCCGACCACCGGTGGAACTGTAGCTCAGGCGACCTTGACATATTCCGCCGTAAATACCAGCACGGGCGTCATTACTGTGACTGCCACTACGGCTGCGTTTGAAGCTGGCTCGTTCATTGGCGATACTGACGGATCCCAGAATCCGGCCATTCTCATCGGTGGTGGCGACGGCATCCAGGTGACGGATGAATGGGGGAACTCGCAGGACGCACCGCTGGCCAACGCGATCATCGGTGGCCTCATTCAGGCGTCGCAAATCATCGGTTATCCTGGCACCGGCACCAAACGCGCCGCATGGCTGAAATCCCAATTGCGTGCCTTTGGGTATGCTTATTGCTTTAATGACGACTTTTAATGATTAATTGGATTTCCAGACACCTTGACGTTTGATTTTACGGAGTACGTATCGTGGCTAAGACGCTTTCACAAATTATCGGATGGGAAAATCTCACCGGCGTGATTCAGGATCCAAAGGGAGGTATTCCCGCCGACATTTTGCCTCCCGAGTTCGTTACGCCGTCCCGACAGGTGATGGGCAATGCGGTCACGTACTACAAAGTCGCCGGTAACCGTCAGACGGCACGTCTTGCCCAATACGGCTCGCCGAGTCAGCGTCGCACTCTGACTGGTGTCACTGAAGCGACCGCAATCATGCTGCACGCTGCGGAGCACATCGTGCACAAGCCTGACACTCTGGAAATGCTGCGAGATTTCGATAATCCGATGCGGCAAAAAATGGGAGAACAGTTGGTGGCACAGCAAACGGCGCAATTTGCCAGGCTGTACAGCAACTTGCGTCTGGCGACAGTATATCAGGCTCTGGCGAGCGGCAACCTATGGTTCGATAACAATGGCAATTTGCTCCCGACTTCCACTGGCGCTGCCGTGACTGTAAATTACGGTGTCCCCAGCGGCAACACGGGCCAGTTGAACGTGTTTGGCACCGGCAATCTGTTGACTGCTGGCTGGGAAACAGCCAGCACTAACATCGCGACCCAAGTCAAAAAGGTCAAGCAGGCTGCGGTTCAACTTTCTGGATACCCGTTAAAACATGCGTTTTACGGCGTGAATGTGCTGGGCTACCTTTCGAGCAACACCACATTGCAGACCCTGATTCGTGGCAACCCAGGCTTCAGTCAGCAGTTTTTGCAGCAGGAAATTCCTGATGGGTTCCTGGGCCTTGACTGGCATCCAGTGGAAAACGCATTTTATGCGGATCAGAATGGAAATATTCAAACGTTCTTTGGTCCCGACACCGTAGTGTTTACGCCCGACCCCGATCCGGAGTGGTGGGAATTTGTCGAAGGAAGTTATCCCGTGCCCACCGACATCATGGTGAAGCCTGACATGGAATCGGCTCTGCAAACGTTTGCGAACGCTTTCGGAAAATTCAGCTACGGAGTGATTACTGTAGACCCACCCGGCGTGAAGCAGGTGGCGGGTGACAATTTCCTGCCACTGCTTAAAGTTGCACGTGCTATTTTCCAGGCTAACGTGAACTTCTAAGTGCTTCACGCTTTCATCCTTGCTCGTTGGGCTGGGTCGATGCCGGGTGACTGGCTCCCCGGCCCAATGTTTTTGGAGCAACTGAGATGGCATACCAGCAAACCCAGTATTGTCAACAAAGTGACATCGAGAATGTCTTCGGCGTCCAGAATGTCGCGATCTGGAGCAACTTGGAGGGCTCTGCCAACAACACGGTGGCTAACGCGACACAAGTGGCGTCTGCGATCAATTACGCCAGTAATTATGTCGAAATGATGATGGCTAACAGCATATACGCCATCCCACTTCAGGGCACGCAGGGGGACTTGCCTCCAATTTTGGTGGATATCATCGCCAAAATCGCCGGCTTTTGGCTTTATTCTTCGCGCGGGCTGCTGGAAAAAGAGGAAAAAGTGAAACGAATCGAGGCCCTCATGGACCGGGCAGAATGCAAGCTGGATGCAATCATCAATGGAAAAATCAGTGTTCCGCTGGTGCAGAGCGATGCGAACGTCAACTCCCCGATTCTAGTGGGAGACAAACCCGGCTACATATGGAGAGGAGGATTACCCGGTGGCTGGTAAGGCAAATTTTAAAATTGGCGGGTTGGAACATCTTGAAGGCCAAATACGTTCTGGCCTGAGTAAAAATGGATCGCCGAGCAATCCGATACGTAGTGCATTCCGGCAATGGGCGTTCCAATATCTGGTTTTTACCAGGCGTCGATTTAACACCTTCAGTCGGGGGGGTGGAGATTGGCGTCCATTGGCGCCGAGCACCATCAAATCGCGGAGAAAAGGCCGTGGTGCCGGCTCGCCGGCGATTTTGCGCAACACGGGGGTGTTGTTCAACGCACTGGAGTTGGACGCCACCGGCAACATCGTTCGCTATGTGCAAAACGGTGTCCAAGTAGGGATTGGCGGCCCTGCGGTGCATCCAGGCGGACGACTGACCATCGGACAGATCGCCGCACTGCACAATGACGGTGGCCAGAAGTTTTTGCATCCACCTCAGCGAAAAATACTGGCTGCACCGGATGCTTCGACAACCGCGGCAATGGTGATTGTGATGAAGGATGCAGTTTTGCGAATGACTAAAGGGTAAAACATGACCAGCGATCCCTTTACCCAAATTTATAATGCGCTATTTTCCGCACTTGCCAGCGATCCGTTTCTTCGCACCTTCATACAGCCGGCCAACCGGGTTTCATGGGTCACAGAGAACCCGGAGCCGGCAAAAACAGAGGTGAGTCAGGCCGATCTACCAGAACTTCAGCTCTTGCCGGCAGTCCTCGACATTGACTGGGAAACTACCGTGTGGATTCGAGCAATTTATGAATTCACTTGCCAGATAACGACCGGCGATTTACGAGTGCAAAAGGAATTGTTTCCAATTCAATGGGGAATCGTGAGGGCGGTTTCGCAGGCCGGAGACGGCTTGGGGCTGCCGTTCGTGCAAAAGGTGCGTACGAAGATGGCTACGAGTCAGATGAACGACCCCACGGTCCAGCGTGGTGTCGAGGGATGGGTGAGCCTGGTGAAGATCAGCGTGGAGGCTCGCTTACGGTACGCGGACTTGAATAAAAACGCTCAGCCACTCCCATAAATGAAAACGCGAGTGCTTCAAAATTCATCCAGCCATGGATTCAAGGGAGGAATTTAGGAGATCACTATTATGACCACCAGCGGCCAAACGTATTATTCGGGCAAATCGGGTAAAGCGTCGTATATTCCATCCACAGGCCTGGTGGCCAATCCGACTGTAGCCCCCACGCTCGGAAGTTCCGCGGCTGGAACGTTGGCTGCGACCACTTATTTTGTCGTTTATACTTACACAGACGCCCAAGGGCAGACCGTAGCTTCTCCCGAAAGCAGCCTGGCTGTGGCCGCAGACAATGTGTTGACTGTTACCAGCCCGGCCGCAAGCACCAATGCGACTGGCTACAATGTCTATGTCGGAATTACCTCCGGTGCAGAAACACTCCAGACCGTCACGCCGATTGCCATTGGCACTGCGTGGACTGAACCTACGACCGGCTTGATTGCCGGGGCTGCGCTTCCAACCATCAATTCCACGGCAGTTCCAGTCCAATTACCGGTCAAACAATGGAATGCGACGCATACCGCGACCGGCCTCGATTCGACCAACACCAAATCCGCCGGATTCCAAAATATCACGGGCGGAATCCAGAAACTGGACGGAAGCTGTGATCTTCTCTGGGACGGTTCGGCCACTAACGACACGCCGCCGAACCTGCAAGCCGGGAGCTACATCAATCTCCAGCTTTATCCGGTGGCCACACTGGCCAATCCGATTTCTGTGCCGTCCGCGTTCATTGAGAGCGCCAACTACAAATGGGAATCCGAGCAATTGGTCGCGGTAACGATCCAGTTCAAGTCTGACGGTTCGTTTACGATGCCCAACGGTACGTAATTTTGACTTATAGCAAGGATATGACATGGCTGATGCACACATTGCGACCAAGGCTTCGTTTGATTTTAACGGTCAAACGTACACGATGTCTCCAATTACAATTTCGGACTTAAAAGAGCTCGAATACTATCTGCGAGGTCTGCCGCTTCAAATTATTCAGCCCCAGTTGTCCTTTATGGATGCGGAGAGCCGAAAACACGTGCTGGATCGGGCGTACGAGGATGTTCAAAAAAGCCCGATACGTATTGCCAACGACGAATTCAACGCGGCCCTTCAAACGCCGGAGGGTGCGTTGCATTTGTTTTTTTTAGCGTTGCGGCACGCACATCCCAATATCAATAAAAATATGTGTTCGGAAATGCTTCAGTCTTCCCAGCGGGAAATTATCACGCAGAAACTGCTGGAGGTGTCGGGCATGGGGGATGGTGAAAAAAAAATGCAAGACCCGGCGACGACGGCGTAGTGGAGTTTGAGAAAATTTACCGCGACCTGCTTGAGGGCACGGAATATAAATTGCGGCCCGGAGATATTGACGCGATGACCATGAATCAGCTGCGATTGTATTTCAAGCCGCAGACATATACGTACACTGAAATCGCGGAAATAATCAAACGTAAGCGAATGGAATCTCACAGTGGAAAATGAAGCCGTCATTCAGTTATCTGTGGTGGACAAAGCCAGCGAGAACCTCAAAAAGGTCGGCGAAAACGTCAAGGCATTCGCTGAAAAATTCAAAGACATCAAGCTGGGATTCGGGGAGGGAATGAGCAAGTCCATGGAGTCCATGCGGTCGTCATTTGAACGCATGGGGGGAGGCATCGACAAACTCAAGGAAGGTTTGTCGGGACTGAAGGATGTCGGGCGCGAAGCGTTTAAGGTGATTGCAGTGGGAGCCGCTGCGGCCGCGTTCAGCCTGCATGAAGCCATGCGCGAGCAGTACAGTTCGGTGGGGCTGAAAGCGTCGGTTGCCGCGACCGGCGAATCCATGAAGCAATTTGAGCCCGTAGTGCAGGCCGTCGCCGGTGTAAGCACGGAATCTACCCCGGAAATCGAGCAAAACACGGCGTATCTTGCAGGCATGGGGTACGACGCGGCCCAAGCTGAAAAAATGCAAAAAATGGCCATCGGACTAAGTGCCTTGTCCAATGGCTCGCTCAATCAAGCCACTGCGTTGCGCGGGTTAATCGCCGCACAGAACAATGACCCACGCATGTTGATGTCGATGCTTCCCGAACTGCACAAATACCAGGAAATTGCTCGCATGGGCCGGAACAACCCGGAAATGAATCAGTTCCTGCTGAACAAAATTACCGGGCTTGCGCAAGTTGGAATTGGCGTGGCCGTCAAGCAGCGAGACACGTTGAGCGGACAAATGGCGGTCATGCGGAACCGGCTGGAGGACGTGGGAGCGTCGTTTGGCAAATTGCTGTTGCCGCAAGTGACCAAAATAACTCAGGTCATCACGCATCTTGCCGAGGCGATGGAGAGTGTTTCAGGGCCGACAAAAAAATTAGTGATACGTATTGCAGAATTTGTCGGCGTCGGTGCGGCGATGGCGTTTGTTATTCCCAAAATAGTGTCTGGTCTGGATACCATGGCCAACATTGCTTACAACGTGGCCGGGGGCCTGCTTCAGATGGCGACGGGGATCGCCGGGGTGGCAATTTCGATTGGACGCGGCTTTTTGACCGCCATTGTGGCCGCCACTCGCGTGGTGGTCTCGCTGGGCATGACGATTCTGCGGATTGGCGCAACGGCCTTCAGGACGTTCCTGGGCGTGGCCATGGGGTTGGCCAGAGCGCTGGGCGGCGTGGTGGTAAGTGCGATTGGTGCGGTCACGAAAGCGGCACTCGATTTGGCTTTGGTAGTTGCCGGCACGGTAGTGGGCACCTTGAGCGAAAAATTGACGGCGTTTGCCATCAAACAGACCGTGGATGCCCTGGAGGGAATGTGGCACTGGCTAAAAAAGGCGTCGATGGCATTTCTCGATCTGGCTGTCAACGCAGCCAGGAGTTTGGCGAACGTTTTGATGAATGTGGTCAGTACAGCCATCGACGTGGTGATCGATCTGGTAGCGGAGCTCGTTGCGGGCGTCGGTGAGTTGGCGTTGCTGCTTCCAGTCTTGATTCCAGTGTTGCTGCTGCTTGCTCCGCTGGCGGGAAAAGCGTTCAAGGGTGTTGCCGATTCATTGGGGGAAGCCGGTGCGGCCATTGGCGGGGTGGTGAGCGCCATCGGCGACGACATCGGCGGTGCGTTTAAGTCGCTGGGCAATTTGTTCTCCACTGTTTTTGGTGGTATCGGAAGTTTTTTTGGCTCGCTGTGCAAGAGTATGGTTGCGGCCTTTGACGGGGTGGCAAGCTCAATCAAAAATGCTCTGGGTGGCTTATGGCCGGTGTTCAGCAGTTTCGGCAACTTGTTGGTAGCATTGTTCGAGAGAATTGCAGATGAGATGGGATATTTCATTGAGCGCGGCATTTTGAGTGCAATTCAAAAGATGTTTGGTTCGCTCACAAGCATAAAAATGACCGGACTTCTCGGCCCAATGAGTTCGCAGTTTTCCGAATGGTTGGCTGGCTATGCAAGTTCGGCAGGTCAAGCCGCCAATCGCCTATCTGATCAATATCATGGCAATAAGAATGTGGGGACAACCGGACAAGCATCTACCGACGCTGCACGTGTTTCTGCGGCCCGGACAGCGTTGTTCGCGTCCATGAAGCACGTGCATTTCAAAATTCCATCTGAAATCACAAATGCTTTCTTGTCGCTGAAAAATAAGGGAACGGAATTATCCACCAAAATCTCCGAGGCATTTTCCAAAGTCAAGAGCGCAATCGAAAAATTCGGCCATGCCCGGGCGTGGGAGAATTTGCTGAAGTCTGTGTGGGCGGCGGCGAGCAAGGAGTTTGGGCCATCCAAGATAGGAAATTTCGTGGCCGGTCTTATTAAACGGGCCAAAGAGTCTTTGCCGGCAATCAAGGCCTGGGTGATCCAATTTGCCGAACATGCGTTCCACATGACCAAGGCGCAGGCGGATGCGTTCTGGAAAAAAACGGCTGGAATGGTCCACAATGTCATTTCTGGAGGGGGCAATCTTGGTGGTCTCTCCACCAACATGTCGGATCAATTTCAAGCTCCTATGAGTTTGGGAAGTGCGTTCCAAAAGCAGATTCAGGCTTTCGCGATGGCTGGCGCCGAAACCGGTGCGAGTATTCCGCAGCAGCAATTGCGTTGTCTGATGACCGGCAATCAGATCGCGGCTGAAACTTATGGACTGCTGAAAGCTAACTTGAGCAATTGGACCACGAATATGTCCGGTGGAATTAGGTTTCAATAATGCAATTAGCAGGCATAACAGCGAACGAATTGAACGCGGAGAGCGGGCGAGCATCATTCAGCGATTCTCCGACGGCGGTGGAAAAATTCGAGGTGGCGTGGTCAGATGTGATGACGTTCGTGGCCGCGTTGGAGGGCTACACATACACGGGGGGTGCATGGGTATTTTCTTCGCCTGCAACGCATCCATTTCTTGGGGCAGGCTGGTATTGTCTGGAAACAGCCATCGAGCCGCTGGGTGCACCGACGCAGGAATTCAGTTGGGAAAAGGCAGTTGTTACGGCTACGTACAAGCCGCTTCAGCCGTCGTTGATTGAAGATTCCATGGATTTTTCCGGTTCGATGGTGATGATACCGAAGACGGCAATGACCTGGGCAAACACCTCCGGTGCTTCGTCGCCAACAATTGACACGGATGCCAGCAGACTTGTGCCGAGTCTGACGTACACCATAACTCAATACATGGCTTTGAGCGTACCGGTGGCCAACATTCAATCGCTGATAGGCTCGTTAAACAACGCAACGTTTCGAGGCTTTGAAATGGGCACAATGTTATATTTGGGCTGTTCGGCACGCCAAAAGATACGTGCATTTGGCAGTCCAGTTCAGGCTGTGAGTTGGACACTGGCACACAAATTCATGCAATCGCCGTTGATGACATATGAGTTCAGTAAAGAGAGCGGTCAGTTTGAGCAGGCCGTAATGGCCAATGGGGGCGGCTACAAATTCCCGACAGGAGATTTTACAGCACTGGGGGTGGGATCATGACCATTCCGCATGTGCAGAAAGGACAGCCCATTACCGCTGCGGGCCAGAACCGAATTATCGACGGCGTGAACCGCACCGCGAACATGTGGGGTGCAGGCCATACTGCGATCAATGGGCCGGGGGGAATTCAAATAGGGATGCCATTACCGGTTGCCAGCCCGCTCAATGGGCCAGAGGTCAATGAAACACAGAAATTGCCGCGACCACTTATCGTCGTGGTTCAAATAATCGGCATCGCAACAGGTGGAGGAAAATATAACGGCACCATCATCTGGGGTAACAGTTGCGCCATAGCTTCGGAAAACCTGGCCATGCCCGAAGCTATGATTAGCACCGGAAACAACAACGCTCTGATCTTGAATTTGGCGGAAAATGGTTTGGGGGATGTGCATACTTTAATTTGGAGTGCCACGAACTCGCAAGGTGCGGCACAAGCTCAAACATACGTGTTGGGTCGAATCGTTGGATATACTACCGAGACGGTACCACGGGCCATAGTGATTGTCAGTGTTGCGCCAGGGGGGGGAACAACCTGTTTGCCGTGACTGTAACGCAGACCGGTGGTTACAACGGCACTGGAACATGGCCCACTGGAAGCTCGCCGGCATCATGGACTTACAGAGTGAATACCGCAGATGGCACCGTTACGTTGGGGGTGGATATACAGCTAACTAAACCCAGAGCCAGCGGTGCAGTTAACCCCGGCAACGCCTTCGGGCTGGCCTTTTTTCAGGCCAATGGCAATCTGCAGTTGTGGGACGCCGGGGAAACTCCAAGTTAGGTTAATGGAGCACCGAAATGACTACTCCGCAATCCATTGAGTTTGGTTGGCTCCGGCGTAATGATTTGCCATACGACGGTAACAATAATCTGGCCACAATAATTTACACCCCGTCGGGTGGTCAACCCCAAACAATTGCTGCACCGCTCCCACAGTGGATTCCTTATATCATTTTAGTTTTCAGTGTGCTGGAATCGCTTGAAACTGAAACACAGGCTGCCATATGCTACGGAAAAATTAACTCCGCAGCGTGGCGAACGTATGTGGCCAAAAGTTGCCTGGTCCTTAACGTCTCCGGCGAGCCGCGTGGGACGCAGTATTACAACACGTACCGGATCGCCTACCGGGCCGATACGTGGGATGTCTATAAAGCCTTCACGAATGTGGATGGTAGCGTACCCTCAGGGATCGCCAGCGTTCTTGTCACCGACGGGTCTACCATGGCTGGGAACGGCTGGGGAAGATTTCAGGTCTTCGGAGAAATTGACTTCGGTACCAGCATTCCCAACATCACTTAAGGAGATGGTTGATGTCAAGTCCGCGCATATTGTTAGAGCGAAAGAAAGTACTAGACCAGTGCAATGTGCAGCGTTTGCGTGAAGGGTTGTCTGCATGGAATGTTTTGCCGCCGGACCAGTTTCCCGATCTTTACCCGGAGCTTCGCGGTAAAACAGTTGCCCCGTTGGGCCAGACGGTTACGCCAATTCGACCAGCAGAACACATCCCGATGCCGCTGGGTGCGAAGCCGCACGGACCTCTTTCGGATGAAGAATTTGCCGGATACTTTGATCGCGTGGCAATCATCACGCTGCGGTCCCGTCCTGAAAGGCTCCCACAGCTTCTGCATGACATGCAGTCGATGCCCTTTCCGTTTCTCGCTAACCGGCCAGCGTTGTGTGAGGACTATCCCAAAATCTATCAAAATCTGTCGGGCGAAGAGCTTGGTGTCCCGACGGGCTGGGCTGTAGACGGCAATAAACCTGCCGGTTCCTGGGGCTGCATGGTGAGCCATCGGCGGGTGCTGTACGACGCGATTAGTGATGGCATTGAGCGACTGCTTGTGCTCGAAGACGATTGCATGTTCGCCCCGCATTTCACGACGAAAATTAGGTCTTTTTTGGAGGGAGTACCAGCAGATTGGGACCAACTGATGATTGGGGGGCAGAAGACAGGAAGACCCGGCACAACCCGGACAATCTCGCAGGGTGTGGTCCAGGCGGCCAATGTGCACCGCACGCACTGCTATGCGCTCCAGGGCGAAGCGATTCGAAGTCTCTGGGGATGGTGGCATCAGGTTGGGCTGGCGATGCACTGCGACGTTGCCATGGGCCACTGGCAGGCTACGGGCCAGAAAGTCTACTGTTCGGATCCATTTCTGGCCGGGCAGCGGGAGGGGTACAGCGATATTCGTCGGGTTATCGAGCCAGTGAGGTTCTGGGATGGTAAAAACCGGCCTGTGCGCAAGCCTTAACGAGCATTCTTTTTTCTACGATAACCGAGGACAATGTTACGGACGCTGGACTGGCTGGCACCGGTCGTCACCGCGATTTCCCTGTATCTTTTGCCCTGCGAGCGAAGTCGCAGGATTTCAGCCACGGTGTTGGCCGGCAATGGGGTTGTTGCGGGCCGTTGGGTGGGTCCCAGGTGTCGGCGGAGGGTGCCGCGGGAAAAACCCAGGGCCTGCGAGATTGCTCGGCGGCTGCGGCCGGCAGCTTCGAGGCGTCGGGCTTTGGCGATGTCGGCGGCTTGGGGCCGGGGCATTTTTCGCCTGGGACCGAGGATCTGGTAGATTCGTCGCGGCGAAAGGCCCAGAATGTCGGCGATTTCAGTCGGCGTTTGGCCGAGGGCGATCTGCTGCTGGCACAATTTTCGGGTCTTGGAAAGTGGAGTGTGGGTGTTCATTTTTTCCTTTCTGCCTGCGGTGCAGGCTATACCCGACGTCTTCTATCGTGTGGTGGCGGAGGTATATCTTCCCCCAGCATAAATCTCTCCACGTTATTTATTACGTGGAACGGGTGCCATGCTCCTCCCGTATTATTCCACTCTCCCCACCAGGCGACTCTCAACCAATTAATACTTGATGGCAATACGGGTGTAGGCCCGTATTGAAGAGAAAGAGAAAATATGGTTATTTCCTCCTGTGTTAGCTTCCGCTTTATTTTTTCCTGGAGTACGTCTTTCGACGCACTCCAGTGGTTCCATAGTCCGAACTCATTCTCGTCCGACACCCCTGCGTACCAGCCGAAATTACCACTGTAATAGGGTAATAAAAACCTTGCTGCATTCCTGAGTCTCTCGATTACTTCCAACGACAATATCATATGTACTCCATTTTGCGGCTGTGCCGCTGTAAACACCCGGTCACCTTCGCCGGGAAACCGCGTGGCCTGGCTCGCACAGGCCTGCCGCTAGGGCGCGGGGATAGGCGGCAGATCAGACCTCACGCATGGACTTCACCGCGAGTGTGATCTCGCGCCGACACTCGCGGTCAATCGCACCGGAGAGGATCGCCTCACCCTCCAGCAGCGCTCGCATCGCCCGCTCCGGCGAATGCCGGAAATCTGCCACCTGCCTCCCGGGCATCTCGCGCACTGGAGACGCCGCCCGTCCCCAATCAGCCGCCACCGTGAACGTGTCGCCCCAGCATTTCGTGGAATATTTCGCAATCATAAAAACCTCTTTCTGCCTGCGGTGCAGGCTGAATGCCCCGGTTTGGGCTTCCAGGACCGACCCCACTGGTCATCCAGTGATCGTCGATCCATACTATATTATACGCTCGGCGCCACTGAAAGTTTCAATAATTCTGGGCTTTTTTCTAAGAAAGAATGTAACTTCTTCAATAATTGATAGTTGCGTTGCCGATAAAAATGAGAATTTTTCATTTTTCATGCAGTTGTGTCTTAAAAACCAAGTGTCCAGTGGTGGCCAGTGGGGGGGGGGGGCGCAAACGCCCGATTCTGGAAAGCCGTCCGATCCGCGATTAAGGTTTGATGATCGACCATGCCGTACATGTTATTCGACAGGTAGCTCCTGTGGCCGGGGACGTGGGAACGATTGCGGGGGCGGCTGGAACTGTAGTCGCAAGTGCCCTGGGCGCCTGGGGCTGGCTCCGCGCGAGGTTTCACCGCCGGCGAGCGGAGGACGCGGAGGTCCGAGCAACCATTGCCCGGTCGTCTTGCGACGCCTGGAAGAAAAAATACGAATGCGAACGTGCCCATGGTGTAGACCTCGAAAGGAAGTTGCATGAAAAAGTCAAACCGAGCTTTTCCGATAATTAGTTTTGCAGCTATCTGCATTACATGCGGCTGTGCAAGCCAACAACAAAAACAGCAGGCGGCGCAGACCATGGCACCTGTGCAGACCGCAGCCGGCAACGTGCTGACTTCGGTCAAAACTGCACATGCTGATGCTGCTGCGGCCGCGACGCAGGCTGAGAACCTGCACACGGCGATTGCTACAGCACCGGCGACGCAGCCGGCGAGCACATTTACCGGCCAGTCACTGGCCGTGAGTGAGGCAACGCAAAAAACGGTAGCCGACCTGACTGGCACGCAAAAAGCCGCTGCGGCGCTGGGACCGGCGATCAGCCAGAGCATCCATCTGGCGGTGAGAGCTGAAATGGCCAATCACGCGGCCGGAGAGACGCAAGTGAAAAATGGACTTTTTTACAAAGTGGGGAGGATTGCCGTGCTGACAGTGGTCTTTCTCGTATTGTTCGGGGGTCTTGTTTGGTTTAGTGAGTCTGGGATTGCGACTTCTCTCGGTGTGAAATTCCCCATTCTTTCTGTGTTATTGAAACCGTTCGAGTACGCAGGCACTTTTCTCGGCAAACTTTGGGGATATATCGAATCTGGTCTGGCTTGGGTGTGGAAGGAATTCAGCGGCATTTTTGCGAGCAAATCTTCCATGCAGGCCGCTCCCACGGTGTCGTCTGCGGCCAGCGGGAGCACCGTAGCGGCACCGGCAGCCACCAAAGCGGGGTAATGATGGAAGAAAGCAACATCGAGATGTTCATCATCAGCGAGATTGAAGCCGATGGTTGCGATCCGCATGGAAAAACAGGAGAACCAAATGATTCGGAAAGTGCCAGATCACAATGCATTTCGGCTGTACAGCAAAGATAAAAACACGAACGGTCAGCATAAGAACTTGGGTACGTTTTTATCACGTAAACAAGCTGTGGCACACGAACGGGCCGTCGAGTTTTTTAAACATGGCGGGAAGGGCAAATGAATTATCTCGCGAGTGTTACTATCATTTTCGCTCTGATTGTGGCTGACACTTCGAGCGATCAGGCTGCATGGGCCATGGTCATATTGACCACCGTAGCTGGAGTTGCCGGGGCCGCATGGGCCTTGGGCGCGATTCCCCCCCGGCTTAAAAAATTGGAAGAGCACGCCAAAAATTCCGAAATGAAAATGGAAAATCTGGAACGACAGATCAATGAAATGCACGCAAAAATAATGGGAAAAAAACATGATTGGTAAGGGCTGGATGGTGATAGTGGCGATTGTGGTGGTGATGGCGTGGCTGATTTTCCTCGCCTGTATATTGGCGAGTTGCCGGCCCACGGGGCCAGTGGCTGCGGCACCGGACGCAACACCGGTCGCGCCGGAGCCAGGTACGCTTCCATTAGTTGGTCTTGGCTTGGTGGTATTGGCTTTGACTAAAAGGCGGAAAAAGCTCACATGACTATTGCCGACCAAATTTATGTAAAAGGCCTTGTGGATCGCGACCCGGCGGCCTGGCTGGAGCTGTCTGAATTGGCGGAGAAATGCTCCCGGAAGATAATTTTCAGGTCTCCATCGGATCGCGAGGATGTAATTGCCGAGACTGTATTGTGGGCCGCAGAAAAGTTGCCCGCTCATACCGATAAATCCAAAGGCAATTCACGACATTATTTTGCTGTCTGTATGAAACGTCGCATGGTAAAATTAAGCCGCCGTTGCGGGGAAGATCCGATCAGTTCCTTGCGGGCCAATGGTACGGAGGTCAACATCGAGTATGCCCGGGCCCGCACGCTGGACCGGTTGTTTTTGAGCGACTTTAAGCCATCAGCCTTCGAAATCAAGGACAGTGAAAGCCGCCGGACAATCGCGAATGCCATTGACCGGGCGATCAGGAAATGCCACCGTTTTTCCGAAGGAACCTCGTGCGAAGTGGACGCAGCTACGGTGGAGTTTACCGTGAAGATATTGCAGGCGGTGCGGCGGCGATTATTGGGCTGTGATTTTCGAGGCTCGCCAGTGCGTCCGGAGAAAGCGGAGGTTTGATGACACGTATTCACGACATGTTTTCGTATCTGTGCCGGCGGGTTTTACAGGACAGCCGTTACGGACGGCACCGTGGCCATCGGGTCTGGTATGCAGATGACGCCCCAAGCTATTGCCAGACTTGCCATACGTGGTTTTTGTTGGAGGAGCTATGACAACTGAAACCGCTCGCAAAATGACGGGAGTCATCATCATCGCGTTGGCGATCGCGCTGGTGATTTACGACATTGTGGTCGAGATGAAATTCGGGACGCCGGCGACGATATCGCAGGTGATTTTTGATACTGCGAGCAAAAATCCGTGGATTGCGCTGCTGGCTGGGATTTTGGTTGGTCATTGGTTTTGGAGATAAATTATGCACTACAGAAATGGTCGTCAAGCCCGTAATGGTGACAAAATTTTATCACTGGATTGCCTTGAAGAGCCAAAAATCGGTATCTTGCGAGATGCTATACCGGGCAACGATTTTTGTAATGGTTATGTTCAGGTGGGAACATCGCCAAGCAAAGATGATCCCATCGCTTGCATGTGTGATTGTCTCAAATGGGAGGATGTTGTTGCAATCTTGAAGGAGAAAGGTCTCGACCAAAGACCTGCATAAAAGCACTGCTCACTGGAATTCTGGCAGGTCATTGTTTCTGGCGATAAAGGGTATACATATGAATTACACGAACTTGGCGAATGCACTTAATGGGAGCACTTACACGGGGATGACAGCCGCGCAGATTTTGACTGCGATCAACACGCAGACCGGCTCGCCGACGGCAGTTCCCACGAGCGCCGTGCTGATCTGGGCTGCCAGCACCGGGGTGCGTGCGACATTGCAAGCCACGGCGGCCACGGCAGGTCCGCTGCAATCCGCTGCTTTAGCCGCACTGGATATGTTTACGTCCGGCGCGCCGACATTTGATCTCTCCAACGCCGAAATCCAGACCATGATTGCCGCTTTCGTGAGCGGCGGAGTTATTACACAAGCCCAGGCGAACAGCCTCAACGCGCTGGGTCTTCCGCCATCCGTCGCCACAACCACTCTTGGGCGTGCGGCGACAGCGACGGATGTGACGCAAGCTCAGTTGATGCAGCAGGTGTTGGCGCTGCGGGTGTCCGCCATCAAGGCACAAAACGCAGTGCTGGCACAAATTAACACGGTAGCGATAGCTATCAACAATGGCACTACGCCTGCAATTCCGACGACCACGCAGCTTGGTAGTACGTATAGTGGAGCGATCTGATGGCGAATATCACAGCAGTTTCTGGTGGCGGCTATTGGTCCGCAACTACTACGTGGTCATCAGGTACTGTACCTACCAGCAGCGACATCGTTGATTTAAATGGTCAAACCATAAAGCTGTTTGGATCTTCGACCATCTATGCATCATTGATCTCCGATGGAGGTCTTTCGGTTTCAGGATTTACGTTTGGTGGTGGTAGTGGCACTTACACGATCAATGCTGATATATCCGGCTCAGGGGCTACCTTTTTCACTAGCAATAACGTGCCGGTGAGTGTAATTGTGAACGGTGCCGTCAATCTTTCGGGAGGAGAATTATTCAACAATGCAACTGGTATTTCGAGTGGAGGTCTGCCTTGCGGTCTCACAGTAAATGGTGATGTGGTTTTAAGCGGTGGGGCGTACTTGGCGAATCAAGTAGTGCAATTGGCGATCAATGGCAACGTTTCCATGTCAGGAAGCTCTGTTCTGTCTATCATCCCAAATAATTTTACGCCTATGCTTGGTCAACCTTTCCCGCTTAATTTTTATTATACCGCTACTGTTTCGGGGACAATGACTACTTCATCGTCTTTTGCAGCAATTTCGGGCGGAGCTTATACCAATGGAATGATCACCCTTAATGAAGTTGTTCTGAGTGGGAGTGGCTCTTTATTTGAATACGGTGCGTTCAATCCTCTACCGGTTAAAATAAATAAACTGACGGTTTCCAGCGCGAGTACTGTTCACGTGGGGACGGCATTCTCGGATGTAGTTATTGGTGAATGTGATTTAGGATCATTTGGCGTCATCCCCGATGGAATATGTGCCACACTGATTACCGGCTCATTGACTGCCGCAAGCACAGCTCAGGTCGGCACGAACGGAAAATTCAACAACACATTCTGGGTGGGACAGGCACAGACAGGGTATACACCAAACTATATTGTTCCCGCGGATTCGGATGTGAGACTGAACACCAGCTTCGGTACGGCGACCTCTACCATGGTTGGGTCTCTTGCCGTCCCACCACCCAGCACCGTGCTCGAAGGTGTGGCGACAGATGACACAGTAGGCACAGCACCGCTGACGGCTGCGACGATTGCTGCAGCGATCCTCCAGACACCCGCGAACCTGCTGGCGACGGATGGTAGTGGGAATGTAACGCTGGTGGCTGCAGAGCAGGCTCAGCTTACTGCCGCCGCAGCGGCTTTGCCAGCTTCAAGTTATGTAGTGCCATTGAACGCAGCTCAGACTCAAGCGGCGGCGTCCGCGGCGATTGCGGCTGCTGAGCCGATCCCGGTTAACATCACGGAAATCTTGGGCCAGCCGGTCGCGGGGGCGCCAATGTCTTTGTCGGTACAATCGCCAGTATCGTCTGGCACCATCACCCTCACGGGTGGTGACGATTACAGTACCGGCAGCGGAAATGGACCGATTGTTTTGACGATCTCCAATTTTGCTGCTGCAGACCTCACCGGGGCTTCCGCCAGTTTAGTCGTCGAGCCGATGGGAACTTACCTGCGAACTCCGGCAGGGACGCCAGTCTCACCCGCATTGACTGCTTCGGCCACACTTTCGTTGGAGACTGGAACTCTATCGGCCACAGTCCCTCTCACGGCAGCCCAAACCGGCTCGCTGTCGCTGACGACTCCGCCCACCAACGGATCCGCGTACCGGTGGAAGCTGGTCTATATAGACGCATCCGGTCTGACCACCACCGTTTCGTCTGGAGATTTGACCGTAGTGCGACCATAAATGGTAACGACAACCGCCGACAACCAACATACCTAACATAATACCTAACATGCACATTATTCACATCTCAAAATGATGAATTCATTGGCGTATTCACCTGTTCTATGTTTTTGTAAACCGTAGGTTGCAGGTTCGAATCCCGCCATCGGCTATAGTTTTTATTTCAACTGGGCGCAATACGGGAATGGGAGTTCCCTCCATGCGGCCCCGTAACGATGACTGAAGGATGCAGCACGGCGATTTCCGGCAGGTTGCGGTAAAAGTGGTTGTAGTCCATACCGTACCCGACCACAAATTCGTCGGGAATGTCAAAACCGATGAAATCCGCGTGCATTCCCAAACACAGCGCGGTGTGCTTGCGCAACAGCACACAAGCCCGCACCGAGGCCGCCCGCTGCCGTCGCAAAATCGCCCGCACCGCCGCCAGAGTTTGGCCGCTGTCTAAGATATCATCCACAATCAGCACGTGCTTGCCTGTAACATGCAGCTTTTCCGGATACAAAATTCGCGGCTGCCGATTGCGGGTGATCTTACCCGCATAGCTGGATACGGCCAGAACATCTACACGCATTTTCAGCGGCAGGCAGCGCATTAAATCGGCCAGAAAAATCATGGATCCGGTGAGCAGGGGCACCATCACCAGTTCCCGCCCCCGATAGCTGGCGGCAATTTCGCCGGCCAACGCCTGCACACGCCGGGCGATTCGCCGCCGGGAAACCAGCACGCGTTGTATTTCCTGAGTCGCCATAACCAGCAGAATACCCGCTGCCAGGCCGCATGGAAAATGTCCTGTGCGGCACTAAGGGCCGTGCAGAAATAAATTCATTCTTTACGGCGCAGGAGTTTTGGCCGCCGGCGAGGCGCAAGCGTTGCGCAGACTACGTCAGCCCTGATCTTTATCTTTTTTTTGGGGGGGGGGCATCTTGTCCGCCATGATATCCCTGGGATCGCAAGCGTCTTCGCCCGCATCGTCGTAGCCGGCTGTTCCTCCCTCCAGCCGAGGCGAACTGTCGGCATTGGCATAAATGCCCGCTGCCCAGGACAAGTAAATACGTGTACCAACCATGCCTCTGCGGTGAATTCTGTCATTGAGGTATGGATATCCCGATATTATTGTACAGGCCCTTCATGGCAATAGCCGCAAATCCGGCATCCGGCCGCCGGAGATGTCGGCTCCTGATGCGGTCTGGAAACGGTGATTTTGTGCTGGCAAATGCCGGCGCATCAAGTATTATGGGATGTTAACCGGATGATGGTATTCCCGGTACGCATGACCTTGTGGTGATGCTGGAAGTAGTACCCTTTTATAAGGAGCCTGTCATGGGTAAAGGAAATAATGCTCGTCGTAAAGAAGTTAAGAAACCTAAGAAGAACAAAAAGAAATAACGTCTTCCCTGAACATGGTGTTCGGTGGGCAATCTCTTGGTTGACTCAAGACCGGGTTGGAAACGCGCTGCCACTTTTTTTATTATAAATCGCGGCAAACGCTAAACCATGGACAGAGGTTGCCTCGATGATGGCGTACCGGCACTGCCGGTTTCAGAGAGGTTGTCCTGTATGGCTGCAGTACCAGCCCATGCAGGGATGATCTGGAATGGCTGTGCTCAAGCCAGGTGAAGACTCCAGCGATTGGTAGCTGGATCGGCGGCGTGAAGGTTCAGCCGGCCGTGAAGCAAAGCGCCAGTAATTTCGACGGCAATGTGGGTGGGGGTATATTGCACCAGGTGCAAGGTTCCCCGGTCGTAGCGGATAACTGTTCCACGGTCGCCGGAGATGGGGCCTTCGTAGTCCAGATAAATGCGGCGGTGATCGGGCAGCGCCTGGATGGTTAAAACGCCTGCTGTGGCCCAGGTGTCGGGTGGGTGGTCCACGCGAAATGTGGCCAGTAATTCTCTGGCAGGCAATTCCAGAAGCAGATCCCAGTGCGTATAATGACTTTGCTGGTGCTGCAGGACGGCGAAAAGTGCAGTTGGTGATGGCCGGAGTGCGGCATCAGGCATTGGGTGGGACTGGGCGTTTTCATTTGGAGAGTCTTGCCAAACCATGGTTCAATGATACCATCATCAGATAGTGTTTTCTCTGGAGTCCACGGATGAATGTTAAAAAACTTGCAAAATTAAGAATCAGGTGCATGGCGGTTGCGGGTATTCTGGCGGCAATGACCTTGCTGGGTGGATGTGTGGCGTCTAATCATGAACTGCGAAATGAGGGGTTGCGGCTGTATCATCAGGGCAATTATCACGCGGCGCTGCAAAAGTT
>JAJZNX010000112.1 GCA_021852275.1 Planctomycetota bacterium | reverse complement strand
TCGCTCGTTTCAGACCCACTGCCGGGGTATGCGCCTCACTCACGCCTCGCTGGCGGCCAAAATTTCTGCGCCGTAAAACACGAATTTATTTTTGCGCGGTCCCTTACAGTTGAAAATGGCGGCGATTTCTATTTCTATTTTTGGAAATCAGGGTGTGGTCATTGGCGATTCTGGTGAGCTTTGTTATACTTCATGGCCCACAGGGGCGTGTGCCTGAGCGGCCAAAAGGGGCGGACTGTAAATCCGCTGGCTTATGCCTACGCAGGTTCGAATCCTGCCGCGCCCAGTATTCTGCTTTGCGTAATCATGCATGTACGTGCATTCTCATGTGTTAACAATAGTTCATGAAAATTACGGTGGTTCATCAAGGAGCACTCGGCGATACTCTGCTGCTGGCTTCACTGCTGGTAAGTTTGCAGCGGCGCTGGTCTGCGGTCCAGCGAACGCTGGTGACGCGGTGTTCTTTTGGGCACCTGATGATAAAGCTGGGGCTGGCGGAATCGGCGTTTGATGCCGATGATGCCCGTCATTCAGCATGGTTTGGCGCATCTCTGCCATGCACAAATACATCGCCATCGGACTTTTCTTTGCCTTGGACCAATAGCGATCTGCTGCTTTCAGCGGTAAGCAGCGGTGAGGATGCGTGGGCGGCTAATGCCCGGCAAGCGTGCCCGGGTGCCAGGATTTTATTTTTCTTACCGCGGCCTTTGCCCGATTATCCGCATCATGTAACCACCTTCCATCGAGAGCAGCTTGCGCCGCTGGGGTTGCGGCCACCGGTACTTACGAATCCGGTCCAACGCCGCCATGGCCCGCTGCTGATTCATCCCGGCAGCGGCGGGCGGGAAAAATGCTGGCCGCTGGAGAATTTTATCCGGGTGGCACACGTGGTGAAGGAAGCCGGAATTCGCGTGGAATTTCTGTTGGGTGAAGTGGAACTGGAACGTTTCAGCCGCCATGATATTGCCAGGCTGGGCCGGGAATTTGCGGTTCATTGCAATATTCCTCTGGTTCAAGTGGTGGACCTGCTGGCGGAAAGTCGGGGCTACTTGGGTAATGACAGCGGTATAACCCATCTGGCGGCGTGGGTGGGCGTGCCGGTGGTGGCCATTTTCGGACCGAGCAACGCAGTGCAATGGCATCCGGTGGGGCCGAAGGTGCAGGTTTATCAGCCCAAAGGTGATTTCGGCGCTCAATATGGGGCAGAGAAAGATTATCAGCAGGTCCTTAAGTTGGTGCTGGAACAGTGCGGATAAATATAGTTGCACCGGCAACGTTGAAAGATGCTATAATGATTACAGGAGATAGAGAGTTGCAAGCGAATGTTGGTGGCTTGCTGCGTGGCAAGGGAAAATGAGGAATCGCCCATGCGTCGGAAGAACGGTTTTACAATTATCGAAATGATGGTGGTGCTTCTGCTGATTGCCATCCTGGCGGGTATTGTGATGGCGGTGGGTTCGCAGGTGCAGCAGAATTCCGAAAGAAAGTTAACGCAAACTGAACTAAGAAATTTACAATCCGCACTGCAACAATACATACATAAAACCGGCCAAACGCCCGCCAATATGCTTTCATTTCTGGAAGGCTACCAGGCGATGCATGCGTATGCGGTGGCCGGAACCCCCGGCTGGCAGCAACATGCCAATGTTATTACCGATCTGTCTAACAGCATGGTGGTGGCGGGCGAGCTTCCGCCGCCGACAGGCACACAAAGCTCTACGGATTACCTGCCAGGCGTGGTGGAAATTCTGGATGCGTACGGTTATCCGATTCAATACATGCCGCCAAGCCCAACTACCCCAGCCATTTATCCTGCGTCAGGACAAACTAGCCCGCCCACGGCCAATGGTGCAGCCTATGTATACATTAGCATAAGTAGCCCTGCTCTTGGCCCACAAGATTCTCATGCCCCTTATTTTTACAGCTTCGGTGCCAACGGCCCACAAGCCTCTGGAACCGATGCTAATTCCGGTTACATCTATAGTTATGCACCCTGATAAACAAAACGCACCACTCTCATTTTAATGCCGGTACTATTGTTATTATAGCCAAGTTGGCCCGGCCGCATCGTTTGCACGTCCGGAAATGAAAAAAGTCTAAAGTTTTTTCTTGTGTCGGTGCACGCCGGTTATAGAATAGAAATAGAGGAACGCTCATAGCCTCTTCGCGTCGGCCAGAGAGCATGCAGGAGAGATGGGTATGAAAAGGCTGCTGAACATTAAACCGCATGACATTCCCCTGTTGCTGGCGGCGCTGATTTTCTTTTTGTCGCTGGTGGGTTGGATGCATTATCAATCGCGCAGCAGTGTTGCCATGGTGGCCACCAACATGACGCTTAACACCCTCCAGCACGCCCTGGAACAGTATGTGGCTGTTACCGGTAGTGCACCAGCCATCATAGCCGGGCATCATTCGATGTATGGTTTTTTACTTCGTTATCAACGGCAATTTTCGCATCGCATGGCCAATGGGCAATGGGTGAATAATCGCCACAGCGCAATGCTGTTTCTGCGGCCGGATCTGATAGTCAACGGCTGGATTCCGATGTCCCGTGGCGGCCGCATGTATGGCGTGGTGGCGGTGTTGGACGGCTTTGGCCGACGGATTCAATATGTGGGTGCTCATCAGGGTGCCTGGCATGGTCCATGTTTTGTCAGTCCGGAGCGGCAGCTTGGTCAGATGGGCCACACCACAATCTATTCGGGCCGCCAGGCAGGGTTTTAGATTTTATCTTATAAAACATCCGGCTTTTTCCAGTTCTTGATACTGTCGTTTATCCTGCAAATATTTCGCCGACCAGCCGATTGGTCATCCGGCCATGTCTACTGTGTGCCTGGGTGGAAATACAATCTTTCGAGTGCAGGCCACTCAGATATCGGTTATATTGACCATTTATTGGCTGGTTGCCGCCGGGGTGTATCGCATGACGCAAATTTTACTGGGACCGAAAATGTGGAACTGGCCGGAAAAGTTTCTTTTGATCGCCGGGCCCTGTGTTATTGAAAATGGCGCACTTTGTCGGCACATTGCCGGCAGCGTGGCGGAGATATGCAGCAAGCTTGGCATTACCTACGTATTCAAGGCCAGTTTTGACAAAGCCAATCGGTCCGGTGCGGGCAGTTTTCGCGGGCAGGGCATGGAGTTCGGCCTGGATGTGCTGGCTGAAATTCGTAACTCCATACATCTGCCTGTAACCACGGATGTCCATGAAACCTGGCAAGTTGCGGCTGTGGCGGAAGTGGTGGATGTGGTGCAGATTCCAGCTTTTTTGTGTCGCCAAACCGATTTGCTGGTGGCCGCCGGTCAATCCGGCAAGGCGATTAACGTCAAAAAGGGCCAGTTCATGGCACCGTGGGAAATGGCCAACGTGGTGGAGAAGCTGCGTTCCACCGGGAACCAGCAGGTGATGCTAACCGAGCGTGGAACGTTTTTTGGCTACAATCGGCTGGTCAATGATATGACGGCAATTCCACAGATGCAGGCCTTGCGGGTTCCAGTTTTATTTGACGCTACCCACTCCACACAATTGCCAGGCGGACTGGGGAAGGCCAGCGGCGGTCAACGGCAATACGTGGAAGTGCTCTCGGCGGCGGCAACGGCCGCAGGTGCCGACGGTCTTTTTATTGAGGTGCATCCGGAACCTGAAAAAAGTCCGTCGGATGCCGCGACCATTTTGCCCCTGCATCAACTGGAATCTCTGCTGACCAGATGCCTGGCTATTCGTCAGGCGGTGAAGGGTACGCGATCGGTGGCCCAGCCGCAGGTCAACGGCTAAAGGGAGGCGTAGGGCACAGGATCAGAGCGGCTGATGGTGATGGATAACCCGGCAAATTCTTGAGCCAGTTGATCGCGCAGCGTTATAAGCACCGGCTTTTCGCTTTGGGCATGGCCCAGGCAAATTGCCGATATCCCTGCGGCCCGCAGGGCCAGCATATCATGGTGTTTGAGTTCTCCAGTGATGAGGCAATCAAAGGTTTGCCCGCGTTTGAGTGCCTCCAGCGGCAAGCGTCCAGCGCTACCGGCTACAATGGCCAAACGCCGCAATCGTTCATTTGGCCGGCCGATCATCTGTACCTGATCGAGGTGCAGTGCCTGGCGAATATGGATGGCCAGACTCTCCAAGGACCGTGGTGTTTTTAATTCCGCCAGACGTCCCAGTCCGACGTTTACCGGCGGATTTTCCATCATCAATAAGTCAAAAGCCGGCTCTTCATATGGGTGGGCCTGCTTTAACGCCGAAACCACAGCGACTGCTGAGGTGGCGGGCAGCACGGTTTCAAACCGGATTTCTGATACCCGTTCCAATTGGCCTTTCTGCCCGATTGTAGGCGAGGCACTTTCATCTCCAAAAAATGTACCCGTGCCGATGGTGCGAAAGCTGCATTGGGAATAACGGCTGTCTTTACCGATGCGACCGGCACCAGCCTTGTATACAGCCTCGGCCACGCACTCCACCGCAGATTCCGGTACAAAGGTCACCAATTTCAGGTAGCGCGTGGCGGTGGTAGCGTAGCCCAGCGATCCACAAACGGTGGCCCCCAGCAATTGCGCCAGGATGTCGTTGGTACCGCCCGGGGCGGCATCCAGAGCAGTGTGCGGGGAATAAATCCAGATATTTTTTGCGGCTAACTCCACCGCCAGCTTCTCCGGCTGGTCGCCGCCTGTGCGTAAATCAAGAAGGGGTTTGAAAATCGGCGGATGATAACAGATCAACAAATCGGTGGCGTTCCGGAGAGCTTCATTGGCCACGGCGCGGGTTAAATCCAGAGTAATTAAAATTCGTTTAATACGGGCGGTGGCTGATCCGGAAAGCAACCCGACATGATCCCACGTCTCTGCCAGATGCAGTGGGGCGATTTGTTCCAGATAGGCGGTAAGCTCGGAAAGTAATAGCGACTTATGCGAACTCTTGATTTTAGCGGGTTTCATCGAATTGCTCCGTTAAATATTGGTCGTATATTTGTGCAAGTTTTCGCGTAACAGCCCCCGGCTTTTCCGTTCCAACGGCATGACGCTCAATGCGGGTTACGGGCATAACCCCCATTATGGCATTGGTCAGGAACACTTCAGTGGCTGCCAGCAAGTCTTCAATAAACAGCATTTTCTCCTGTATTTTTATGTCCTGTTTATTTGCATAATTTATAAGGACATTCCTGGTTATCCCGGGCAGGCACATTCTAAACGTCGTATCTGCCGGGTATAGGCAGGGCGGGGTGTATGCGCATCCATCCTTTGCCACCACAAATACATTGCTCACGCAGCCTTCGGCCAGAGCGTTTTCAGCGACGGTCAGCCAAAGGGCTTCACCAGCACCTGACGCCTGTGCCTGACGCAGGGCCAGCAGCCGGTCTACATAACTCAGGGTTTTATGTCCGGTGGAAGGCATCCGCGGATTTTGCCGGTAATTGGATACCATAACTGTCATGCCATTATCGTAAAGACTTGGAGGGTAGGCCACAAAAGGGGCGGCGGAAATAAGTGTGGTGCACGCGCGATCAGCGGCACCGCCATCCTTGGCCTGGGTATCACCGACGCTAACACTTATGCGAATTCGGGCTTCGGAAATATCCTCGGCCGCAAGCAGTTCCTCAATGCAATCGGCAAGCACTTGCGTTTCCAGGTGAAACACCATCGCCATGGCGGCAGCGCTGGCGTGCAACCGATCAAGGTGGGGCTGCAGCAAGGGCACCCGTCCACTGCGGGCCCGCATAGTTTCAAACAAGCCGGCACCATGCAGAAATCCCCCATCCAGCGGGGCGATGCGTGCATCTTCATAGGGCAGCAACTGTCCGTTTAGAATGACAAAATCAGACAAACCTCACCTGCATTAAAATAACTTTGATTTTCCTGGACGTTGGCGGCACCATTTCCACCTGCCGGGAAGTATTGTCAAGCGTAAGTGAAGGGGCGTCAAATAATGGGCGGCCTCGGCGGTTTTGCGAAAATTGACCATTACGTCATGGACCGCCGGGTCGTGGCCGCCCGGCGCTGCAGCCATCAAGAACGCGGATGATAAGCCTCGCCGCTTCACTTTGGCTCTTTAGATGGGTATGATATCATCAGGTTTGGTCTTTTATAAGGAGTTGATAGCCATGCCAATTACCTTAAGCGAAACGGCTGCCAAAGAAGTCAAAAATATTATCAAAGATCAGGGGCTTTCGCCGGAGGCGGCTCTTCGCGTTGGAGTCAAGGGCGGTGGATGTTCCGGTTTCAGTTATGTACTGGACCTGACTGAAGAGGCGGCGGAGACTGATGAGGTGATGGAATCTCACGGAATTAAGGTAGTATCTGATCGCAAGAGCTACCTGTATCTCAATGGTACTGAAATTGACTTTAGGGATGAAGTGATGGGGCGTGGATTCGTATTTAAGAATCCTAATGCCACTCACTCCTGCGGTTGTGGTTCGTCATTTAGTGTATAAGCCTTGTGTAATGTGCCAATGTACGGTCGTTGCACTTGGAAGATACGGTGAGTCCGCCGGGTGATTCAGATGGACAACAGCCGTCCATGGCGCACGTGGGGCAAAAAGAATTATTTTGGCCACTGGCCCTGGTTACAGCGGTTGATTGTCCCGGAAGTACATCAAGCGGTATACTTTTACCGTATGTTGATCTTTACGGCAAAGGGATTGCGTATGATGACGTTGCGATTGGCAAAATATTTAAAGCCGATGTCGGCGTGGCTGGTAGTTATATTGGCGGGGCTGGCAATGGTGAGCGGTATAGCCGGCTGTTCCAATGGACAATTGGTTAATCCGTTTGCCAAAAAGTTTGTTCCCACGCCGGTACCTTCTGACTTTTCTGTGGTCATTGATCGTAATGTGTCAACTTATTTCAGCCGACAGCATATTCGACAGGTTATCACCGCATCGGATATGATGAGTCGTACCACGTTTACCAATCTCAGCGATTATCATAACACCATTACTTCGCAGTACACGACGTCTGTGCCATTGAATCAAGCCCAACTTCAACACATGTGGAATGAAGTGTGCCGGAACCATTTGATGCGCGGCGCGCTGACGTGGACGAGCTGGTACGGACCCATTGATGCTTACCAACGAGATAGCATGACCTTGCAGATTCGGGCTAATAAAATGGAAGTAATTTACCACCAATTGAACCACTGGGATGCGGATAAGGTGGGCCTGGTGTTGGCATGTGAATCCGTCAGCCTGCCCGTAGGGCAAGGTGTTAAACCGCAGTTGCCTCCAACGCTGGTGAAACCGGTAGCCAAACCGGCACCAAAGACCAAGTTGAACAAGGTATCGCCAAAGCCGGTTGTTGCCACACAGCCAGCGACAAAAAACGTTACCACCAAACCATGATGTAAGCCTTCTCGCGACGGTAGTGGATAGTATTTTTGGCCTGTCCTTTTTGAAAGGTAGCTTGGCTATTGTCATCGGCGATAGGCGGCGATTATTGGGTGGCGCGGCAATTTATATCAATCGAACTCATCGTGCGAATCGCCTCACTTCACTGTGGCTTGGCTGCCAATATGGCATCTTGGATTGGCCAGCAGTTTGCGATTACCATCATTTCCAAAGAAAACGTTACATTATTGTTGTGGTACGGTTTTTGTGAAAGGCTCAAGTGCTATGATGGTGCGTAGTATGTACATGTGCTTGGCGTGGCGGCGGACAAAACTGCAGGCGTAATGAAGCTTGATTGCGACATGTCTGCGATGAAACGGAGAAAATGACGATGAGACTTGATAAATTTACTATTAAGGCGCAGGAAGCTTTGGCGGCAGCACAATCACTGGCTGTGGAAGCGAACCACAGCGAAGTGAGCAGCCTGCATTTACTCTCGGCACTGCTGGATGATCGCGAAGGAATTATTCGCCCCTTATTGGGAAAACTGGGTGTCGAAGGCGAGCGTGTGGCTTTAGTAGTTGAATCTGAACTCAACCGCCTGCCCACACTTTCCGGCGGTTCCCAGCCTGGAATGTCCAGAGATTTAACCGCAACCCTGGCTGCTGCCCAGAAGCAGGCTGATCAGCTTAAGGATGAATACGTTTCCACTGAGCATCTATTTCTGGCAATGTTAAATACCCCGTCAACTGCTAAGGATGCGTTAATAGCCTTAGGCGTTACCAGAGATGCCGTCCTTTCCGCCTTGAAAGATATTCGTGGTAATACCCGCGTAACGGATGCCAATCCTGAAGATAAATATCAGGCCTTGCAACGCTACAGCCGCGACCTGGTGGAATCCGCCCGCCGGGGTAAGTTGGACCCGGTTATCGGCCGCGATGAAGAAATTCGCCGGTGCATGCAGGTTCTCAGCCGCCGGACCAAAAATAACCCGGTGTTGATTGGTGAGCCGGGCGTAGGCAAAACGGCCATTGTGGAAGGCTTGGCGCAGCGCATTCTCTCTGGCGATGTGCCGGAAGGGCTTAAAAATAAAAAACTCATGGCCTTGGATATGGGAGCTTTGGTGGCCGGAGCCAAATACCGCGGAGAATTTGAAGATCGTCTAAAAGCTGTGGTCAAAGAGGTGGAGCAATCCGCCGGCAGCGTGATTCTGTTTATCGATGAATTGCACAATGTGGTGGGAGCGGGACGTGCGGAAGGCAGCATGGATGCGTCAAATTTGCTTAAACCTGCCTTGGCCCGGGGTGAACTGCGGTGTGTGGGCGCAACCACGCTGGATGAATACCGCAAACATATTGAAAAGGACCCGGCCCTGGAACGCCGTTTCCAGCCCATCATGGTCAATCAGCCATCGGTAGAAGACACCATCGCAATTTTACGCGGTCTCAAACCACGGTACGAAACCCACCATGGTGTGCGTATTCAAGATGCGGCATTGGTGGCGGCGGCAACGCTTAGCCATCGCTACATCACCGATCGTTTTCTGCCTGACAAAGCCATTGATCTGGTGGATGAAGCCGCCAGCCGCCTGCGTATTGAAAATGACTCCATGCCGGCAGAACTTGATGATACGCGTCGCCGCATCATGCAGTTGGAGGTCGAACGCGAAGCGCTCAAAAAAGAAAAGGATGAAGCTTCCCGCCAGCAGTTGGAACGTAACGAAAAATTACTTGCAGATCTTACCGAAACCAACAACCGCCTGACCGCACGCTGGCAGCAGGAATCTGGAGCCTTAAAGTCCATTAAAACCGTCCGTGAAAAGATTCAACAGGTTAACACCCAGTTGGAAGAGGCCCAGCGGCAGGGCCGGCTGGAAGAAGCTGCGAGGTTGCGGTACAGCGATCTGCGGCAACTGGAGGAAGAACTTTCACGCCGACAGAAAACTCTCGACACGCTGGTACAAAGCGGCGAATCCATGGTGCGCGAGGAAGTTACACCGGAGGAAATTGCCGAAGTGGTGGCCAAGTGGACCAATATTCCGGTGGCCAAAATGCTGGAAGGAGATCGTGAGCGGCTGCGGCACATGGAAGCCTTTTTGCAAAAGCGACTCGTCGGCCAGGATGATGCTGTGCGGGCTGTCTCCAATGCCGTGCGGCGTAACCGGGCGGGGCTGGGGGATCCGCGGCGCCCCATCGGCAGTTTTATGTTTTTAGGCCCCACCGGCGTCGGTAAAACTGAACTTTGCAAGGCTCTGGCCGACTTTCTCTTTGATACCGAAGATGCCATGGTTCGTATTGATATGTCTGAATTCATGGAACAACATAGCGTAGCCCGCCTTATCGGGGCACCACCGGGATACGTAGGCTATGAAGAGGGCGGAGTCCTTACCGAAGCCGTTCGCCGGCACCCGTACAGTGTGATCCTTTTTGATGAAATCGAAAAGGCTCATCGCGATGTGTTTAACGTATTATTGCAGGTGCTGGATGATGGCCGGCTTACTGATGGCCAAGGACGCACCGTCGATTTCAAAAATACCCTTATTGTCATGACCAGCAATATCGGATCGCAGGTTATTCAGGACCTGACAGGCAAAGAAAATTCCGACTGGGAAATTGAAGCCAGTGTGAAAAATCTGCTCCGTCAGCACTTCCGCCCCGAGTTTCTCAACCGGGTGGATGAAATTGTCATATTTCATACGTTACGTAAGGAGCAGCTTGCCAGAATTATTGATATTCAGTTGTCTCATCTTGAAAAACGGCTGGCCGCGCACAACTATTCCATGCAAGTATCGGATAAAGCCAAACAGGCCCTGGCTGAACAGGGGTATGATGTTACGTTTGGTGCGCGGCCACTCAAACGCCTCATCCAGCAGCAGATTGAAAATGCCCTGGCTGCAAAAATTCTTGACGGCGAAATCTCCGCAGGTGGATCGATTAAAATTGATGTGGACCGGCATGGCCAATTTACGTTCAAGCCATCCGGCCCCGTGGTGGAAGGGGAACTGGTCGAATAATGGTAGGCCTGCGGATGTGGCAGCTATCACCGGCGCATTTACGATGCGCTGTGCCATACAATAACTGGGCCAAAAATGACCCAAAGAATTAAACACGCTTGGCCCCAGCCTCTGTTGGCAGCAGGTAAAAGTGCTGGCGCGGGTGGCATGGCGACAACCTTGGTATCTGGTACAATGCTCGCCCTATGGCTACTTTAACTTATCGCACTGCCGGTGAATCGCATGGTCCAGCCCTTATCAGCATTGTAGAAGGCTTGCCTGCCGGCTTGCCGGTGGATGCAGACCTAATAAATCATGAATTGCACCGTCGTCAGGGAGGGTATGGCCGTGGTGGACGTCAACGCATCGAAACTGATGTGGTGAAGTTTCTAACTGGCGTGCGCCGTGGAAAAGCCATTGGATCGCCGGTGGTCATGGAGATCGCCAACGCGGATTCCCGGCTGGATCAGGCACCTGTTCTGGTCAAGCCGCGTCCCGGCCATGCTGATCTGGCGGGTGCCATCAAGTGGTTGATGACCGATTGCCGCGAAACTCTGGAACGTGCCAGCGCCCGCGAAACTGCCAATCGAGTAGCAGTAGGGGGGCTGGCACATAGCTTGCTGCAACAATTCGGCATAGTCGTTTTGGGTTTCACCCGACAAATCGGAAAAATCAGGGCGACGGTTGATGCGGCCTGGGGACCGGAAAAAATTCGTGAGCTTGCCGCGACCAGCGAGGTTTATTGTCCGGATGCCGCAGCATCCAATGCCATGATTGATCTTATCCGGCAAGCCAAACAGGATGGTGATACCCTGGGCGGTATTGTGGAAGCACACGTGTATGGTTGCCCGTTGGGTTTGGGCAGCAGCGTCCATTGGGATTGGAAGCTGGATTCCCGCCTGGCCGCTGAAATCATGGGTATTCAGGCGATCAAAGGCGTGGAAATTGGGTTGGGTTTTGCCGTTGCAGAGCTTTCTGGTTCAGAAGTTCATGATCCGATTCTTTTTGATCCGTCGCTGAAAAATTCCGCCTGTCTGGGGTTTACTCGTGGCAGCAATAATGCCGGCGGTCTGGAAGGTGGCATGACCAATGGACAGCCGGTGGTGGTGCGGGCGGCAATGAAACCGATCAGCACGCTGCTGAAAAAGCCAATGCCCAGTGTAGACATTATTACTAAGGAAAGCGGCAAGGCGGATTATGAACGCAGCGACGTTTGTGCCGTGCCGGCTGCCGGTGTGGTGGTGGAAGCCGTGGTGGCGTTTGAAATCGCCCGCAGTCTGGTGGAGAAATTCGGTGGAGATTCCCTGGCTGAAATGAAAACCAACTACGAAAACTACTTGACGGCCGCCCGTCAACTCGGGGCGTCATAATACAGCTTGACCGATGATACTGCCGGTATCAAAAGACCTGCTTGCCGCGTGAAAAAGAACAGCAATTATTTTAAGACGGCGGAACGCACGGCTTGAGCACGCCTGAGGCGCACGGTGCGGGGGTCATAATGTGCTGTCCTTCGGGGCTGTTAGCCGGCACCCATGGCGAACCTTTAGCCGGTAGCCGTACCAACGAACTGTTGTAAGCTTGCATTTCCAATTCAAAGGGATTGGCGTACGGCATGTTGCCGTTGGGCGGAGCGCCTGGGCCGGGCTTGGGAGCAGGTTGTTTGGCCATATTTTGTAGCTGCAATAACGCGGCTTTGCCCTGTGGCGTATATTTTTCCAGATAGCCAATCTGTTTGTTGTCACAACTAGAACAGGTAAATACATACGCGCGGACCAGGGTATATTTGCCGCCGGCTCCGCGCATCGGAGGAATTGCCGTGGATGGTTCCACTTTAAGTTGTTGTGTGGCGGTATCATAAAAATACTGGTTCACGGCCGTAACATAGGGGGAATGAAGCTCATAGTGAAGGATATATGCAATGGCGATGATGGTAAAGACCACCGCTACAATACTGATCACAGACTGATTGCGATTCATGGCATCGCGAATGTTGGTAATGCGAAGATAATCTTTCCAGTTATACGGCAAAATCATAGTAGTAAGTCTCCGATGATGGTCCAACACTTCAATTGCCGAAGCACGGCAACATTATACAGCCCGTCGAATAAAAAAACGCGAACTGTCGGGTAATACCGGTCTGAAAGACCTGCCCCGTCAACCCGCGAAGACCAATTTACTATAACCGCTTCCCGCTGAATTACAAACAACAATTATCGGCCACCCGGTTGCCCGGTTGCCAATCGCACACTAATCCACGCATTACCGCCGGGTTATCAGTACGGTACCGGCAGTTGCATTATTGCCGGACTAATTCATCGCCGCGTCTGGCTGCGGCATGCAGGGCGCTGGTGATAAGAGAAAAATAGTTCGCAGCTTCCATGCTTTGAATCGCCGCTTGCGTAAAGCCGCCGGGGCTGGTCACTTTCTGTCGCAGCAGGGTGGCGGATTCCTGGCTATTAGCCAATAAGGCACCGGCGCCGATGATAGTTTGGCGGGCTAGAAGCTGGGCATCAGCGGGAGAAAGGCCCAATTGTTCACCGGCGTGCGCCAGGGCCTCACAAAGATAAAATACGTACGCTGGGCCCGAACCTGAAAGAGAAGTTACGGCGTTCATGGCCGATTCGTTTACCTGCAGAACCGTGCCGCAGGATCCGAATATCCTGGTGGCCAACGCCATATCGGTATCGGTGGCATTTTTACCACGGGCCAGGGCGCTGGTACCTGCTCCCACCAGCATGGGAGTGTTGGGCATGACGCGGACAACACGGGTGGAGGGCAGCAGATGCCGATTGATAAAACCGGTGGAGACCGCAGCCACAATGCTGATAACCAAAACATCAGGAGAGATGGCCGGGCGCAGTTGTTCCAGGGCGGTGTCGATCATCTGCGGCTTTACCGCCAGCAAAATAGTCTGGCAGCATTCCGCTACTGAGGCGGAATCGGGCAGAGCATTGATGTGAAGTTGCTGCGAAAACAAATCTCGTCTCTGCGGATTGGGGTCGGCGGCCAGCATCTGCTGAGTCGGATAGATGCCGGCTGCAAGAATACCGCGGCCAATGGCCTCGGCCATATTGCCGGCTCCAATGAAACCAAGTGCAATATCTCGTTTGATCATGTGCATATCCTGTTGATGTATTTCGACATACCAAGGCAGGAGGTTGACGAGAGGCTCAATGCGGAGGAGATTTAACGGCGGGGACTTTTGGGATGGGCATATTGAATTCCTCAAAGGCTCGGCGGAAAATCGGGTATTTCAGCAGTCGCCGCAGGCGCATCACGTGGTGATGTTCAAACGGATTGTACAACGGATCGCCTACGTAAGCGATTCGCCAATCTACCAGCGGGCAGGTCAGGTAGTAGACCTGAGCCTGGGTGAAACGGCCCGAAAGTAAAAGTGGAAAGAACAAGTTCGGCGGTGGAAACGCGCTAAGATAGGGTTCGGCAACAGCGCCCAGCGTTCCGCAGACGCCATGCTTAAGCAGGTGCGGGCACCATCCGCCGTAGTTGGGGTTGTGCAGAGAGAGCAGTTCAAAGCTGGCGACATGAAAGGCTACCGAGCCAGGCAGCCATTGGCAGGAAGGCAGGTAGTGCTCCAGTGAATACCAGCCACAGTAAATAGCTTCATCCGGGCAATTTTTAGCCTGAAAGAAAGCCGGTGTGTCCTGCAAAGCCACGGGCATACTGCTGTTTTGCAAAATGAAAAGTGCGCTACGCCGCAGCAGCCGGTCATATTGGCTGTACGGATCCTGGCCATGCAGACCACGGGCGTCGAAGTATGCCACACCACGCAGCCCCATTTTCTCAACGCGTACGGAAGTGCGAATCATATTCCGCACCAATTGCGGCGAGGTGCCGTCCAATCGGCTGACCATCAGGGGAATGTGCGTTTGCAGCTTGCCAACACTACGCGTCCAGTTAGGCATGTACATGGGGTTGTTTTCCATTCCCATGGCGGCATCGGGTTGGTACCACAGCGTCATTAGATCGCTGTCCAGGGCTGTGGAACTGGGCTTTTGCTGGAGGTAAACGGTGTCCGAAAGAAGTTGGCGGGTCAGGCCGACCACGCCGAAGAGTTTGAGTTGGAGTTGCCGGAGTTTGAGGCGATTTTTTTCCAGATAGCGGCGTTGGCTTAAACGGATAATTTCCGGCAGTTCCTTTTGGACGTCCTTGTGCATGGCCGCCAGTGTGTGATGGTCTTTTTGAGCCACGGCGCTGCTGCCATGAATATGGATGGTTTGGCTGACGCCACCAGGACCGATGTAAACGGTAAGAATGGACAGGAGTTTGGCAAAAGCTGTCTGTCGACGCACGGGTGGCAGCAAACCGACACGGTGAATGGCATTATTCAAGGCCTGTCCAAAGTGCTGCAGAGCCAACTGGGCGGCCTGTGTAACGGGTCCTTGGCCATCCGGTGGCACCGGCCCTGTTACCGCATTTGCTACAGGTGATGTGGCAGCCAGGGCATTGAGTTGGGTGATACCGCGGGTCAGTTGCACGATCTGGCGGTGCAGCCCCTGTTGAATCTGTTGGATTTCCAGATTTATTTGCGGCGAAGTACCCATGCCGGCTACACGCAAGGGAATGCCCCAGGTGGTAACCAGACAACGAATTATCTTTTTGAGGTGCCGCTGGCGCAGAATCCGACGGATGGCGGCGGAAACATGAATGTCGTACATATCGACGGGAATTTGCACATCATCGTGCGGCAGGCCGGAGAGTACAATTAAATTAATTTTCGGGATGTGGCGCTCCTGGGCATAATACCGGGCGATGTTCCAGGAGTTGGGATTGTTGCCATTGATAATGACCGCCACCTGCTGTGGAGTCAGGGCTGCCGTGGAATGAGCCATGGCCATAAGACTGATGCCCCCAGCGGCAAAAGCCAGCAGGATTCGGGACAATCCGGACGAAAACTGAGGCATTGTTACGTTCTCCTCTGTGGTGGTACATGCAGTGGTAAATTAGAGTCGACCGGGCCTGGGGGGGTGAAGTTTATGCCAACAGTGTCGCCGGCCAAATACCCGACAGCCAGCGCGATCAACATACGAATGCCAGTGGCCATCGCCGTATCTGGAAAATCATACCGTGGATTGTGCAGCATGGGGTATTCCTTGTTAGCCGGCGGTTTAACACCCAGCGCAAAAAAGCAACCATCACAGCGCTGGAGGTAATAGGCGAAATCTTCGCTCCAGAGAAACGGTTTATCCAAAATGGAGACATTTTTTTTGCCCAGAATCTGGCCGGCCGTACGTTCAAATAAATCAGCGCCGGCGGCAGAGTTGACGGTGGCCGGTGTGCCTGAAGTAAAACGGCATTGTACCTGGCAGCGATGAGCAACTCCGATGGATTTACATATTCGTGCCATGGCGGCCTTTGCTGAGCGGCGCGTGGCGGGAGTAATGGTGCGAAGCGTACCCGTGATGGTGCTGAGGTCTGGAATGATGTTGGGAGCAGTGCCGGCATTAAACGTGGCAATGGTAAGCACCAGTGTATTGGCAGGGTCTATTTCGCGGCTGACATCAGCGGCTAAAGCTTCAACGATAGCTGCGCCGCAGGCAATGGGATTGATACCTTTGTGAGGATAGGCGGCGTGAGTACCGCGTCCGCGAATATGAATTTCAAAGGTATCCACGGCGGCTAAAAATACGCCATTGCGGGTGGCTACGTGGCCAATGTTCATGGGGGGCCAGCCATGCAATCCAAAAACCGCCTCCACGTTGGGCCGGTCTAACACACCAGATTCGCACATGCGCAAGGCCCCATTGAGGCCTTCCTCGGCAGGTTGAAAGAGCAATTTCACCTGGCCCGGCAGCAGCGATCGGTGCCGGGATAACCAGGCGGCCGCTCCCAGGACCATGGATGTATGGCCGTCGTGGCCACAGGCGTGCATAACGCCTGGGCGGCGGCTGGCCCAGGCTTTTCCTGTCTGTTCTTGTACAGGCAAAGCGTCCATCTCGCCGCGGAGCGCCACGCATCGCCGTCCCGAGCCGGTAATGAGTCCGGTCAAACCTGTACCACCGGCCAGACCGGTGGTAACGGGAATTTTCAATCTCCGGAGTTCACTGGCAATTAAGGCACTGGTCTGCTTTTCGTGATAGCCGAGTTCGGGGCATTGGTGAAGCCGGTGGCGCAACTGAATGGAATGTTGTACGATATGGTCAAAGTGCGGACCGGCAAGCATGGGGATGATCAATTTTGTGCGCATAACGACACCAAAGGCCAACGTAACGGGGTTTAACAACAAATGCAACCTGGCGGCTGTCCGCCCGATCTGGAGAGTGTGATCCATGGCTTGCCGCAAGATATTAGGGGCTGTCAAGAAATAACTCGTACCATCCGGCTGGTCTTTTTGGCGGCAGGGCATTGCTTTTAGCTCCTTACAGACCCATGGCCAGGGTATGCGCGTCGCGGGTCACCAAAATGCCTTCGCCGTATCGTGTCCGTCCTACGAACCCCGTCTTCCGCGAAGCGTCGGGAAGTGAATAATGGTTGGACATGAAGTATGCGTGCCTATCAACCTGCGGGCTGAACCTGAACGCTTTTGTTTTCGGCGAGTTGTCGGC
>JAJZNX010000132.1 GCA_021852275.1 Planctomycetota bacterium | reverse complement strand
CGTATAAAACACGGGGTGTGCAAAAACTCGCCCCGCAATCGCGAATTCCAAAGGATTCGACCATTTACACTCCTGAAAAATGGCAAAAGTCGAGCTTAGCTCGATGTTCAGCCTCCCTTTTTCCGGCCGCACGCACCTGTGGGCGGCGTTGCCAGGGTACCTGCCAGCTTGGCAGGTACAAGCCTTGAATTCAGCTTGATTCGCTCTTTTGTCGGGTGATGTCTGCGGATGAAATGTAAATTGTAAGTAGTTATTTTGTATTAACTTACGATGTCACAATAAAATTAACATAACAATTCGGCACGGCTTTTGTTTTACTTATTCCAGGTTCGGTAAACTCCGCGGTAGCGCGGGTGAAACAGGTGGTTCGGGCCACCGCGCCGACAACTGCCCCGAAACGCTGTCGGCGTTGTTGCACTTCCTGCCGCAGGTGATTTGGCGGAGCGTTCTGCCAAGCCGAACCAAGGTGATTATTTTTAAAGGAGACCATGTTATGTTAGACCTTGCCTATCGCCCATTTTTTCCCCTGGCCCAGCTTCAAGAGGACTTAGGCGACATTTTTGACAATGCCTTTGCCCCCATGACGGCGACGCGCATGTCCGACCAGACCTACCCGGCCGTGAATCTCTGGGAACAGGGTGATGCGGTGACACTGGAAGCGGAATTGCCGGGCGTGGAAATTAAAAATGTCGAAGTTCTGGCCACCGGCAATCAGATCACGTTAAAAGTAACCAGGCCCGCGGCCGAAGCGGCGGAAAACTCCGGCCGTACGTGGCACCGGCGTGAGCGTGTCTTTGGCACCTTTGCACGCACGGTGACCATGCCTTGGGATTTGGCTACGGACAAGATTGAAGCATCTTTGAAAGATGGCGTGCTGACGGTACATCTGCCCAAGGCGGAATCGAGCAAGCCGCGAAAAATTAAGCTGCTGGCGACGTGATTATCGCCGCAGCAACGCTCTGGAATATGGTACTGCCGGTCGATACCGGCAAGTCAATTTAAACAGCTTTTTTGTAAGGAGAATTTTTATGAATACGGTGGCAATGGAAAAACGTGCGGCGACGGAGGCCGCCCCGGAAAAATTAAGTGCGGATGTCTTTTACACTCCCGCAGTTGATATCTGGGAAAATGATGACGGTTTTACATTTTTGATGGACCTACCCGGGGTCAAAATTGACGACATCGACATTACCTTCAACGGTGGCGTACTGACGGTAGAAGCGAAAGCAGCTTCACGACAGCGCGAAGAAGATCGTCGTTTGCTGGAAGAATACCGGGTCGGCCACTTCCGCCGATCTTTTGACATCAGTGTTCCCATTCACAGCGAGGGTATTACCGCGGGGCTTAAAAATGGCGAACTGACCCTGTGGGTGCCCAAGTCTCAAGCGGCGCGAACGCGGAAAGTTGCTGTGAAAGCAGAGTGACTATTTGCCGATGGCCGGCCCAGCAAGCTGGGGAATCCATGGGCTATTATGAAAGGAGATTTTTATGAAACTCTTAGCAAAAAAAACGCAAAAAACAAGTGAGTCAAACTTGGCTGACCGCCGGGTGGAAAGGGCGGCGGGACCGTCGGAAATCCGGCGGCAGGTAGATCGTGCCTTCAACCGAATGTGGCAATCGCTGGGCAAAAATGGCCTGGCGGGGGCAGTTCCGCAATTGGCCTGGCCGGCCATGGACATGACCGATGAATCCGGGGCCATCGTGCTGCGGATCGATGCGCCGGGTTTGAAGAGTGAAGATATTTGCGTGGAAGTCACGGGGCACCTGTTGATTATCCGCGGATCACGGAGTGAACAGTACCAGGAGAAAAGGACGGGTTGGTACCGCCACGAGCGGGCCAGCGGCAGTTTCTACCGCACTGTGCCCCTGCCTGATTATGTCGATGCCGACAAGATTGAGGCCCGTTATGACCAGGGCGTGATTACCGTTACCATTCCGAAAAAACCTGGTGTAGGTCCGCGAAAAATTCCGCTCTCTACGTAGTATAAATGTTTCTGGCCATGGCCAAACTGTCAGAAAGGATGCCTGACCCTTTAAGCCAATAAAGCAGCCCGGATCTTAAAAGTCCGGGCTGCTGCCAGAATTTCTGTTGGCCGGCTGCGGGTGTTACCAGTTGCCGTTTTCCACATCGCGGACCGGGGCCATCCACACATCGTAGGATGCCGGTGCGCCGGCGCTCCAGGCTGCGAAGACCGCTGCGCTCCCGGTAGATCCACAGGATGCCGCGCCATCGGTGGCAACGGCGCTGTTATCATAACTGTAAATGGAATCTGAACCTTCGCCTACGTAGGGGTTATCCTTCCACACCACGTGATCGTCGCCAAAGCCCACGTTCTGGCCGTCCCCGGCATGATTACCGGAATTAAAGATGTAATCGCCATAGGTATTAACCAGCCCCAGCAGAGGATCGCGGGCCATAGGGCCGCCGCCGGCGGTGTCGTTGGCGGGTGCCATATCCGCAGCCAGGGGCAGGTCTGCGGTGGTGGTATTGGTCCACCAGGCTCCTACGCTCCCGCTGGTGCCGTTCCACGGAAAGTCGATGGAATAGCTTTCGCCTACGCCCACGCCGGACGTGGCATTGTTGACAATGCCAAAATTATCGAAGTATTCACTGCTGGCGTTGTATAGCTCTGAAGGCAGCGTGGCATAGGGGTCGGACGGACAGATAAAGCTTTTCGCCGTCATCTGGCCGTTCAAGGTCAGCAGCCACATGGAAGCCAGAGGCGAACTGGTCATGGGGCCGGTCGCAAAGGCCTGCTGGCCCGCGGCATCCGCCGTCACGGACGTATCTGTTACCGTCATGTTGGCACCGTTTTCATACGTAGTAGAGGTGGGAGCCTGGGCCGCCGGAAACATCTGACTGTTGTCCTGAGCGTAAACAATCATAGATTGAATAAGGCTGCGTACATTCACCGAGCACACCGCCCGATTGGCCAATTCCCGGGCTTTCGCCAGGGCCGGCAGTAAAATGGCGATGAGCAGCGCGATGATGGAGATAACCACGAGTAGTTCAATAAGTGTGAACCCACGAAATGGTTGGCGATGGTTCCGCATGAAAAGTACTCCAGTATATAAACCCACGTCCTGCGGCAGCCGGAAACCAATTCCGGTACAACTACAGCCGATATCATCGACTGAACTTGAGACCTCATTCATGAAAAATCGGCAGGTGATGGCTATCGGACGTTAGCAGCCCCGGTTTGCGGCTTTGGCCGACTGATGACGGCCTGTTTGCCGGACCAGCGGATGCACATACTAAATATGTCTGGAAAGGCGTGCAGATATGCTGTAGCCAGGGCCGATAACATCGGCTGCATCAGCACCTGCGAAAACACATTACCCCAGCGCAATCGCGATCCCAATTGATCCAGCCAGCGGGCACCATAGGTCGCGCCGACCGTGGCCAGGTTGTTACTACCGGCCAGGGTTGCACGATGCTCACCTATCACCCGGCCCAGCAGTTGGCCCGCGCCCAGCGCCAGAGTCAGCCCCTCGCCGATCAGGGCATGCACTTCACCGGCCGCATTGCCCACAAAAATGCGTCCGTCGTCATAAACCTGCCGTACCCCCGGTTCCATAGGCCCGCAGGCCAAAAAATCGCCGATGGGGCGGGCGTGACGGAGGCATCGGCCAAAGCCATTATTGTGCTCCTGCAAATAACCATACAATTCCGCCGCGGAACCATACTGACGCAACAACCTCCGCTCCACCACAAATGCCAGATTGTACCGGGGCATGCACGTAACAGGTCCGGCATTTGGGGTCGGGCCGCTGCTGCCCGTACGTACCAGCCCTGCATACAAACCTTCCACTCCGCCAATGGCGATGGTGTCATCCGGCAGGTGAACATTTTCCAGGTGGATCTTAAAACACAGCCAGCCGGCGATGTCAGAAAGCGGTGCATCCGGCCGGCTCGCAGTACGGTGGTGGCCCGGCGACGGGGAATTCATCGCTCCCAGTCGGGGAGAGCCGTGGGCCAGCACTACCGCCCGGGCCCGCAGCGGCAACGGCCAACCGGCGACGAAAACCTCAAAGCCCGTCCGGGCACCGCCCCGCACCTGACTCACATGCACCGGCTGGAATATGGCCGCACCCAATTCCGCGGCCCGATGGAGCAAAATAAAATCCAGCACATCGCGGCCAATCGCCCGGGCGCAATGGCCGTCGGCGTGGACAGGCAATGCGCCGCGCAGTTCCAGCCCCCATTCAGGATAGACCTCTACATGTTGTAATGCCGGACCTGCCATGGCTTGCAGCCGCGAGGACACATTCAAATCGGCCAACACGCTCCACCCGGCCGGAGAAATGAATTCTCCACACACCTTCTGTCGGGGAAAGTTTTTTTGTTCCAGTACGCAAACTTCCAGACCTGACCGGGCCATAAACGCCGCTGCGGAAGCCCCGGCCGGGCCGCCGCCAATTACCGCCACATCGTAGTTTTTGTGCGCCGTGTTCAAAGGTGCCCACTTATTGAGCTGCGGCCCGGCCTTCGGTCATCACCAAGTGCATCTGGTTTTGCACCTTCTGGGCCAGGTTGATCTGGTTGGCGGCCACGAGTTTGCTTTCCAGAATTTTGCCCACCCGGTACCAATCGCTCTGTTTCATGAAAATGCCCAGCACCCTAGACGGCGGCCTTATTTTCAGCCAGGTTGTTTCCCACAATTTCAGCACGCGGTTTTTATGCCCCTGCTGCTCTAGAATATTCTGTGCTCCGGCCAATGCCCCCAGCACAAACGGGCCGGCGCTGGCGAAACGGTTAATCACATCCATGTAACATTCGCCCGCCCGGTTCAGATGACCGGCTTTCTTCCACATGGCCGCCTGATACATACGCACCTCGCCGGCCAGGTCAAAACGGGTATTTTCAAAAAGCATGAATTCCCGGTTCCATAACTGATTTTGCTGCTTGACATTTTTGACCGTTAAAATCATGGGCGTCAGCACGGCCATGATAAAATCAGGATAGCGGCTTTGGCACACCCGAATCAATGCCGATGCCCAATTGGCTTTCTGGTCATAGCTCATCTGCCCTTGGCTGGCCAATCGACTGACCATGAACCACTCCGGCGCATAACCATTGCATTGATGCACGGCCCGCCGCAGCAGCGTTAGCATCTGCTTGACGGTTGCAGGCCGGGGCACGTGCCGCAGTTCATTGACATTCTGCGGTGGCCGCAGGGGAGAAAAAGCATGATGATGCATTTGCAGCAGCATCAGCCGCCCCGCGGCATCCGTCAGTGCTTCGGCATTCCAGCGCTGCCGGGCGGTGGTGTGAATAAGCTGGGCGCTAAGTGAAATATAGGTATCGGGTTCCTGCTGCCGCGTCTGCGGATTCATCACGTGGCCCTGGATGCCCCGGTATTCCTGATATCGGCCGCTGAGAAAATTCCACCAGCCCTGATCGCCCGAAGACTCCAGAAAGCCCACCCAGGCATGGCCCGCGTCGTTGCCCATGGCCGTGTCGTAGGCGGAGGGTATGCCGATGGCCTTGGCGACTTCGCTGGCAAAAAAGGCCTGATCTACGCACACACCACCGTAGCGTTTGATGTTGGGCAGGGTAAAACCGGCGGTATCAATCCGAAGTTTGTGCCCTTGCAGAAAGCCGTAGTCGTAGCGGATGCTGAAAAATAGCTCTCCCACATTGGCATCGCCGTGGTAATGGGCCAAAGCCCATCGCATATCGGCAATGCTCGATCCGCCATCCACCACGTAAATAAGCAGTTCCGCCGGCACCCCCCGGATGCCGTAAAACATGTGATTCTGATAGCGCACGTAATACTTAAACAGGGCTACCGGGTCCGGTGAATGGCCCTGATTTTCGTTGATCTGCAAAGTCAGAGGGGTGTACAGAACCGAACAGATTGCGGCAGTCAGGTTGGGATATTCTGCTGCTTGCCGTCCCAGCTTGTGCCGCAGATGATCGAGCATGGCATAAATGGCGGGCATGGCATCTTTCTGCGATTTAACCAGAAACACCAGCGTTTTCGCCAGCGTATGATTTTTACGCAGGTATTTCAGCAGCGCCAGCCGCGTTTGGGCACCGGGCACGGCGGATAATTGCGTTATCAGCAACCGGGCGAAGTCCACCTGGCGCAGGGTGGCAATATCGGAGGGACGGACATAGGCAATAGTTTGATCACAAAGCCTGTCCATTGCGTTTTTGGCGGTAGCGAAATCCCCATTTTTTTGTAACTTATTGAGAATACCTGTGCTTTGCTGCAATGCCCAGCGCTGAAAGGTGATTTTCTTTTCCGGTTGGGTGGTGGTGGTGCTTTGTTGGCCGGCAACTGCGGGCTTTTGGGCGACGGGTGCGTGGGTGCCGCCGGCTGCCGCAGCCTGCTGCGCTTCCTGCCGGGCCAGTTGTACCGCCGCCGATAGCTGCGCCCGTACAGGTACGGTGCCCGCCATCATCAAGCCGCAACATACACTTGCCAACAGTAAATGTTTGTTCATCTCAAAACTCCAACATATTACCTGTTGTGGTGGCAAACCACGAGACTTTTTGGCCATTTTTCAATTCTACAGCCTGCAACATACCACTTGACCCCATGGAGTTCAACCATTGTGGAGGCTTGCGGGATATTGCTGGCGACCTTGATTTTCGGTTATAGTTTCTGGAAAGTTTTTAGCTGCGGTCATCGCGGCCATCGCGGCACCATTTACCGGAGTACGCCCATGAAACTTGTGCATAAAATTCTGGTCTTTGTGGCTCTGTTGATTGTCATTGTGGTCATTGTCGGAATATTTTCGATCGACGGCCTGATCCGCCAGGCCGTGCAATCGCAGGCGACCACTGCGCTGGGGTGTAAAGCTCGCCTCGCGGATGCTTCCCTGAGTCTGTTTGCCGGTAAACTCGGATTAACCGGCCTGACGATTGCCCAACCGCCGGGCTACAGCCAGGGCCGGCTGTTGCAGATGAATTCCTGCCAGATCGCGGTGAGTGTTCACTCTCTGCTGGGCCGCACGGTGCAGGTGAAAACTATCCGCATTGACGGATTGCTGGTGAATATCGATCAACATGGGTTAAGCAGCAATGTTCAGCACGTACTCAATTACATTCATAAGCATGAACAGCCGGCGCCGGCAACCGGCAGTCCGGCCCCGTCTGGCGGCAAACAGTTGCAGATCAATCAGGTGATTCTTACCAATGTTACCGTGCACGTAGCCGTTACCGATTTGCCCGGCGTAGCACCGTCAATCACCATTCCGCTCCAGCAGATTGAAATTAATCAGCCGACCAATCCCCACGGCCGTCCGCTGCGCATTGCCGATCTGGTTCGGCAGATACTGGTGCAGGTGGTGGGCCAGGCCATGCGCAGCAGCAAAATGCCGCAGGTGGTGCATCAATCCCTGGGTGATGTTGAGAATCTGCTCCAGAATACCGGATCGCTGCTGCAAAAAGACACCAGCAACCTGGTGGGCGGTTTGAATTCGTCGCTCAACAAGCTGTTCCATAGCGGCACGGGCAAGAAATAGGGACCGCGCCCGGCGGCGTAGCCTGGCCTGCACCGGAATGGGCAGGCGATTCAATCCGGCATTTCCCCGGCGTCCCACAACTGCAGATTGCCATTGGCCTGATAAAAGGCCAGCCCGAAGGCGTTGCCGGGAACCATGGACCCGTTGGGCCGGGGCTTGGTAAGCTCAATATTCACCCCCAGCGTAACGGTGCCATCCGCGGTTTTCACTCTGTAAGTCCATGATGCCGGGCTGGCGGACGTGCCGTTGTAACCGCCGGTTTGCGTAACGCTGACGGCAAACACCGGCGATCCAACGGCATAAATCAGGGCCATGGCCCGCGGCGGAGTTTCCTGGGTGTAGCCCACACCCAGGGCGGTATGAAATGAATTCATCGCCAGGGTATGCACATCGCCCAAACCATTTTCCGCCAGGTTCAGCACCAGCATATTGTTGTTGCCGGTGTCGATCATCGCTTCGGGCATGGCCAGGTTTTCCGCAGCCAGGGCGCAACTGTTGCCGCCGATAAGATGCCCCGCATATTTACCGCCGCCGGTTTCAATGGCGGTAATCATCACCACCATCATGCGCGGGCCGGCCGGTGTAGCCGCCAGACCCATCACCGCACCGCCTCCGGCCAGACGGGTCATCGCCAGAGATTCTCCACCCAGCAGGGCGGCATTCGTGTTCACCTGGTGGATAATGTCATTGACGTGGTCCGCGATGTCGCAGAACGGTTCTTCGCGGGCACTCCATGTTGGAATCGGTGGATGCATCATTTTGCCCGGCCCTTTACGTAATATCCGGAAACGCCGTGTTAAAATCAGTCTGGCCGTAAATCACGAACCGCCCCCAACCGTTGCCGGCCATGGCCGAACCGTCCGTAACCATGCTGCCGGCAATGCCCGCCGGAACCGAGCCGTCCACATTTTTGAACACGGCATATTCATCCCAGGTCTGCGGGTTGTACGCAAAACTATACGTATTGCGATACCAGATGCCGTCCCGGGTGCTGCCGTTGATCGGCAGGCACAGCCATGTTCGCGGCGGATAGCCGCGCCACACCACGGCATTCACCAGCCCGGCATATTGCACCGTCAGCGTTTCGGGATCTGCGGTTTGCAGAAAATGAAACGAAAGCGTGGCATTCAGCATCACCCGCTTCAATTCCGCCACCATGGTCTGTGGCTGGCCGCTCTGCGGGGTATAGCTCACCGTGGCCAGATTGTTGTTGGCATCGTACGGACGCAGCAACTGCACCAGCCCGGCGTTGTAGCTTTTCAGATAGGCCGAAGGGTATTGGTCCCATTCGTAGCGGCAATAGATGTCAAAACAATCCGGCCCCAGGCACACCGCCCGCACGGCCCGCACAATGGCTCCCGGCTCGTTGGGGTGGGGCGTATTCACCGCGGGAATTACAAAACCGGTGGTGGAATCGGTGGCCGTGGCCGCCATGATCGGCCTCTGCGTAGGCGTGTATTGCTCCAGGCCGGTAACCTGAAACTTGCGCACAATGCGGTAGCCGGTGGTGGTCCATTCCAGCGGATTGGGCAAAAGCAGATCTTCTTTGATACTGATGGGCATGGTGGGTGGTAGGGCGCACATGGCGGGGGATAATATGAAAGCCGCGCCCGGCTGACTGGATCTGCAGCTTCGCGCCTGGTTATCCCCCATCATGTGGGCACTACACCCGTTTTATGGTGAATATAGTAACCGCAGATTATGTCAGCTCAGTGGTGGCCGGTGCCGGCAACATCAGCAGTGCTGCGCTGTCCAATTTAATTGCCGCCGCCAGTGCCATGGCTCAAAACTATTGCCGGCGGCAGTTGGTGCCCAACCGCTGGGTGGAAAAATACGATGCCCCTTCAACCGGCTATTTAATGTTGCGGCAAACACCCGTGCTGGCCCTGAATCTGGTAACCCTGTATCCACAATCTGCCAGTCCCCTCACTTATAACGCCAATCAATTTGACCTTCAGGCCGGCACCGGGCGGATTTCACTCCTGCCCGATTCAACCACGGCGTTTCCCGATTTCTATTTTATGGGGACGCAGGTTGATGGTGGCTTTCCCGGTCTTGGCCGGGGCATCATTCAGGTGGATTACACCGCCGGCCTGGGCTTTTTAACCACAGCTACCGCGTCCATCGCCCCGGGAATTCAGACCGTGCCGCTATCGGCCACCAGTGGCCTGGCCGGTGAAGGCAACTTACTTGGGTTGTGGCAGATTTCCGTGGGCACCGCCCTCACGGTAGACCCCGGGCTGCTTACCCAGGAAACCATTACCGTTACCGGTGTTTCCGCCACCACAATTACCGCCTTGTTTTCCCAGCCCCATGCCGGCCAGGCCCAGCTTGTTGGAACCTTAATTCCCGCCGATCTGCAACTGGCGGTGGCGCTGATCGTGGGGAATCTGATCAATCAGCCGGATTTGACCAAAAGCCGCGAATCCCTCGGACGAACCGTGGGCTATGAATATTTTGTGCGCCCCGGCGATCTGGTGCTTACGCCCGAAATAAAAGCCATCCTTGGTCGCTACCGGGATGTGCTGGTGTAAACGCTGCCGCCGCCGGAGCCAAAATGGCGTACAACCGCCAACCCGGCCCTGACGACAAAGCCCGCATCTGATAAAGGCCCCGCCGCATGAGTTTGTTTTTATTATGCCCTGGTCAAATTACCGTACAGCGTGCCGCGGTTGGTACAGATGCCGCCGGCGGTATTGTCCGCCAATGGCAGACGGTGGCCGCCAACATCCCCGCCACCATTCTGACCCTGCGGGCCAGTGCCAATGCCGGTATGGATCGCCGGGGCATTGTAACCACGCACCTGATAATTTCGCCGGTTAATCCGACGGCACGTATCGGAGACCGGATTACTGACGGCACGGATTGGTACCTGGTGCGGTTTACCACGGATCTTGGCAATCGCGGCCGGGCCTGGGCTATATTCGCCCAGCTTATCGACCCGCAGTCATAATACGTGCTGCGGCTGCAGCAGGAGCCATCATGCAAAATTTAATCCAGGGTCTCATCGCCGCCATTCTGGCCGATGGCCAGGTTGCCGGCTTGCTGGCCAACAACCAGGTTTTTGTCGGGGCCGCCCCGGAAACCGCGTCCATGCCATTTTTAACCCTGGCCACAACCGCAGGCCGGCCCACGACCCATGATTTTTCCGGCAATCGCCTGACCGAAACCACAGTGGTGTTGACTGCCGTGGGCGAAAGCCTGCCGGTGCTGCTGGAAATTGCCGACCAGCTTACCGCCCTGCTGGATGCCGCGAGTTTCCCCCTGGCTGCCGGGGTGATGCTGGGCGTATGGCAGCAGCATACGCCGGAACCCACGCTGACCGGCTTTGATGCGGCCAATAACGAAGTCTACCGGGTGACAACCCGTTTCCGCTGCCAGGTGTTTGAACTGGCCCACCAGCCATAGCCGGCACCGTTACCCATATTCCTTGTACGTCATGTAGTCCTTATTGGAGAAACCCCATGTCCACCATCCCGCTTTCCGGCCTGACCGCCACGGTTACCTTGCCGCCCGGCATCACCGCCCAGATATACGATTGCCAGTTGGAGGAGGAATTTCGTGAGGGTGATTCCGAATCGTTTGCGGATGCCGGTTACGGCTCCGGCGTACTGACCGGCCAGCGCCTCAAGGGCACCATTGTCGGATGGCTCAGCCAGAATGACCCGGGCCTGGGCACCATACATTCGCAGGTGCCGATTGTTTTTACTGCCGCGGATGGCTGTGTGATTTCCGGCAATTTTAACGTAACCCAGTTTCGGCTGCGGTTGCGGGTGGGGCACGTAAGCGTGTTTACCGCCGAAGTGGCCTCCGTGGGGCCATATACCAAGGTCTGGATTCTTTCCTGATATAGCTGAAAACAGTGTGGTGGTATTTTCCAGGAACAATCTATGAACTTTTTAGAAGCTACCGATGCGCCGGTGATGTGGCGGTGGAAAGATACGTACGTTCCACTGCCGGTGTGGACCATTGATGATCTGAAAATTGTGCTGGCCCGGCTGCAGGCGGAAAAAATCTCCCATCTGCGCCAGGCCTGCACGGAAGTAGAGCTTTCTAAAGTAGAACTGGCGTACGTACTGGCGCGGGCACGCTGGCAGCGCCTTGGGCCGGCGGATGCCGCAGCCTATTTTCGCACCGTGGAAGGAGTGCAGGAAGCCCTTCGCCACGCTTTAACCAGGGCCGGCATTAACCCGCAGCAGATCCAGGCCATGCTGAATGCCACGCCGTTTTCGCAGTTGGCAGAGTTGTCCAGGGATGTGCTGCGGCTGGAATCGCCGGAGGCGCCGCCTGTTCCGCCCGCCACCGGTGCCGGCCAGGAACATCAGGGGGACACCCACAACCCTTTTGCCGTTCCACCGTCGGCAATTTAGAATATTCCCCGGATTTTCTCTCTCTGGAAGATCTGCGGATGTGGTACCCCGGTCTTGCGCCGGGCAGTTGTTCCTGGGCAAAATGCCTGGCCTTATGGTTGCGGGCCAATGGCGGAGGCCGTATGCCCGCAGGCCCATGGAACCGCAGTGCGGCCGGTCCGCGGGAATCCTGGGAAATGACCAAAATCAAAGAATTGGAGGCCTGGCTTGACGCGCAGCATTCGTCCAACGACGTACGTACCAACTGACCACCCGGCCGCGGACCAATATGCCTCCGACGGTTTTCCGGATTTTGGCAGTCTGGATGGTTTGGAAGCGGCCATTGGCAGCGCAGAATTGGCCGCCGCTGATCCCGCCCGGGACAGAGGGTGGCAGCGCGCCATCAACCAGGGCTTTCTGCCGGCATCATCAGCCCGCGGTTTGGGCTTCATGGCTTCCCGGCCAGCGCACCAGTCCGCCCGTGGGCCGGGGGGCATGGCGGCGAATGCGGCTGCCCAGCCGTCAAGCCGCAGAACCGTGGACAGCCTGGCAGAACTGGCCCGGGTGCAGCAGCGCCACAGCCGAAAGCTAGAGAATATATTGCAGTTGCTTAAGCCCCAGCGTGATAATCCAATGGATGCTGCCAGCAATTCGCCATTTGACTTTATCCCGTAAAATAAAGTGTCAGGTACCAATGGCACTTCCCGAGTCGTGTTAGCGTCGTGCATAACGATACCTTTCCAAGAGTTGGCGGGCCTGTTGTCGCGGTACGGTAAGTAGCGCCATCGGGCGTGCTCGCCGTTTGACGGCCCGAGGTTCGTAGCGATCGGGACGGCGGGCCACACGATGGCGTCCCAACGCCCAGATCAGCATCTCCCACAAACGTGGCAGGTCTGCCGGGGTGGCCAATTCCAGCTTGGGAGCAAAGACGTTGAGGGTCTGCACCGCACCAGCAAAGCTCACCTGGCGTGGTGATACGTCGGCCACCTGCGCCGCCCGGGCCATGAGCGCGCGAATCAGGTTACAGGCCAGCAGTTACATCCATAATTCCTTGCGTACCATCGCGGGCGTCTTGCAACGCATTTGGCCCATGCCCATGGTCTGTTAGATGCTTCGCATATCCAGTTCTATATGCCAACGCCAACGGAAGGCCGCTGCGATCTGGTCCCGGCTGTAAACTTGGGTGGGTAAAACCCAATGAGAATGCCAATATCCGCGGCCCCGCCGCCTTGGGTATACGCAACATATCGGACTCCTTTCCATTTCGCGCGGCTTTTAATACCAGCGAGGGTACGGGGAAGTCCGCTTTTGTAAAGCCCGTCGTCAAAAAAAACTGAAAAATGACAAAAGTCGAGCTTAACGGTAGGCGTCTTCTTCCATGGCGGAAAGCAGCCGGTCGAGCGCGTCTTCCACAAATTCACGTGGGGCGGTGCCGGCGTGGGAGGCGCTGCGCTCCCGCCAGTCGATTTGACGGACCGCGTCGCAGAATAAGATTCCTTCGCCGGAGGGGTTATGTCGAGTTGGTGCGATGAGGCCGGCGGGAATGGGCTTAACATTTCCATAACGAGGGTGGGATTCGTGCTTGAATTTGCTGGTGCCGATCAGCACGATGGCCATTCCGGTTTTCTTATTGTAGCTCAATGGACTCATGACCAATGCAAAATGTGGACCGGCAGTTTCATTTCCAGCCGATGGAGACGCATTAAAATGGATGAAGTCACCCCGGTTGGGGAAGTACAGGCGGTGGCTCACAGCAGCTCCTTGCCGACCGGCGGGAAGTCTATCCGGGCAGGAGGCGGGGTGTAGTTTTTAAGGAGGTTCCGGAGTTTGTAGCGGCTGCGCCGACTGCGGGGCAGACTGGTGATTTGGATCTCGTCAATACGCACGACGGTGCCGTCGTCGATGGCCCTTTCGGCGGCAAACGCCTTCGGAAGTCTTACCGCCAAGCTGTTGCCCCATTTGCGAACTTTTACCACCGTCGGCATATTGAAGCTCCTTTGGCTATACAAAATGATACAGCGGATCGGCGAAAAATCAAGGTCAAAGGGGGGCGGGTACCTATTCTCCCGCCGGTCGCGGAAAGCTGAAGCGGTACTCGCCCGAGCCAACCATGCAATGCACCGCGCCCGCTTTGCTTGCCATGTTCTTAACCCCCGTAGCCTTGTCCGGCGGCCCGTTGTCCAGTCGCACCTGCCGCATATTGCCACACGGCAGAATCACCGTGGCGGTGGTATTGGCGGGAATGGTTACTTCCAGCGTGACGGTTTTGCCCTGCACTTTCCAGTGCGAACCCAGCCGGCCATAGCCGGTTTGGACGGCGGCCTTCACCCAGGTGATGCGCCGGGCGGCATCAGAGTCGCGCGGCGGCAGTTGCGGAGCAATCACCGCGTGCTGATAACCGGGGGTATTTTCGTCCATATCCAGCCCGGCCACCCGCTGATAAAGCCATTGGCCGATGGCTCCATAGGCGTAGTGATTAAAGGAATTCATTCCGGGATCCTGAAAACCTTTGTCCGGTGTCCAGCCGTCCCAGCGTTCCCAGATGGTGGTGGCTCCATTTTTAACCGGGAACAGCCAGGATGGATAATCTTCCGCCAGCAGCAGGCGGTAAGCAACATCCGTGCGCTCCACGCTGCTAAGCACAAAATTAAGATCCTTGACGCCCAAAAATCCCGTGGATAAATGCCAGTTCCGATTTTTCCAGGTGTTGGTGTAGCGGCCTTTTTCGATATCTAAAACCAGCCGTTGGGCGGCGGCTTTCCGCAGCTTCCGCGGCAGCAGGTCAAAGGCCAGAGCCAATACGTACGCGGTTTGCGTATCACCCAGCACGCGACCGGACGGGGTTACGTAGCGCTGGGCGAAGTCCTTCTGGAATCGCCGGAAAATGGCGGCAAACTTTGCCGCATCCGCCTTTTTCCCCAGCACCCCGGCGATGCGTGCAAGCAGGCCGGCACTGTGCGCGGCGAAGGCGGTGGCGATAAGGTCCGGCGGGGTATGGGCATCGTGATGCAGCCAGTCGCCGAAGTTGTGGCGGGTATCAACATCGGCCGTGGCCAGATATTGGCCGTAGCGGACCATGTTGGGGTAGTGTCGTTCCAGAATACGTGTATCCCCATAACACCAATACATGGTCCACGGAATAATCACACCGGCGTCGGCCCAGCCCGGCCCGCCGTCACCGGCATTTTTGGCCAGCACATCCGGGGCCACCATGGGGTAGGTGCCGTGGGGGGCCTGAGCATCGTTAAGGTCGATCAGCCATTTGGTAAAAAACGCGGCTACGTCAAAATTAAACGCGGCGGTGCGGCAGAACACTTGGGCGTCACCGGTCCAACCGAGCCGTTCATCGCGCTGCGGGCAGTCGGTGGGCACGTCAATAAAGTTGCCCTTTTGTCCCCACACAATGTTGTGCTGAAGCTGGTTGATAAGCTTGTCGGAACATTCAAACGTTCCGGCCGGTTCCATATCGGAATGTATGACCACCGCTTCCAAAACATCGGCGGCGGGAACATAGTCCGTCATTTCCCGGCCATCCGGCCCGCGCGCCGTTATCTCGGCATACCGAAAACCCTTGAACGTGAAGCGCGGTTCAAAAACACCCGCCCCGTTGCCGCCGGTAATATACGTATCGGTACATGTGGCCCGGCGCAGGTTGGTGATGTACAGCGTGCCGTCCGGGTTAAGTACCTCCGCATGGCGCAGGGTAAAGGTGGTGCCGGCCGGCAGGCCCGACGGTGTTTTCAGCCGCAGCCAGCCCACCAGGTTCTGCCCCATATCAAAAATATGCACGCCCGGCCTGGGTTGCGTGCGGTTCATCACCGGCAAGGTGGAAATGCGACGGATTCGCGGCCCCGGCGAGGCCACCACGGCCAGGCGGGATGCGGCCGCCTTCCCGCCGGCTGATATGGCCCAGGGCAACGGTATGAGGGCCAGTTTCGGCGGTGTCTGCGGAATGTTCTGCAAACCTTCCACGCACCCGGGCCAGGCGCTATCGTCAAAGCCCACGGTGTTCCAGCCGGGCTGTTCCAGCCGGGCGTCATAGGTTTCACCATCATAATGCTCCGCCTCCAGAAGTGGGCCGGTGCCGGCTTTGAAATGCTGATCGCTGACCAGCGTCACCGTGGAACCATCCTGCAATTCCACCTGAAGCTGCAAAAGCAGCGCCGGTGCCGCACCGTAGGAGGGATGTCCCTGATTGGACCAGCCTAATCGGCTGGCAAACCAGCCGCGGGCGAGTTGTACGCCCAGCGCGTTGGTATTCGCAGTAAGCATTTCCGTAACATCGTACGTCTGATATTGCACACGTTTGGAATAATCGGTCCAGCCGGGAGTTAAATAATCCGTCCCCACGCGACGGCCATTAATGAAAAGCTCGTAATGACCCAGCGCCGCTACGTACACCCGTGCCCGGCGCACCGGCCCCGCCAGGTCGAAGACCCGGCGCAGCAGCGGACACGGTACCGGATTGCCATCCACCAGCTTCAAACCGGAACTGATCCACTGCGCCTGCCAGTCCGTGCGCTTCAGCAGCCCCATTTCCCAGAACGCCGGCTCGCTGTATGGCCCAGGCTCGCCGCCGCCGGTCCAGATACGTACTTTCCAGTAGTACCGGCAGCCGGTTTTAAGCGCCGGACCGCCGTACACAATGTGCCTGCTCTGGCTGCCGGCAATCCGGCCGGAATCCCACACGTCGGCCTGATCGGCCTGCAGCTTTTCCAGGCTGCTGGCCACCAGCACCTGGTACGCCGTCTGCGTTACGCTACGCTGGCCCGGACGGGCATGAACCAGCCAGAACAGCCGTGGCCGCAGTTCTTCCAGGCCGATAGGTTCGACCTGATATTCGCATTGGAGTTTAACGGGGGGAAGGGGGGTGATATTGTTTTTCATCGTCGCATAATCCTGTTCTGATATCGCCAACCATGATACGGTCTATTCTCCGCACCACCGGCGCTTACACTATCCGTAATTTCAATCTCCTGCAAACTTCTGGATAAGGTGCCAGGTCAATTGAATTTGACCCGGTGCCGGACACATATTATGATCACGTTTATGCGTTGCGCAAAACGCCAGTTGGTCGGCAATCAGGTTTGCCATTTGCATAATCTCGGCAATGGCCCATAC
>JAJZNX010000077.1 GCA_021852275.1 Planctomycetota bacterium | reverse complement strand
AATAACCACCAATCCCAGATTCATCTGGTGCAGCAGTATGTAGGCATGGGACAGGGGCGGCCACAATTATCCGTTCTGGGTTCTGGTACGTGGGCGAAGCGGAAGGAGAAAGTGTCTGAATCGGTGGAACAGTTGGCGGCGGACATGCTGGAAGTGCAGGCGGCGCGGGAGCAATTTCCGGGCACCGCCTATCCGGTAGATACGCCATGGATGAAAGAGTTTGAAAATGCCTTTCCCTACCAGCCCACGGAAGATCAACTTCGGTGTATGATCGAGATTGGCGCGGATCTGCAAAAAAGTCGGCCCATGGATCGTCTTTTGTGCGGGGATGTGGGATACGGCAAGACGGAACTGGCGATACGGTCCGCATTTAAGGTGGCGGAATTCGGACGGCAGGTTGCGGTGCTTGCTCCCACCACCATTCTCGTTGAACAGCATGAAAAAACCTTCCGCCAACGTATGGCCGGTTATCCGTTTGTGGTGGAAAGTGTTTCGCGGTTCAAAAATACGGGACAGATTCGAGATATTGTGGCCCGCACGGCCAAGGGCCAGGTGGATGTGCTTATTGGCACGCATCGACTGTTAAGCCAGGACGTGCGTTTTAAGAATCTGGGATTGGTGGTTATTGATGAGGAGCAGCGTTTCGGGGTGGATCATAAGGAGCATCTCAAGCGTTTACGTACGGAAGTGGATGTTCTCACCATGACCGCCACGCCAATTCCGCGTACGCTGCACATGAGCCTGCTGGGTATACGGGACATCTCCAACCTGGCCACGCCGCCACGTGATCGGCGCAGCGTAGTTACCGAGGTAATCAGTTTTGATAAGCTGCGTATTAAGCAGGCTATTGAGCGCGAACTAGCCCGGGATGGGCAAATCTATTTTGTGCACAATCGGATATGGAACATCCAGGAGATTGCCGATCGTCTGCGGCAGTTAGCGCCGGATGCGCGCATTGTCATCGGTCATGGTCAAATGCCTGATGGCGAACTCGAGGAAGTGATGCACAAATTTTATCAGCACGAAGCGGATATTCTGGTATCAACCACCATCATCGAAAGTGGACTGGATATTGCCAGTGCCAACACCATTTTTGTCCATGAGGCTGACAATTTCGGATTAAGCGATTTACACCAGTTGCGGGGACGGGTGGGGAGGTCGCGGCATCGGGCCTATTGCTATCTGATTCTAAGCCCGGATAAACTGCTTAGTGAAAAAGCTTCCCGTCGGCTCAAGGCGTTGGAGGAATATACCTCGTTGGGAGCAGGCTTTAAAATTGCCCTGCGCGACCTGGAAATTCGTGGTGCCGGAAATTTATTGGGCGACGAACAGTCCGGCCATATTGCCGCAGTTGGATACGAGCTTTACTGCCAACTTTTGGAAGAAGCGGTGAAGCGTCTCAAACGTCAGCCAATTAAAAAGCCGCTGGATGTGAATCTGGAAATCGGCATTTCCGGTACGTTGCCGCGCAGCTATATTTCCAGTGAAAAGCAGCGGATGGACTTGTACCGGCGCCTGGGCCGCTGCGATGATCCAGAATCGCTGGAAACTTTCCGTAAGGATATCACCGACGCTTTCGGTCCGATTCCTCCATCGGCGGCGGCGCTTTTTGATCTGGCGGAATTGCGTATCTTGGCGAGGGTGTGGGGAATCAGCAGCATGATTGCCAAGCCGCCGGATGTCATCTTTACACTCGAGGATATGACCATGCTCGGACCGCTGTTGAGTAAATCACCCGGCAGTGTGCGCGCTGTGGACGAAAAAACAATTCATCTCCGCTTACCGCCCAATTTTTTCCAGGGGCCGACACTTTTGACTGTGTTGCGGCAACTCTTGTTGCGGCAACCAAGTGCATCGGCCGGATGAAGTTGGTAGGCTTTCCAAGTGCGTCTGGCTGGATATGATGGTTATTGTCGGCGTGGCTGGTGGGTGGCTGGATCAACACATGAGTATGAAAGTTCTGGTAACAGGTGCGGCGGGTCGGCTTGGCCGTTATTGCGTGGCGGATCTTATCGCAAGCGGCATTGAGGTCGTTGCTACCGATCTCCGGAATAATGATTCGAACAACCCTCCGGTCAATATTGTTAATCTGCTGGATACAGCCGCCGTCGCCGGCTTGATGAAGGGTATCCAGGCGGTGGTGCATCTGGGCAATCATCCCGGCTTACTCCCCGATGCCAAGGACCGGATTTTTCAGGAAAACACCGCCATGAACATGAACGTGTTTCAGGCGGCTCTGAATTACGGTGCTAAAAAGATTATTTTTGCCAGTTCCATTCAAGTTATCGCCAGCGAAACACTTGAATTTTCTCCGGCCTGTCCTCCACCCCATGTTTGCTACCTTCCACTGGATAGTGACTCGCCGGCCCAACCTGCCAATGCCTACGCCTTAAGTAAATGGATCGGTGAAACCATGTTGCGTGATTATTTCGTGCCGGCCGGAATGGAAGCGGTGGCGTTGCGTTTTCCCACGCTGGTCGATGCTACCCGGCTGGAACGGGTATGGCGGCATAATCTGGATATTTTAGTCCAAAAGCGAGCCGCGCCCGCCCGAATTTCCCAGTGCTTCGGAGCGCTGATGTACGAGGATGCAGCGAGTTTGATGACCAGGCTGCTATCTGTTCCGACGCCTGGATACCGCGTATATTTGCCGGCGGTAACCGTGCCGCCCATCAACAATATGTCGGAATTAATTCATACTTATTATCCAAGAGTGCCGCTGCGCCGGCCACCCGCTCAAATGAACAGTCTGATCGATATTTCCCGGATAGAAAAGGAAATCGGCTGGCGACCGTTGAATCTAATGGAACAGCCGCCCCGAGACGCGGCCCGCGCGTAAAAGGAAAAAATAATGGCCACCATCCGCAATATCCGTGTTATCCAGACAGCTCCGGCCGGCGCGAACCTCACGGTTGTGTGTGTGGAAACTGATGAACCTGGCCTGTATGGATGGGGCTGTGCCACCTTTACCCAGCGCTATCTGGCTGTGGGCGCGGCGATTGAACTTCATCTTAAACCGCTGCTGCTGGGCCGCGACGCGGCCCGCATTGAGGATCTCTGGCAATTGATGATGGTCAATGGCTACTGGCGTAACGGCCCCGTACTCAACAATGCCATCGCCGGAATTGACATTGCATTGTGGGACATAAAAGCCAGGCAGGCCAACATGCCGCTGTATCAGTTGTTGGGCGGAAAATGCCGGGAGGCGGCGGCGGTGTATCGGCACGCCGATGGACACGAATTGCGGGAAATCGAGGACTCCGCGCGTCAATTCATGAGCCAGGGTGTGCGTCATCTTCGGGTGCAATACGGTGGTTATGGTGGCAGCCGCGCTGACCAACGGCACCCGGATGGAGCGGTTCCCGGGAACTATTACGATCCGCGGGCTTACACCCGCAGTGCACTTAAAGCGCTGGGACACATACGCTCCGTGCTTGGTGATGAGTTGGAAATTCTTCATGACGTGCATGAACGTCTAAGTCCGGCTCGGGCAGTTGAATTTGCCAAAGAATGTGAACCGCTGCGATTGTTTTTTCTGGAAGATCCGTTGGCTCCGGAAGATCTGTCGTGGTTGGAAAATATCCGCCAGGTTTGCAGTACGCCGCTGGCGATGGGCGAACTTTTCAATCACCCGCGTGAATGGCTGCCGGTGATTACCCGGAGGCATATTGACTTTATGCGCATGCACGTAACTCAGATGGGTGGACTTACGCCGGCACGAAAAGTTGCAGCTTTGGGCGAACTCCATGGCGTGCGCACCGCATGGCATGGACCCGGCGATGTTTCACCGGTCGGCCATGCTTTGAATGTACATCTGGATGTGGCTACGCCGAATTTTGGCATTCAGGAATTCAGCGGTTTTAACGATGCTCTGAAAAACGTGTTTCCCGGCTGCCCCGAATATCGCGATGGGTATTTGTATCCCCATGATAAGCCCGGGTTGGGTATCGAGGTGGATGAAACGCTGGCGGCAAAGTTTCCGTGCAACAGCAAGGTTATTGACTGGACGCAGACGCGGCTGCCGGATGGCACGCTGCATCGCCCGTGAACAATGAGGGTGAAATGGAGGAATTGTTCCCTGACTTCACCGCAACTGATTGATGTTTATCTGGGGTGCTATACGCAGCCGACTGCCGCGGTATCCCATGGGAGTGAGGGCGGAATAATGCTTTGCCGGTTTGACCCGTTCGGGGGCAGGTTGTCATTTCAAGCCGTCATTGCCAAAATCCTGAATCCATCATATCTGGCTCTGGACTGCAGCAGTCAATTTATCCTGGCTGTTTCAGAGAATATGGTGGACGAAGGTGCCATTCACGTTTTCCGACGTCGCGCCGACGGCAATCTGATTCCACAGAACCATCAATCTTCCGGTGGAATGTCAAGCTGCCATGTCTGTGTCACGCCGGGCGGGCTGGTGTGTGTATGTTCCTATGGTGACGGCTGTGTGACCTTCTATTCCCTCCGGCAAGGCCGGGTCAGTGCTCCGAAGTTACGGCACTGTTATCAGGCGGACATATCGGCCCGGCCACGAAAACTCTCCCACGCCCATCAGGCTGTGGTCTCGCCTGGAGGTCGCTGGTTGTACGTGTGTGATCTGGGACTGGATTGCATCTGGTGTCACACCCTCTCCGAAGCCGCCACCGCTGGCGTAATGCCCGTTGCCACTAATACGCCTGACCATTACGGCCCCAGGCACATGGTATTTCATCCGGTTCAGCCACGGGCGTACATCATCTGCGAGCGAAACGGGCATTTGCTTACGTACGATTGGAATTCCACCACCGGCAGGCTTTCACTGATGGATGATGCGGCGAGCCTGCCATTGGATTGGACCGGCCAACCGGCAGCGGCTGCCATACGTATACATCCGTCACTGGCGACATTGTACGTGTCAAATCGAAATCATAATTCATTAGCGGTTTTTCATCTGGACTCTGTTGGTCGCGCCACGCCGGCCGCTTATTTTCCATGCGGTGGAAATACCCCGCGGGATTTTGCCATCGATCCATCCGGACGCTGGCTGTTGTGCGCCAATCAGCACTCCAATAACATCGCCATTCATCAACTTGATCCGTTTGCCGGCCTGCCCACGCACAAGCCACTGGAGTTAATTGCTGCAACGTGCCCAACCTGTATACTGTTCGCGGTATGACGGGGGTTCAACTCACGCGGAAACAGTGTTTGTCGGCGGCTCGTCATGAACTGGAGATTTTACGCTGGCAATATAAGTGTATATAACAGGAATTACGTAAAGCGAAAACAAACATCCGATGGAAAGACCGGCGGCAATCATCAAGCCCATGTCTCTACGGCTGACCGCACCGGCCCCGGTCGCTACGAGCAACGGAACCACGCCAAACACCATGGCCCCGGTGGTCATTAAAATGGGCCGCAGCCGCACGCTGGAAGCCCGTATCACGGCTTCAGACAGGCTTAGGCCTTCGTGTTCCTGAAGTTTATTGGCGAACTCCACGATCAAGATGCCCTGTTTGGTAATCAGTCCAATCAGGGTAATTAAACCAACCTCGGTGTAGATATTAATGGTGGCAGCGCCCAGAAACATAAACAGGGCTGCTCCAAAAATCGACATGGGTACTGTGAACATCACAATGACGGGATCGCGGAAGCTTTCAAACTGCGCCGCCATCAGTAGAAAAATCAGCAGCACGGCCAAAATAAAGGTAATGTAAATAGCATTACCCTGTTTCATGAACTGGCGGGATTGCGCGGCATAATGGGCGGCATATCCTGTTGGAAAGAGTTTTGTTGCGGTACGGCGTAAAAATGCCAGAGCGCTGCCCAGGGTGGTGCCCGGCATGGGTACCGCCGAAATGGTGACGGAGTTCTGCTGCTGAAATTGCGGTAAAAATTCCGGCTCTACAATATGCTCAATCGTTACCACGGTCGAAAGCGGCACCATCTGACCGCCTGCGGTGCTGATATAAATGCGTTTGAGCATGGCAGCCGTGGCCCGCAGATGATCCTGCAATTGCGGAATAACCTTGTAGGTACGGCCCTGCAGATCAAAGCGATTGATGTAATTGCCGCCCAGCAGCGGCTGGAGATCCGCAGCTATATCACTGTTGTTTAAGCCCAGAGCGGCCACAAGATTGTGATTGACCTTGAGCCTGATCTGCGGGCTGTCATATCGCAAATCCTTCTGCAGGAACAAGAACTTGCCGCTCTTCATGCCGGCGGCAATGAGTTTGTTGGCGGCTGTATCCAGAGCCTGATAACCCCTGGTGGACGTGAGCACAAATTGCACGGGCAACCCGAAGGGTTCGCCGGGAATGGCCGGCAGAGAAAATGATGCCACCTGCAAGCCCGCAACCTTGGAGAGTTTTTCCTGAAAGGGGCGGGCCAGTTGCATTTGTGTAACCGTGCGCTGATTCCATGGCTTTAACAACATGCCGCCCACCAAGCCATTGTAACCCGGCGTAAGCGGTGAAAAGCCGTTGATTTGAAACACCTTGGCCTTTTCCGGAAAGCTGTCGCAGATTTTGCGGATCTGATCGGCGTAGGCGGTCATATACTGCAGCGTGGCTGTGGGCGGACCAATACCGGTAAAAAAGAGTATGCCCTGATCTTCGGTCGGGGCCAGTTCACTTTTGGTCTGCAGGAGCATGAAGGGAATACTGACAAACAGCACCAAAGCCATGATCAGCACCACCCAACGAACGCTAAGTACCGCGTGGAGCGAACGTTCGTAGCTGTGACGTAAATTCATAAATAAGCTGTCGAGAAAATGTATCAGGCCGTGTTCCGGGGTCGGGCGCAAAATTCTGCTGCTGAGCATGGGGGAAAGCGTAAGGGCCACAACCATGGAGACCAACACAGTGAAGACCAGGGTAAAAGCAAATTCAGTAAATAAACTGCCGGTCAGGCCTCCCATAAAGCCGATGGGGGCAAAGACCGCCGCCAGCGTGGTGGACATTACAATGATGGGGCTGGCCAATTCGCGGGCACCCAGCATGGCTGCTTTTATCGGCGTCAAGCCTTCGTCAATATGGCGGTGGATGTTTTCCACCATGATGATGGCGTCATCCACGACCAGACCTATGGCCAATATGACCGCCAGCAAGGTAAGCAGGTTGATGGTGAAGCCTGTGGCGATCATCAGAATACCTGCCCCAATAATGGAAAGAGGAATGGCTACGGCCGGAATCAGCAAGGCCCGAAATGAACCGAGAAACAAAAAGATCACCAGTACCACAATGCCCAGGGTAATCAGCAGCGTATGTTCTACTTCCGAAATGGCGGCTTTGATGTAAATAGTGGCATCATAGGGCGTTGCTACATGAAGCCCGGGAGGCAGATTGGCTTTAATCTGGGCTACCGCCTGATGGACTTCGTGGCCAAGGGTAAGGCTGTTGGCGCTGGGGGATGGAAACACACCGATAAAGGTGGCCGGAATGCCATTCATAAAAACGCTTTGGTTGTAATTTTGTGCACCCATCTGTACATCGGCTACGTCCTTGAGGCGAATAGGTGTCGAATTTATATATTTCACCACCAGATTTTTAAACTGGGAAATCGTACTGATGGAGGTGTTGGCGGTAATCACCTGGGCGATATTGGGACCACGGATACGTCCGATGGCGGAGACGAAATTATTCTTCGCCAAGGCTGTGGATACATCCGCCGGGGTCAGCCCCAGAGCCGCCAGTTTGGCAGGCTTAAGCCATACGCGCACAGCGAAGCTGTTGCCACTGGAACCGGTGCCTGCAGGCAATATCTGTGCCTGACTGACTCCGGGCAGCGATTGAATTTTGGGTTGCACCACACGCAGAAGATAATCGTTGATCTGCTGCTGATTCATGGTTTTGCTGTAGAACGAAAGGTACATCAATGCCCGGGCATCTCCGATCTGTTCGTTGATAATCGGGGTCTGGCTTGCCGGAGGCAACTGGCTGGCTACCTGCTGGACCTTGGCTAATATCTGCGAGACGGCGGCATTAGGGTCTGAATTCATCACCATATTGCAGGTGATGGTGGAGGTGCTTTCGGCACTGGTGGTGCTCATGTAATCGATATTGGGGGCCTGGGCAATGGCCTGCGCCAGGCGCGAAGTGATATACGATTGCACCTGGGCCGGGTCGGCTCCAGGATACGATGTGGTTACCGTCACAATGGTGCTGACAATGGTGGGGTATTCCTGCGTGGTCATGCTCATCCAGGAGCGCAAACCCAGCACCAGAATCACCAGACTAAGTGAAGTGGCCAGTACCCAGCGTTTGATAAATATGTCGGTAAACTTCATGAAAAAACCTTGCGTTACGGCTTTATTTTATTGTTCACAACCACCACATCGCCGGGCCTTAATTTCACCTGGCCCTGGGTTATTACCACCATACCGGTTTTGAGTCCGGCCTGAATCACCACATCATTACCTTGTCGAGGCCCGGTTTTGACCAGAACGGAATGAACCTGTAACACGGACTTGCCCGCTTTTTTTACCTTGGCTACCACATAGACGTAGTCTCCAAAGGTGTTATACGTAATGGCATCGGCATTCACCACCAGCACTTTGTGGGTTACGCCGGTGAGCAGGGTTACTTCGCCAAACAATCCGGGCCGCAGCAACAGGCGTTTGTTGGGCAGCGCTGCCTGCACGGTGATATTTCTGGTGGTGGTTTCTACCTGTGAGGAAATGGCGGTAACTTTTCCGATAAAGACTTTGCCCGGATAGGCGTCCACCGTCAGTTGCACGGTTTGCCCAAGCTTTACCTGGGCCAGGTCGTTTTGGGGGATGTTGAAGTCCAGATACATGGGCCGCCATGTGTTGAGTACCACAATAGGTGTTCCCGGTGAAACATACTGGCCCAGGCTGATTGCCCGTATGCCCAGATGTCCTGCAAAGGGGGCGGTGATGGCCAATTTGGCCAGAGTAGCTTGATCGCCGGCCACGGCTGCTTTCGCCTGCAGCAGCGCGGCATGGTAAGTATCCAACGTTTCCTGGCTGGCGGCCTGATGGGTGATGAGTTTTTGTGTTCGCGCGACGTTAATCTGAGCCAAAGACTCGGCTGCTAAATCTGCACGCAACTGAGCAAGCTGGGTGCTGTTGTCAATTTGAGCCAACTTCTGGCCGGCCTTGACCCGATCACCGGAGTGAAAATAAATGCCTGTCACATTGCCGGAAATCTGGGCCGTCAATTCCACGCTTTGGACCGCGCTGACACTGCCAATGACATGAATCGACTGGTTTTCCACCGCCCGGCGAACGGTGCCTGTGGATACGGTTACCGGAGGAACAGGCATGTGGCTGATGGCAACGGCGATCTTGGCGTTGATAAATGCCTTGAAGGCGAAAAGACCGCCAATGACGGCCAGAAACAGGATCAAAAAAAAGACGGCTAATACAACACGGCTGGTTTGGCTCATGGGTGTAAAGTCCTTCCAGAGGCCGGCTTGGTCTTTGACAACTGGTGGTGCGGCTGCACAGCAGGTTGCGTGGCAGTGGTGGGGCCGTATTGCCGGGGCCACCAGCCGCCACCCAATGCTACAAATAAAGCCGCGGTGTCCAGGTAGCGCTGAGCCTTGGCCGAAACCAGCGCCAATCGCGAAGTATCATATTGCGTTTGACTGTTCAACAGCGTGATATAATCGATGGCACCCTGCTTGTATTGGAAACTGGCCAACTGATACGATTGACGGGCGGCATGATAGGCGGCCTGGTCATAAGCGAGCGTCTGGGCATCGTGTTGGACAGCCCGTAGGGCATCAGATACCTGTTGGAAAGCATTGAGCACGGTCTGCTGGTACACACCTATCTGGGCCTTAAGAGCATCCTGGGCGGCACGTTTGTTGGCCTGTAAGGTGTTGCCGTCAAAAAGCGTAACAGTGGCGTTGGCTGCCAATGTCCAAATCAGGCTGGAGGCATCAAAAAAGTTGGCCAGGCGACCATTTTCAAACCCAAGATCACCGGTGATTTGCACCAACGGATACATTTTGGCCACGGCTTGGCCAATTTGTGCGTTCAAGGCCACCAATTGATCCTGGGCCGATCGAATGTCCGGTCGTTGCCGCACCAGATTAGATGGCAGGCTTACGGGCAGCGTCTGCGGTAGTTTTAAGGTTCTTAAATTGAGGTCCGGCAGAATGGCCTGGGATGGAATTCTTCCCAGCAGGGTGGCCAAGGCATGGCGCTGGAGAGCCAACGATTGTCGCAGTGCTGGCATTTGCGCTTGTGTGGTGGCCAGAGTACTTTCCTGATTTACCAGATCCAGGTAGGTAACCGCTCCAAGTTTGTATTGAGACCTGATAATGTCCAGAATGTGCTGTTGGCTGGTAATAAGTGCCTGCCGCACCCTGATCTGTTCATTTAATGCGGCTACCTCGATGGCTGCGGCTACGGTATTGCCTTCCAGCGTGAGATACGCCTCCTGCACGTTATTGCGTTGAATTTGCTGCTGAGCCTTGGCGGTTTTGGAAACCAGCCGGTTTAAGCCAAAAAAGTCAGGCGTGTAGCTCACCTGCACCTGGCCGGTATAAAGCGAAAAGGTGCGGGTCGGGCCGCCGAAGGCTGCACCGCTTTGGCGTTGTCTTTCCGGATTTAAGTCCAGACCAATCTGCGGCCAAAACACACCCTGTACGGAAAGCAGGTTTTCATGGGCCTGGGCCAGTGTAGCCTGGGCGGTTTGCAGCGTGGGGCTTTGCTGGACCGCCTGACGCACCAGATGATTTATTTTTTTTGAACCAAACAACTGCCACCAGTCTGCCATCACGGTTTTGCCATAGGCAAACTGCTGCACTTTTCCAGCTTCCCCGGCTTTGGCCACGCCGACCGTGTGGTGGATTTGCGGTCCAGCGGTATAGGTGTTGGTTTTGGGTGGTTTGGGTACATGCAGCGGCGGTTCAAAGGAACAACCTGCCGTCAGAAAAAGAACCAAGGCAGCAGACAGAGCGACGGAACAAATTTTTACCGAATTTCTAATCATGCAGCCTGTTTCATTACGCGCTCATACCAAGCAGCGTCGAACCGCTCCATCGCGTTGCGACGCCTGCCGACATTAAAGTCCGTTGGTGGCATTTGGGCGCAGCCATTACTGCGGCTGTAACATTTCGCCACTTTAGCAGGGCGGCCCGCAAGCCGCATTGCCGGGTAGTATAGGCATAAACCTTATGAGCTGTCAAAAATGAAGCATTAATGAAGCATTTAAATCTCGAGTAAACATAGGGTTGAGCAATCCGGGTTTGTTAAAGTTGTCTGATACGCACGATTTGTTGATAACATTCTGACGGTGTCAATATATAGTTGTGTGTTGCGTTAATCTTATTGGGAAGCGAAAATTATAAAATGCGGATCGCCCCCCAGTCTGACTGACAGCCATCGCGCCACCTTGGAAAGTTGGACGTGTGGACACAGCAGGTCAGTACGGAATGGATGGGGCGGGTGATTGAATTTTGCATAGCTATAGTGTGGAATTCGGCTGGAAGGAAATAATAATGCAGTCCAATGAGGTCATCCATCGGCGGCGGCTTTTTACGGCCAGTTGCATGGCGCTGGTGGTAACAGCCATGAGCTTCGCAGTGCGTGGCGATATTATGCCGGCGCTGACCAGGCAGTTTCATCTGACACATGAACAGATGGGTTTGATTGCCGGTCCGGCATTTTATGGTTTTACGCTGGCGATGATTTTTGGAGGGCCGCTATGCGATGTTCTGGGCATGGGTACGTTGCTGGCCATAGCATTGGTCGGTCACGCGGCCGGAATATTGATTACCATTTTTGCTACCGGATTTAAAAGCCTCTATACAGGCACGTTACTCATTGGCATTGGCAACGGAATGGTGGAGGCATTCGCCAATCCCCTGATTGCCACTATGTATCCGGAGAAGAAAATCAAGATGCTCAGCCATTTTCATGCCTGGTTTCCAGGGGGCATAGTCATCGGCGGGCTGGCGGCCTTTGCGCTGGGGGAGATAAACATCGGGTGGCAGTGGAAAATGGTGGTAATGTTCGTGCCACTGGTTCTTTATGGAATAATGTTTGCTGGTCAAAAGTTTCCACGTACCGAGCGTGTATCGCGGGGAGTCAGTACGGCGGAAATGTTTGGGGCAACACTGCGGCCATTTTTTATTTTTATGGCCTGTTGCATGTTGTTGACGGCCGCGACGGAACTGGGCACGAACCAGTGGATCAGCAGTTTGCTGGGGCACACGGCGATGGTGCATGGCATACTGGTGTTGTGCTGGATTAACGGTCTGATGGCAATTGGGAGACAGTTTGCCGGTCCGGTGGTGCGCCGTCTTTCGCCATTCGGATTGCTGACTACCTCGGCGGCTTTGGCATTTCTGGGACTGCTGGCTTTGAGCTATTCGCGCAATGGATGGGAGGCGTTTGGGGCCGCGGCGGTGTTCGCGGCTGGGGTATGTTTTTTCTGGCCGACGATGTTGGGGATTACCTCGGAGCGAGTTCCGCGATCCGGGGCATTGGGGTTGGCGATTATGGGTGGTGTGGGAATGTTTTCGGTATCCATTGTGCTGCCTATGATGGGGCGGGTTTTTGATACCAGCGGGCCGGCAGTGGCGCTGCGGAGCATGGCGGTGCTGCCGCTAATATTGGTGCTGATCTTTGGCATCGTGTACGTGGTACTGAAGCGGCGGGGCGGCTATCGGAAGGAGGAATTGGCAGTAGTGGAAGGACTGGGTGCGGAGGCACCGGTGGAATAGCGTCGCGTCGGAGGTGGCTTTTGGCCAGTGGTCAGGTAATTTGACATCAACGATACCTTGGCAGGCTTGCTTTGGGCCAAAAACGGCGTAAACTATCATTTAGATGATGCTTCGGTACCGGTAGTGAAGAATATGAGGCTTCTTTCCTTTCCGGGTTTTACCGGGTATTATCCTTAAGGACTGGTTAAGGTTTTATGAGAAGGAACTCATGACAAAACTCCTGGAAACGATTCAATCGCCGACAGATGTTAAAAAGCTTTCTTTGGATCAGCTTAATGTGTTGGCGCAGGAAATCCGTGAAACCATTATGACCACAGTAGGCACTAACGGAGGCCACTTGGCGCCTAATCTGGGTACCGTGGAAATCAGTTTAGCCATCCATGTGGTCTTTGATCTGCCGAAGGACCGGTTGTTGTGGGATGTGGGGCATCAATGTTACACGCATAAACTGATTACCGGTCGATATGGCAACTTCAGCAGTTTGCGGAAAAAGAATGGCGTTTCCGGCTTCCCCGACCCTGCGGAAGGGCCGTATGATTTATTCAGCGTCGGCCATGCCGGAACCGCCATCAGTACCGCTGTGGGCATGGCCCGGGCGGACAACCAGCTTGGTCGCGATACCTCTGTGGTGGCCTTGGTGGGAGATGCATCGATTGTCAATGGTCTGGCGTTTGAGGGCCTGAACAACGCCGGTACGCTCAAGCGACAAATGTTGGTAATTCTCAACGACAACTCCATGAGTATCAGCGAGCCGCAGGGTGCGTTTGCCAATTATCTGGAGCATTTGCGCGTCACCAGCACCTACGACGAAGTGAAGAAACGGGCGCAGGAATTGCTGGACCGTATTCCGTATGGGCAGAAAATTTCTGATGTAGGCTTTCATATCAAGCAAGGCATCAAAAACACCATCGCGCCCGGCCATATTTTTGAAGATCTTGGCCTGAAATATTTTGGACCTGTAGATGGCCACGATTTACCGGGCCTGATTGAAAAACTTCATGAACTCAAACACCTGAATGCTCCAGCGGTTTTGCATATCAAAACCATCAAAGGTAAAGGGTATGAATGGGCGTGTGATGATCCCACTACATTCCACAGCCCCAAGCCGTTCCGCGTGGAAGGTTGCCGTGTGGTGATGAATCAGGGTTCGGGCCGATCCTGGACTTCCGCATTTGCCGATGCCATGGTGAACCTGGCGCGTAAAAATAACCGGGTGGTGGGCATTACCGCGGCGATGCCGGATGGTACAGGCATGATTAAACTAAAGCCGGTGTTTCCAGATCGATATTTTGATACGGGCATTTGTGAAAGCCACGCCACAGCGATGGCTGCCGGCATGACCAAGGGCGGTCTGAGGCCGATTGTAGCCGTTTACAGCACGTTCCTGCAGCGTGCGTTTGACCAGGTGTTTCAGGAAGTGTGCCTGCAAGGTTTGCCGGTGACATTTTGCGTGGATCGTGCGGGCTTGGTGGGCGATGATGGTGCGGTCCACCATGGCTTTTGTGATCTGGCGTTTCTCAAGAGTCAACCGGGGATGGTGCTGGTAGCCCCGTCGGATGAACAGGAATTGATTGCGGCGATGGATTTTTCCATGACGCTCGAGAGTCCGTGCGAAATTCGCTATCCACGGGATAACTGTCCGCCGCAGCCGCTGGGCGATAAGGACGCGGTGGAACCGTGGTTGATTACCCGCACAGGTGGTAAATCACGAACTTTGCGCCAAGGCCGGGATGCTACCATTCTTGCCTACGGCTCTATGGCCTGGCAGGCGATGGAAGCGGCCAAACTGCTGGACGATGAGGATATTCATGTGGCGGTAATCGATGCCCGCTTCTGCAAACCCCTGGATGGTGCCATGCTCAAGGAAGTGTTCCTCCGAGGTCGGCCCATTATCACAGTGGAGGATCATTCCGTTATCAATGGCTTTGGCACTGCGGTGGTTGAATATGCACAGCAGCACCGGTTAGATGCTCGCTTGTTGACCCGTGTGGGCATTCCAGATCGCTTTATCAAACATGCCAGCCGTGGGGAACAGCTCAAGGATATTGGACTTGATGCAGCAGGAATAGCTTCCACGGTGCGGGCGGCCATAGACGAAATGCAAATAGCCCCTGTGGCAGAGACAATTGACACCGGCACTGGCAAACGAGCTTCGGTGAAGCTGAGGTAGTTGGAGCCGCCTCGATACACCTGCCAGATGATTCGTGATCAACAGATAATTTATAAGTAGTATCACGCGGAACATGCGACTTGGCTTAGACCAGTGCTGATCCGGTGATGCTTTGCGTCATGTTGTCAAACGGAATGACGCAATTTCCACCCTGTCTTTTGGCCCGATAAAGTGCCTGATCGGCGCATTCCAGGAGCATTTGCGGATTGCTGGGATCAAGTTCGGCTACTCCAAAACTGCAACTGACGCGGATGGGCTGATCCTCAATTCGGAAAATTTCCGCGGTCATGCGTTGGCGAAGGCGTTCAGCGAGAACCATTGCTCCATCGGCGGCAACGTTGGGGGTGAGGATGGCAAATTCTTCGCCGCCGTAACGGGCCACCACATCTTCAGTCCGGCAGGATTCGGAAAATACACGGGCCACACCGCGCAGCACCTGATCGCCAAAGGAATGTCCATGGGTGTCATTAAGCTGTTTGAACTTATCCAGATCAGACATAATACAACTGAACCTGGAACTAAAACGCAGAGCGTGAGCCGTTTCGGCGGTGATGCGTTCATCAAGATAAGCTCGATTATGCAGTCCGGTCAGACCATCGATCAGCGCCCTTTTGGCCAGCATTTCCATAAGTTCGCGCGTACGCAGAGCCACGCGGACGCGGGCGAGCAGTTCAGCGGCATCAAACGGTTTAACGACATAATCAACAGCCCCCAGGGAAAAGCCCTTAACTTTTTCATCTCCCGCCGATTCACCGGATAAAAAGATGATTGGCACCGATCCCGTGGCAGGGTTGGATTTCAGCCGTCGACACACTTCAAAGCCGTCCATATCGGGCAGATTGACATCCAGAAGAATAAGGTCAACGCCTAGTTTCTCGGCTTTTTCCAAAGCTTCGTGTCCGTCAAAGGCGGAATACCATTCCATTGGCTCATCCGCGAGACGAATGCGCAAAAGCTGGTGAATGATTTTGAGATCATCAACCAATAAAACTTTTGACTTCACGGCACACCCCTGGTGAATTCGGCGGACCGGCTACCGCCATTTCCCAGACTGATCCCCTTCATCTTGGGGATGGCCTGGTCTCTTTCGCCCGACTTAGACATCGGCAAGGCAATGCCCGCTCATTCGTTATTTCGCTATTTCAGACAAAAATACCCGCCACACCCGAAAATGTAAGGGTTTATGTGCGTTTATGACCGGTATTATATGACGGCGTGGTTCAAGACGATTAAAAGGAAAAAGAGTAAATAACCATCCCTGACTAAGCTCGACTTTTGCCATTTTTCAGAGACGTAAATGGTCGAATCCTCCGGAATTCGCGATTGCGGAGCGAGTTTTTGCACATCCCGTGTTTTGTACGGGTGTGCAAAAACTCCGGGGCACCTTCAAAAGCCTGTGAAATCAGGCTTTTCGGCTTCATCAAAAATGGCAAAAGTCGAGCTAAGCGTTGCAGCCGTGTTTCTGTGCCCATGAAGCAACATTCTTGCCTGCCGCTATCTTCTGGGGGCGCTGGCGCCTTCGCCCGCAATGATTCTTTCTGGGGCCGTTCCTGGGACCGCGGGTATCCTGCCCGCAAAAGCTGATCGCCGATCGCGGACCGCTTTTTCCCCCGCGCCCTGTTTCCTGCCTTCTGAATTCTGTCTCCTCCAGAAATACGTATCTCCCTGCTCCCGTCTTGCGGTCCGCAACACGCCGCCTGAACGCCAACAATAGGAGTTACGCCACACCCAACAACAACTATTTTCAATCGCTTGCATTATCCCGCCGGTATCCTGTACTATCATCGGCTTGGAATTCGCCCGGCCAGCGGAGCATGTTGTTGTAGTTCCGTGGCCGGACTTATGATGATAAAGGAGTTTATTTCATGGCTAAAATTCGAGTTGGTATTAATGGTTTTGGGCGCATCGGCCGTCTGGTATTCCGGGCTGGTGTGCATGATCCGCAAATTGAGTTTGTCCTGATCAACGATCTGGTGCCGCCGGATAATCTCGCCTACCTTTTACGCTACGATTCCACCCATGGCCGCTTCAAAGGCGAAGTGAGCGTACGCGGGGATGAAGGCATTGTCGTCAACGGCCATTTCATCAAAACCGTTTCCGTGCGCGATCCGGCCACCTTGCCCTGGAAGGATCTTCATGTTTCCTATGTCATTGAATCCACCGGTTTGTTCACCGATCGCGA
>JAJZNX010000191.1 GCA_021852275.1 Planctomycetota bacterium | reverse complement strand
GGTGGCGTTCGTGTTCTTTATCGCCATTGCCCAGGTGTTTACGCTGTGGCTACAGGCATTTTCAGCCCATGCTGATGTAAGTATGTGGGAACTTATCGGTATGCGATTGCGCAAAGTGAACGCCCGCGAAATTACCACCACCAAAATTTCGATGGTCCAGGCCGGCCTGCAGGTAACCACCAGCCAATTGCAGGCCCATTTTATGGCCGGTGGCAATGTTACGCGGGTATCGAGGGCCATGATTGCCGCCCATCGAGCCCAGATTGACCTGCCGTGGGGTATGGCCACAGCCATTGATCTGGCTGGCCGCGACGTGCTGGAAGCTGTACAGACCAGTGTGAATCCGCGGGTGATTGATGTGCCCGGTGCCAACAGTGGCAGGCAGACCCATGATGGCGTGGCCAGGGATGGCATTCAGCTTCGGGTGAAGGCCCGCGTGACGGTCCGCACCAACATGAAGCAATTGGTGAGTGGTGCCGGCGAAGAAACCGTGGTGGCCCGTGTGGGTCAGGGTATTGTGGCAGCTATCGGATCTGCAGATACGTATAAACATGTGCTGGAAAGTCCGGATCTGATCAGCAAAGCTGTGCTGGCCAATGGATTGGATGCGGGTACGGCCTTTCAGATTCTTTCCATCGACATCGCGGATATGGATGTAGGGAACAACGTAGGCGCGGAATTGCAAACCAGACAGGCTGAAGCCAATAAACAGATTTTCCAGGCCGAAGCCGAAAAACGGCGGGCGATGGCGGTGGCCCAGGATCAGGAAAACCGCGCACTGGCCCAGTTGAATCGGGCCAAGGTGATTGAAGCCGAAGCCCAGATTCCCCTGGCCATGGCGGATGCGTTTCGCAGCGGTCATCTGGGAATTATGGATTATTACCGCATGAAAAATATTCAGGCGGATACTTCGATGCGTGATGCCATCGGCAAGCCCGCGGCGGATTCAGGCCCCGGCAATTCGGGGGCTGCGTAAATTTGCCGGGCAGGTATCAGGAAAATTGAAAAGGGCAGGCCAATGGCTGAATTACCTTCAGATCCGGAACAGTTGGCGCGCCAGATTCTTTCCGGTCGCATGACCATCCAGCAGTTGGCGCAGGAACAGGCACGGCGGCGAGCTGCAGCTCAGGCTGCCTCCACCCTTCGTCCTTTGCCGGCACCTGGGCAGACGGCCGGCCGCACAGCGCCTGCCGCCCGGCCAACGAGTTACCAGCAGATGAGGCAGCCATCACCGTCAGGGATGCGTACCGTGCCATTTCCCGCACCTCCATCTGCCAGTCGCCCATCACCAGCGGCCCGTGCAGGGCAATCGGCGGTAGCTCAAGGGCGACCGCGCCAGGCCGCCCCTAAAGCCCGTTCGACGGAAAGGAAACCAGAAGGAGTCAAGCCAGTTGCCGGTGGAGCAAAACCCGCAGCCGGTGGGGCTAAGCCAACCGCTGGCGGGGCGACTGCGGCGTCTGTGCAGGGGCCGGCTGTAGCCAAGCCGACTCAACCTGTAACTGCTCCCGCCGCAATTGCCGAGGCCATGCTTAAAGACCGGCGGTATTTACGTAGTGCGTTTATTCTCACTGAACTGCTCAACAAGCCTTTGGCTTTGCGCAACGAGAGCGGCGAATTCTAGACACACGTCCCCTTCGGCCCATTCTCGCGGTATTACACCAAAGTTTGCGGTTGAGGCCAGGACACGGACCAGGTTATCAGGTTATTCTTTTACCATTTTTATTATTCGCCTTGACTGCCGTCTGGCGGTACTTGAGCTTCCGCCATATGAGCCACGGGTATGGGCAATTGTTCAACCACGGTCAGGCCGAAGCCTTCCAATCCATAGAGCTTTTTGGGGTGATTGGTGAGAATTCGCAGTTGCGTGAGGCCGAGGTCCCGCAAGATCTGGGCACCGATGCCGAAATCCTGGCGGGTACTGTGGCTGGGAGTGGTTAAAGCCGTGGATGGGGAGTCTGTGATCGGGAGAGCTGAATCGGGCCGTTGACGAAGTTCGGCCAGGCGGGAAAGCAGAGCCAGGCCACGGGATTCCTGCCGCAGGTAGACTACCGCGCCTTTGCCGGCGGCCTGAATCAACTGCAGTGACATGTGGAGTTCGCTGCCACTGGCGGTGAAGCTGGCGCCAAAGACATCACCAAGCAGGTGTTCAGAGTGCATGCGCACCAGCACGGGTTTTAGTTGGGGAAGGGCTTTTTTACCTGTCGAATCCAGGTTGCCTACTCCTCCGCAGCACAGGGCCAGGTGTACCAGCGGGTCGTTGACCATTTCGTATACGTGCAGGGTAAACTCGCCAAAGTGTGTGGCCAGTGGTTGCGAGGCAATGCGTTTGACCAGGCTTTCCTGCTGCAGGCGGTACGCGATCAGGTCGGCGATGGAACACATCAGCAGATTATGCTGCCGGCAGAATGCTTCCAGTTGGGGCCTGCGTGCCATGCTGCCGTCTTCGGCCATGATTTCAATGATAACGCCGGCGGGATAAAGACCGGCCAGACGGGCCAGGTCAACCGAACCTTCGGTCTGCCCGGCGCGTTCCAGAACACCTCCAGGCCGTGCCCGCAAGGGGTTGATATGACCGGGCCGGCATAAATCGTCCGGTGAAGCTTTGGGATCAATAAGCACGGCGATAGTTTTAGCCCGTTCTGCAGCTGAGACTCCCGTTGAAATGCCAAAGCGCCGGTGGGCATCCACACTAACCGTAAACGCAGTTCCCAGGGGGGCGGTGTTATAAATAGCCTGGGGGTACAGTGCCAAACGTTGGCAATCTTCCGGGGTAAGGGCGGCGCACAGCACGCCGCGGGCCTCGCGCAGCATGAAGTTGATGATCTGCGGCGTAACAAACTGGGCGGCGCAGACCAGATCGCCCTCATTTTCACGATCCTCATCATCTACCAAAACCACCATTTTCCCGGCGGCCAAGGCTTTAAGCACCGCTGGAATTGGAGCAAAAGCGGAAGAGGAGGGAATAGCTTCAGTAGTAGGTAAGGGTTCCGCCATGCGGATATTTTATCAGATATTGCAAAAAACTGTTGATGATGGCCGGCATTTTGGATTGCTGATTGCCGATCAGGTGAGGCTGAGTGAACAGCAGCGGACGATAGACTCTTGCCGATCAGCCTGAACCGGGCAGTTGCTTTTGGGGATTGATTTCGCCTTTCAGTTTCGCCAGTTCCGCGTCCACGCCGCTCTGAGCCCGCAGTGCATCAAGATCGCGATCGGTTTTACTGCGGGTATCTCCTGGCTCACTGATCACGCCGGATTCTTCCAGACTTTCATCAGCTTCCGCATGAGCCTGCATCTGTCGAGTTTTGTCCTGCGCCCGCTGTAACATCTCACCCACATCTCCCAATTTATTGCCGATGCCGGACATGCTCTCATTGACCTGCACCTCGGCTTTGGCTGCGTCATACTGGCTTTTCATCACCTCTTTCTGGGTGCGGAATTGATCTATGCGATCCTGGAGTTTTTTCTCGTAGTCAATAAGCTTCTGGGCCTGCGCGGCAATATGATCGCGGGCGTCGTGTAGACTGTGAACCTTCTGCTGGGCAGCCTGCTTTTCGGTCAATGCCGCCCTGGCCAGATCCTCGCGATTTGCTTGCAGCGCCATCCTCGCATTATCTTCCGCTTTTTGGCTCTCTGTCGTAGCGTCAGAAAGCTGCGCTTCCAGCAATTTCTGTTCGGTTACGACATCGGCGATATGCCGCTTGGTTGCCTGCAGAGCAGAGAGCATCTTATCGTAAGATAAATCCAATTCCTCATTGGGGTTTTCCGCACTATTGAGGAACTTATTGACCTTGGCCTCTATCAGATCGGCAGCTTTGCGGAATATGCTGGACATGTCATTCTCCTTGCCTTTAAAACCACGCTAATCATTAACGGGAATAACTACCTGCGGCGAAATCGCTTCGGGTATCAATGCCTTATCTTCAATGGGCTTTACTGCGGTGCCTACCGCAAAAAATTCCAGCACGTGCGGTTGCCAGTTGTGCGATCCTTCATGCAGTTGCACCCCCACCACACCTTCGGCTTCAGCGGCCATGGCCTCATTTTGCATGCGTTCCATAGCCAGTTCTCGCGCATCATACATGGCCTGGGTAAATGGCGTGATTTCAGTGTTCTGGCCTACGTTGGAAAGCGACTTAAGCACTCCCTGATGGGCTACATGGTATACACACGATCCCATCACCATGGACAGCGGACGATGGCCCGCCCGCAGCAGCATCCAAAAATCCTGGCCGGAGAGATCGGAGGTAAACGGCATGCCTTTCGGACCTTTGAACCCTGGGTGACCCGTTCGATGCGCAATTGCGGTACCGATAGCCAGAAATTCCAGAATATTCTGATCCCACGCCAGACGTTTCACTTCAAGCCGAACGCCAACCACGCCGTCAGCCGCCAACGCATGGGCTTCTCGCTCCATGCGTTCCATGGCCAACTCGCGGGCATGATACATGGCTTGCGATAGCACATTGAGTTCCTGATTTTTCGACCAGGATCCATATTGGATTCCCACATGGTAAATGCAGGATCCTACCACCATGCCCAGCGGCTCAAATCCTGCTTCGCGCACCATCAGAAATTCGTTGACCGATAAATCGGACGTAAATACACCGCTCTGTTGTCCGGCTTCGCGCATCCCCTTAAGCCGTTCCAAGGCTCGCTGGGGCAGTTGGTCCAGTGCGGGATTTGCAGCTTGTGTAGTCTCGTCGGCCATGTCAAATTACCTCTTGGTTTAAGTCTACTTCCGGAGTCATTTTGCCATCTTTTACACTAAAGACAGAGCGCAATCGCATTGGCAGATGGTGTCGTGGATTATGCAGCACGGCTGTGCCAAAGGCGATATGCCGTGCCAGATATCGTGGTGGTACGCCTTCCTGTTCTTCGCCCGGTACAATTTCCGAGTATTCCACCCGCGCCAGTACGCCTGTTCCGATCCGGGCGGCATCGGATTGGAGCTGCCCGACCGCTGTGCGCCGAACATCCGTCAAAAATTCTGAAAGTGCGGTCACTTCCTGGTTCCATCCGCCCATCATCCCTATTCCCATTCCCATTCTCATCCCGGTGCCTACGCCAGATAGATTCTGGCCCAGGATATTCTGGTATGGATAATACCACTGGTAATGGGCGCCAATGGCCAGTCCCACCGGCACGATTCCCGCCTCCATCAATCGGGCAAATTCTAACGCCGATACCGTAGCCACCACCGGATCACGCGAGTCCCCCAATCCGGCAATTGAAACTGCCGTCCCCAGCACGCCATAGTCCATCTGTCCCGAGGTGTTGGCCATACGCTGAACTTTCATGGTAACATCCACAATGGCATTGGCTCCCATGGCCGCGGCTTCCTGCCACATTCGGCCAATGGCCTTGTGCCAGCCATCATAATGGCCGCGGGTCCATGAAAAGCCAAACTGATACCAGCAGTTACCGGAAACCAGTCCGATGGGTTTGATGCCGTGTGTTCGCTGGGCCAGCAGTCCTCCAACCGAAGTGGTGGATACCCACGGCAATTTTCCAGATTTGGTATCTGCCAGCCGCCGCTGCACAAAACTTGGAAGACGATCCTGTGCCAGGCACGATTGCCATTCCTGATCGCGTGCCGCCTGTTCCGCAATATGGCGGGCGGCATCCGGATCGCGCGGCGCTGAGCGGAAAATTCTGTTAATAAAGGACATCGTCTTAAAACTCCGTATCCCGGTTTCGTGCCAGAATATACGTCAACTCATCAGGAATTGGCGAAGCGCGCCGGCGGCTTGCGCGCTGTGCCCCGAAAGATTCTGCAACTCCACATCCAGATTTTTAAGCCAATCTGAAAGCTCCACTTCCCGACTGCTTAGCACAATCCCCCGCACTTCCTTCACCTGTGATACGACGACACTCCCATGCGAGTTCTCCAGAATGTAACAATCTCCACCGGTACGCACGGTTATTTTCTGCACATGCATCTGCCGGGAAAACAGGCTTTCTCTTTTTCGTTCCACCTGCACATGATCCGGCAGTGATTGTTCCAGCCGCACCGCCAGTGCCTCAATAAATGAATTGTTGTCTTTTTCCGCCCGGCGTAACCATGCGGCGTGAAGATCAAAACCTGCTGGTTCAACCATTGCCCAAGCCCTTCTTCTGAAAATCCTTGGTTTGAGTATAGGTGTAATCAACCAGGCGCGTCAACCGACTGCGACCATCATATGTTGTACGGAAGTAGAATTGTCACCCCATTAGCCGGAATAGAAATGTCATCTTTTCGGCTTGGCATGGCATACCAGACAGGATGGAAAACATAATTATGTCAGCAAAGGAGCGTGTTAGGCTGGATGCCCTGCATCGGGTTGAATGAAATGAAGTCAGGGTGGTCCAGGCGGCGCGGTTGATGTATGTTCGGTGCGGCAGGCGCTGCAGATATGGAAATTGTACCTCAAGCATGGTGTCGCGGGGTTGGGCGTTGGCAGGTGTCTCACCCGATTGGTGGATGTATCGTAGGCTTTTCAATAGCCATCACAAATTCCTCCACCGGAACCGGTCGTCCAAAGTAGTAACCCTGAAACAGTCGACAGCCACGCGATTTGAGAAATTCCACATGTTTGACCGTTTCCACGCCCTCGGCGACTACATCAAGCTGGCGCTGTCGGGCTACGGCCAAAATAGCCTCCACCAGCGCCGCGTCGTTGGGATTGGTGGGGGCGTCTTTAATAAACGATCGGTCGATCTTCAGCTCTGCAATCGGTAATTTTTGTAGATAGGACAGCGACGAATAGCCAGTACCAAAATCATCGAGGGACAAACGTACGCCCAGGCTTTTGAGTTCATTCATCGTCGCCACCGCATGGCTAAGATTGTCAAAAAATACCGCTTCCGTCACTTCCATGGCCACTTGGTGCGGCTTGATGCCCACTTCCTGAATGATGGCCGCCGTGCGTGCTGGAAAATCAGCCGTGCGGAATTGGCGGGGACTGACATTAATGGCAATGCGCAGTCCATTATTGCAGGCCTCCAAGCGTTTCACGGTCTGGCAGGCTTGCCGAAAAATCCATTCCCCAATGGCAATGATCAAGCCGGTCTCTTCCGCTACGGGGATAAAATCCATGGGCGGCACCAGACCTGTGGCTGGGTGTTGCCAACGAATAAGCGCTTCAGCCCCGATCATAGTGCCGTTCGCCAGAACCTGCGGCTGAAGAAACATGCGAAGCTCCCCCGATTCCACAGCGCCACGCAGTTCGCGTTCAATTTTCACACGGTGCTGCACGTGCTCCTGCATGGCTGGTTCAAAGTACGAGAGCGTGTTCCTGCCGGCGGTCTTGGCCCGGTAGACGGCGGTGTCGGCTTTCTGCAAAAGCTCCACGGAAGATGCCTTGCCGGTGGGAAATACCACCGCACCTATGCTGGCAGTCATCTGATGTTTAATGCCGCCCAGCGCGAGCGGCGCTCCAATGGCCTTGCTGATGCGTTCGGCAATAGCCTTCCCGAACTGGGCCGCGGTAGCTGCGTCCGCGGACAGGTTGGCCAGCAAAACGGCGAATTCATCTCCCCCCAGCCGGGCGGCGGTATCGCCTTCACGCAGGCAGCTTTGCAGCCGCGTCGCAATCTCTCGTAGCAGAAGGTCTCCCATTTCCGGGCCTTCGGCGTCATTGAGATTTTTGAAATTATCCAAATCGAGTACTGCTATTACCCCGTGGGTGTTATTCCGGATGGACCATCCCAGATTGTTATTGAGCCGATCTAAAAACAGGCGGCGGTTGGGCAACTCGGTAAGCGGATCGAAATAGGCCAGTCGCTCCACATGAGCCTCGGCGGCTTTGCGATCGGAAATGTCTTTCTGTGTCCCAATGTAATGGGTGATCATTCCGGCTGCATCGAAGACCGGGGCAATTGTAATCTCATTCCAAAATGCCCGACCATCCTTGCGGTAGTTGCGTAGAGTGACTTCGCACGCCTTGCCCGCTTTCAGGGCCGATCGCAGAGTCTCCAATCCCGGCTGGTTGCGATCATCATTTTGTAGAAAGCGACAATTGCGGCCATGCACCTCCTCGCGTGTATACCCGGTCATTTGTAGAAAAGCGGGATTGGCATAGATCAGCGGTAGATCTGGATCGCGGCCATCAGCAATGGTCAGGCCGGTCGCGGACGCATCCATCGCCCGTCGGGCCAGTGAAAGGGATTCTTCCGCCTGCTTTTGATCGGTCAGGTCATGCACAAGAACCAGACATAAACGCTGTCCGTTGGCCAGTGTGGCCGTATTGGAAGATTCCACATCGACAATTTCCCCTGAGGCCAGGCGATGCCGGAAATAGAACAATCCGCCGTCCGCTTGCCTCAGGTGCGAAAGTAAATTGGCCATACCCTCCGGCGGCATGGTGTTAATTTGAGCCATGGTCATCGAGAGTAACTGCTCGGACGTCCACCCATAAAAGGCGACCGCTGCCGCATTGGCCGCCACAATTTTGCCATCCGCCAGATCTACCACCAAGGCCACAGCTGGACTGGAATCAAAAAATTGCCGAAAAACCTGGTCGCCGACGGGTAGTATTTGCATCAGTCTACCTTTCTCCAGACACCCTGCCCCAGCCGCTTGGTCGCAACGGCCTGAGTTTGGCCTGCAAATACCAAAGCCCAAAAGCCTATGTATGCGTCAACAGCGATGCAGACTTGATTGGCGGGTGCCATAGAATCAACCCTACCCTTCGCACGTCTCGAAAACTACTTATAACTTATATCAGCCTTTATTTCACTACCCAATAAGAAAAAAACGGAAAAACAAAATTATTATTTTGTGATGCTTCCCATTGACGCATAGGAAAATCAGCAGATAATATCTTTTTCGGTCGGCTGCATCCGCGATTTACTCGCAGCCGCCATGTTTCAACTGGTCAACGGCGAGGATCAACTTATATGGCGGACAAAAAACGGACGATTAATGTGGGGCTGGTAGGCTATCAGTTCATGGGCAAAGCCCACAGCAATGCGTGGCACCAGGTGCCACACTTTTTTGATCCAGCGTTACATCCTGTCATGCACACCATCTGTGGCCGTAACCATGCCAAAGCCCTTCAGACGGCAGAGCGTTGGGGTTGGAAAAATGTGGCCACCGATTACCGCCGCGTCGTTTCCGATCCGGAAATAAATCTTGTGGACATCACCGTTCCCAATAACGCCCATGCGGAAGTAGCCCTGGCTGCCATCGCTGCAGGCAAAGCGGTGTGCTGCGAAAAGCCATTGGCCCGCACACTGCCGGAAGCTAAACAAATGGTGGCGGCGGTTAAAAAAGCCGGCGTACCTAACTTTGTGTGGTTTAATTATCGCCGCGTGCCGGCTCTGGCCTTTGCCCGCCAGTTGATCACCGAAGGGCGCATCGGCAAAGTTTTTCATGTGCGGGCGGTCTATTTACAGGATTGGATTAAAAATCCCAATATACCTCTGGTATGGCGGCTGTCTGGGGCGGTCGCCGGATCCGGTTCCCATGGCGACCTGGGCGCTCATAGCATTGATATGGCGCGATTCCTGCTGGGTGATGAATTTCAGGAAGTCTGCGGCCTGGCGCACACTTTTATCAAGGAGCGCCCCATCGGAGAAATGGTGGAAGGGCTTACCGCACAGGTGCGCAGCGGCCAAAAGGTCAAAAAAGGCAAGGTTACCGTGGATGATGCCGTACTTTTTCTGGCACGGTTCAAAAGCGGAGCCATCGGTACTTTTGAAGCCACGCGGTTTGCCACCGGCCACCACAATGGTAATAGCATTGAAATCAATGGGGATAAAGGGGCCATCCGATTTCATTTTGAAGATTTCAGCTATCTGGATTTTTTTGATGATACCCTGCCGGCCCGCGAAAAAGGGTGGCGGCGCATCAGCGTTTCCGCCGGCCAGGATCCTTACAGCGGCAAATACTGGCCGGCCGGGCATGTCATTGGTTATGAGCACACGTTTATCAACACCGCCAATGACATCCTCGAAAACCTGGCTGGGCCGCGACGGGCTTTTCACGCCAATTTTGAAGATGGACTGCGCTGCCAGGAGGTGTTGGAGGCAGTCATGGTAAGCCACCAGCAACGCCAATGGATACGCATTGCCGATGTGGCATAGAAGCATAAAAGATGGTTAAAAAAACCAGTCAGGCGTACAGCACAGGTAACGTCCAGGAAAGTACGCCGCTCCAAAATGAGCCTCATGATGCCCCGCTGAGTCTGCGCTTTGCTGGTTCTCCGGTCATGCCGTTCGGCATGCTTTCGGCGGTAGGATTGCCGCCTGGAGTTTCCTGGGCGAATCGTTTTTCCCTGCTCAATGCGGTCTCCTGGTCGTTGGTGCTCGGTTCCCCCCTCATCCTGTACGCCAAAAGTATTGGTTGTGGAGATGCCATTCTCGGGGTCCTGGCCGCCATTCCGCCGCTGTTGGTGGTATTACAGATTCCAGGCGCATATCTGCTGCCGCGGTTTGGCTATCGCCGTGTGATGGTCAGTGGGTGGGCGGCCAGAACCGTCTTTATTTTTGCCTTGGCGGCATCCGTGCTTTTGCCCGACGCCAACCTGGTCAAGGTGGCATGGCTACTTGCGTCGATTGCGGTGTTCAGCATTTTTCGCAGTATTACAGGCGGGGCCTACATGCCATGGGTTACGTCGCTGGTGCCGCCGGATGTACGTGGTAAATTTTTCACGCGCGATCAGCTTTTCGGGCAAGCCGGCAATGTTATTTCCCTTCTGGTGGCGGCGGCGTGTCTTTGGGGCAATCCGCAGCCGTGGCAATTCGCACTGGTGTTTTTTCTGGCGGGAACAGGTGGTTTTGCCAGTTTGCTTTGCCTGGTGCGTCTGCCGGAAATATCCACGCCGGAATCGCATGCTCGCAGCGGTGCCCGCGTAAGCCTGATGGCCATGCTGCGGCAGAGAAGTTTTCGGCGGCTGACAGTTTTTAATGTGGTCTACAGCCTGGTGTGGGGCGCGCTGGGCGTATTTACGATAGCCTTCTTGCGCCAAACTGAAGGCCTTTCACAAAGTGCCATTGTCCTGCTTTCAAGCGTATCGGTATTTGGAGGATTGGTTTCTCTGTTGTGGAGCGGCGTGGTGCTTGACCACATCGGTTCGATTCCCATTATGACCTTGTGCGCGGTGGCATCCATCCTGATTTTTGCGGGGTGGTGGGCCTTGGCCGCAAATCTGATTGCCGTGAATCCGATCTTTATCGGAATTTTGTACCTGCTTATGGGAATGTCGGCGTTGAATTTCGCCGCCGCCAATAATCGCCTGCAAAGCCTGAATATCCCTCATCATGGTCGCAACCATTATTTTGCGGTTTTTGCCGTGGCCACCAGCGTGGCCGCCGGCCTTTCGCCGCTGATCTGGGGCGTCATTCTCGAATCCATTGGCATCCATCACGGCCACACCGGCTGGATCGCCTGGAACCGATACAGTGTTTTCTTTTTCTGTGGGTGTTTGCTTTGCCTGCCGCTGCTGGTGCTTATCCGCTGGCTTGAGGATCATTCCCCTGCAGGCATTACTTCCGCATCCAGTGAAAGATGATCGCAGCCGCAGGTCTTTCGTATTGTTCCGTCCGCCCGCCTGCATTTACCAGAGCTTGTGGATCCGCTCGCCGGGATAAAAGTAGGACAATATGTAAGCACCGGAATCGCCCCGCTGAGCCAGGGCTTGGGCACCCCATTGGGATAAGCCAACACCGTGGCCGTAGCCGTGCCCATTGACCAGCATGATGTACGCCCCGTCATTGCGGATATTAAAAAAACTGCTGGGCGGGGCTTTCACCCGGCGATTGGGATCCATCAGCAGAGCCAGCCGAAATTCTTCCGCGCGCATTTTTCCGATATGTCCATGCACGTCAATCAGGGTAATGATTTCCGGGCGGTTGGTGATGCGGTTGTACCTGGTGATTTCTACGTCGGAAATCGGCCCCAGGTCCGCCAGGTAGGGCAGATTATTACGCTGCCCCCACCAGGTTACCGCCTGATGCACAAAGGCCTTGGAAATGCGCATGGTCGGCCAGGAAAACAGCCGGCATTGATCGTCCAGGTCGCCGGTATAACGGGCTCCGAGTTCGGGAAGCGGCTGGTCCCCCCAGGCATCGGCGGCGCTTTGAATGGCCCCTCCGTTGCATGCGGAATAATAGGCACAAAAAATGCCGGTCATGCCATCTTTCGTTGCCATCATGACCTGGCCCCAGGTGGCCCGCACCGCATTCCAAGCCCGTGGTGTTTCCGCGTTACGCCCTCCGTACATCTGGGAGTTCTGATTGCCGGTAACATCCCAGGCATGGGTCTTACCAAAGGTTTCCATCTGGTACATGGCGTACGTGCGGGCGGCGATGGCCTGGGCATCATAGGTGGCCGGCAGCCAGTTGCCGTAAAGTTCCCGCGAAAGTACGCCCGCCAGATAATCTTCTATGGGCAATACGTTGAGTGCAATATAATGGCCGTCCGGCAGGTGTACTACTTCAATGCGTCCCCGATACAAGGCCGGATTAATCCATGGTCTGGTCGGGCTTTCACGCGTGATTTTCACACGAATCCAAGGTTCGGCCATGTGCCATGGTACGGGAATCACTGCCGGATACGCCGGCCCCAGCACCAGCGGTTTAGGCAGGATGGCAGGTACCGCCGGATAACCGCCCGCATTGAGCACCGGTGATGGTGACCACCCGGTTGTGGCGATGGGCGCAGATGGCGGCGACGGCAATCCCGCCGTTCCAACCCCCGAGCTTTGGCAGGCGCAGAGTGCCAAGAGCAATGCCCCCGCTGCAAGTATCGCCAAGGGTTGTCGAAACTTTCTGCAATGGATCATCCTTGATCCTTTCAAAAAATGGCTGCGCCGAACGGGCCTCGGCCAAGGCTGGTCGTTTTATGTTACTTTTCGCAGGGTCAGACCGAGTTCGGCCAGGCGCTGCTTAATTTCATTGAGACTGGTTTCTCCAAAATTGGAAAGGCCCAGCATTTCCGCCTCGGTGCGGCTGGCCAGATCGCCAACCGTGGTAATGTTCAATCGTTCCAAGGCTCGTCCGGCCCGCACGGAAAGCTCCAGATCTTCCACGGATTTATTCAGCACGGACTCGGGCACATTCGGAGCGGCCGCACGTACAAGTTCCAGCCGCCGGGCATGGGCCAGGTCTTCAGCCGCCTGCCCTAAGCGCAGCCCCTTGCGGGCCAGCATCACCTTGATTTCCTCAAGGCTCGTCTCGCCGAAATTTTTGTAGCTTAAAAGGCTTTCCTCGGATGTTTTCAGCAGATCACCCAGCGTGCGGATATTCATTTTACGCAGGCAGTTCCTCGCTCGCACGGAAAGTTCGAAGTCCGTTACCGGCGTGTCCAGCAGTATGTTGCGGTTCAGGAATCGCTTCTCCGGATCATCCTGAATGATCATATCGGTGGAGCCGTCGATGTGCTGGTAATAAATGCGTCCGCGCGGATGGTTTGGCTTGGAGGTCAAAAGCCGATGCAGAACCTCCTCGGCATCGTCATAAAATCCGCCGTCCTCATACAATACCGAGAGATTCAGCAGCACGCCTTCGTGGGTCGGGTTAAGATCGGAAAGTGCCTCGTAAATTTCAACGGCCCGTTCATCTTCACCATGCAGATCCAGGTACCAGGCCAGTTTAAAAGCCACATCCTGATTCTGGGGGTCCAGCCGGTAGGCCTCTTCCAGACGTTCCAGTGCGGCTTCCATGTGGCCCGCGGCGGCCTGCTGTCGGGCTTTTTCAACCAGTGCTTTAACCGATGATGTTTCGCCTGATGTTACCATAGGTGGGGAGTCCTTTTTTGAGCATCAACGCACCGCCGGCACATCGTCGCACCGGCGGGCAAGCCCATTAATTTACACGATATTGCCACCGCTGACAACCGCATATTTAATGTGACTGAGTCAGAATAAGCTCCGCCGCCTGGTTGCTCGGTACGTTTAAGGCTCCCAGGGCCGTGGCGGCCGCAGTACGCACCTTGGCCGGGCCGCTGCCTTTCACCATGCGAATCAATCTTTGAATGCTGTCATTACTTAAGTGATTGCCGACATTGCGTGCCGATGCCGCCAGGTCCAGCAGCAAGGCCTGTTGCACCGCTGCCGTACTGTGGCTGTCCTCCTGCAAGGCCATTTGAGCCAGTGCCAGTTGGGCCTGCAAGTTGCGCATCTGTCCCAACGCACCCGCCGCCGCCAAAGCTACCGCGGAATTGCTGTCGTGCAGTGCCATTACCAGCGCCGGCAGAGCGGCATTGGCATCGTAAATGCTGCCACGGTTCATCGCGATCCCGCGCAGCAGGTGAGAGGCCTCCATGGAAAACATCGCCGCCTGTGCCGCTCCGATGGTCGTAATATGCAATCTATTTTTGATGTGCTCCAGCGCCGCATCAATTGTGCCGCTGCCTGCGGAACTGGCAATCTCTGCAACCGATGGCTGATTCACATATTCCAGTTTCAGCTTCGGAACATCATACACCGGGCCGGTTACCAGTACCGGGGCGTATTGCAGTCGGTCGTCGGTGGCCGCCATTTCCAGCATACGGTCGGCCGGTGCACCGCCCGGAATCACCACCAGCCCGATATACGCGGCCCACCGGGCCTGTACCAGGGCCTGTGCAAAGTGCGGCGCGTCATAAACGTGATAATGCTCGCTTAAAATGGCCCGCAACCGGTTGCGATTCTGGGCATTGGCATCCACCAGGATCGCCGCCGGTTTGCCGGCTTGCGCCACCGCTTCCGCCAGCACGGTTGGTACCCGGAACCAACCCATGAATTTCTGCGCCGGATTGGCCCTGGCCAGGGCAAACGCCGCTCCAAAGCGAACCTGCGGATCCGGGTAGGAAAGCGCCGTCATCAATGGCCCAGCCGTCTGGCCTGTGCCCACCAGCCCCTGCACGCCGCCGGTTTGCGCCAGTGCGGAGATGGTGTGTAGAATCAGTGCTGTGTTGTGCTGCGAAAGCGCAATATCCAGCACCGGATTGAGATAAAGCGGTCCCGCGGCCACAGCATAGTAATGAGCGTCAGGTGTTCCCACAGGCTGCGTCGGGTTGGTCTGCCCTGCCGGTAAATCGATCCGGCAACGCATATCCGCGGCCAGCCACAGGCTGATCGCAGTCGGGTTTTTGGGATCCAGTCTTAATGCTTCCTTGGCGGCACGCAGCGTTTGTACGTCATTCCATATCGCCGTCGGCACCGGCGTGGCCACTATGTTGTTCAGTGTCTGGTTAAAGTACCAGACCGGGTTTGTGGCTTCGTTGGGCTGGTTGGCCGCGACTGTCGGCGAATTGTAAAAATACCGCCATCCCAGATTCACAAAAGATTCCGCCGCGTTCAAATGAGCGAAAAATCCGTGCCGGTCAATCTTTTGAATGGCCAGCTTCGCCGCCTGCACCAGCACCGGGCTGGATTTGGGGTCGGCCGCAATGGCCTTGAGATAGGGCAAAGCCTGGGCATAGCCGATATTGCCCAGCACCTGCACAAACTGAATTTTTTCGGCCGGAATCCGCGTTTGCAGGGCCTGCACCAGCGGGTTGACCAGCGGCTTGCCGATGTCGCTCATCATCTGGACAATATATGGATCTTCGCTGCGATCTGCGGGGTTGTTCATCGCCGCAATGAAAAACGGAGCCGCAAATTCGCCTGCCGCCGTCAGTCGTTGTCGCGAAACCACAAATGCCCGCGGGCTGATGGCCATGTGGGCTATTGCCGCCTTAATCCGATCCGGGTTACGGGCCAGATCAATTTGCCCTTCTTCCAGTAAAGCTGCGATCTTTGCCGAAACCGCCCGCAACGGCATATTTTTCTGATTGCGCAGCAGAATTTCTGAAATATTGCGACCATTGGCGGCGGCTTCAAACGCCCGCAGCAGAACCACCGGCTTCGGGTTACCGGCTAAAATGGCCTGCCCAAAGTGCTGGGCCAAAGTCATATCTCCCATCAGCGAATAGTGCATGAACAAATCCGCTTCATCCGTCAGCGAGTAAGCCGGGGCTGCCGCGACAGTCTGGGCGCGAACCGCCGGAGCCGGCATCAGTGCCAGCCCACCGACCATCGCCGCCACAGCCGCCGCCAGGGCCATGGTACGCAGGAAAAAGCCGCTGCCTTTGCGTGCGGACCGGCCGGCCCGATCATTTCCCACCGGCATATTCCGGCCACCACGTACTGCTGAACCAAAACGCGTTACTGGCATAGTGTCTCCAATCTGTTTGACCAATTTCGCCGAAATCGCTGGCCTGCATCATATCAGGCCGGTGTGACGAAAAACTGCACCACCTGTAGCCGGCATTATGCGAACATGTTTATCGGGCCGCAGCGGTGAATTTTGTCCCCGTTCAAATTTCACCATCCGCCATTTCGTCGCCCGGCGACAAAAATCCATTGCCTTGTCATCGGCGAAAGCCCATTGTCCGCCATCTCTTCTTCTACCCGCCACCCCAGAATTATAAAGATTATAAGTTATGATGCGAGCCTGTCAAAAGAAAACTTCCGTCGGCCGGGGAGGAAGGCAGTTTCGGAGGCTGGTTCTATGCCGGGAGACCTGTCCTGGCCGCAAGTACAAATCCTCAAACGCCTCTTTTTTCTCCTGGCAGGTCGTTTCCTGGCCGGTCGATGAAACTGGCCATGGGGGGTGGCCATGGGCGGGTGGGGGCAAGATTAGCAAGACTAACAATATCATCCAACATTTTTTTTACGCGGAGTCAGGAGGAAGGAGTCAGTATGACTAAATGTTGTTATAGGCAAGCGGGATAAACTCCGGGCGCTGAGGACGACAGGGGCGCGCCGCGGGCCTTCTCTATTTTCTACCACGGATGACACGGATCGCGGGATATTCGGTTGTCAAAGAGCGCTGCGCGGTACTTTGGTGCGCGCGTGTCTTGTCTATTTACATATAGGCGCAGCATGAGCGGGGATAAATACGTGAGGAGACACAAGGCGGAAGGCAGGAGGCATGAGGTGGGTTTCCCAGGAGGAGTTGCTCAGGTTGATCTTGAGCGACTCATGTGTTGCTCAAGTTGCGGCCGGGCGGAAATATGCGATTTCATGGGGCTTTTGATGAGTTGCTCGAGTTGCTCGAGTTATTTATATACCCGGCTACGCCGCGAGAAAATAGAACCCCGATTGCATGCT
>JAJZNX010000125.1 GCA_021852275.1 Planctomycetota bacterium | reverse complement strand
CGCCGTGAAAAGTGGCGGCAGGGCGGATTTTGCTGGGCCGGCACGGGTGCTGGGCGAGCAGGGTCCGCGCGGTGGGCTTATCGTGGTGATCAGCGATCTGCTGGACGCTGGTGATGCCATGGATCATTGGCGGCACTTGATGTCCCAGGGGCAGGAGGTTCGCCTGCTGCATGTTCTTTGTCCGCAGGAAGTACATCCGCAACCAAGCCAGGCGGTCCGGCTGGTGGATGTTGAAACAGGGCGGCGGATGAGTGTTTTGCCGAATCGCAACATGCTGCGCCACTATGATAACCGTGTGCAGACTTTTCTGTCTTCCATGCGGGAGAAGTGCCGGCACCATCAGATTCCATACGTGCTTTTGTCCAGTAACGCTGAACTGCAATGGGTTCTCTTTGATGTTCTTACTGGCGCTGGCATCCTGCAACGCTGAAAATTTCCGAAAATTATTAAAATTTATTGTTGCGGCTGATAATCTGTGGTCGATGAACGTTCACAGGTGCATAGGGAAGTGTGAAGGTATTTTCCGGACGGAATCGGGGCTTGCTGGAAAAGTGTGGCCTTGAAGCAAAGGGCGAATCGCCTGCCAGGACCGAAGGGGTGAGAAGATATACCGGAGTCATCGACGTAAACTGGAACGTCGGCTGGCTGTGAAAAATGTTTTCCAGAGTCTTTCCCCTCGATGGAAAGGAGGTGATACATGATGGCTGCCAAGAAATCAAAGTCCCGCAAGAGTACCAAGAAATCAGCGAAAAAGAGTACCAAGAAATCTGGACGTCGCTGATACTCCTGCGCCGTGGCAACGGTTGGTCCGTTGCTACGTGTATCGCGACCGCCACCCCAAGATTCGTCTTGGGGATGGTTGGTTGCGAAACAGAAAGCGAATGTGGCCCCTGGTGCCTGTCATTCGCCGGAACCCGCCGTCTGCGGCGGGTTTTTCATGCGCGGATTCCGGTTTTTCTTTTGATCAGCCAGTACATTGTGCCACCACGCCCAGGAGCATTGGTTTGGAGGCACCGGTTACCTGCGGCAGGTTGGCGGGTACGCCGTCCAGCGTAGCGGCTCCCAGCAGCGCAAAGGCCATGGCTTCTCTGGCTTTATTGGCAATTCTCATCTGATCCATGGGTATAAGGTTGTGGCAACCAAGCTTCTCCAGATCAGCAGTCAGATAGCGCATGAGTTCCGTATTGTGCAGCCCGCCGCCGCCGATGATTACCTCATCCGGAACCCGGGGCAGAAATCTCTGATAGGCGTCGGCAATGCTCCATGCAGTGAGAGCTGTAAGGGTGGCGGCGAGATCGCAGATTTTTTTTCCGGCGGCTCGAGTTAGAAGATTTTCAACAAAAGCTGCACCAAATACTTCGCGGCCGGTACTTTTGGGTGGCGGTTGCGAAAAGTATCGGTGGGCTTTGAGGCGGGTAAAAAGTCGTTCATCCACCTGGCCCTGCCGGGCGATGCGGCCGTTGGTATCGCAGTGCTGGCGGCCGCCGGTGGCGATGGACATAAGTGCGTCAATGGCCATATTGCCTGGACCGGTGTCAAAGGCCAGCACGTCAGAGAAGCCCCGGCCTGACGGTAAATAGGTTACATTGGCAATGCCGCCGATGTTTTGAATGGCCCTGGTCCTTCTGGTATCGCGCAGGAGAATCGCATCGGTCCAGGGGACCAGCGGTGCTCCGTGGCCGCCGACGGCCATGTCCGCACTGCGAAAATTGCCGATGGTCTGTATGCCTGTCAGTGCCGCAATGACGGATACATCACCGAGTTGAAGCGTGGATCCGGTGGTACGGCCGGGCTGCGGGGGCAGGTGACAGATGGTCTGGCCGTGCGAGGCCACGGCCGCGACGCGATGCGGGGCAATACGGGCGTGCCGCAGAGCGGATTGAACGGCGGCGGCGAATGACCGGGCGGTTAAAAAATTAAGCTCGCAAATTTCGGCGGCGGAGCTTGGGGCTGGTGCCATGGCGGCCAGCAGGCGGCGACGCAGCGACGGCGGCCAGTTCGCCTGGTGATGATGGAGTAATCTGGCTGATAAGCGTGGGGCGCGGCCATGAATTTCCACGATTGCAGCGTCAATGCCGTCCACACTGGTCCCGCTCATCAGACCGATGATGATTCTTGAAGGCATAAGGATGACTCCGTTTATGTTATGAAGTGGACAGCACCTGCGGCATCGCGGATGTTGCTTCGGCCGGTGGCCGGCTCGCCGAAGCGGCTAAATCGGCCATGGTGCGGCCGGCCGTCCATTGCTCCTGCGCTTCATGCATTTGTAAAATGATCGGCGCGGAAAGTAGCGGATGGTCGGCACCTGCGGCATGACTGGCTTCCAGTAAAGTCTGGCAACGGTGGCCCACGGCGTGCAGCAGCTCGCGCAGGGTGATATTTTCGGGGGCTTTAGCCAGAGCATATTCCATTTCTTCGCCATCCAGAGCATGAACCAGGCCGGCTTGCTGCAGAGCCGTGAGGAATTCCGTAGCGATATGAGGCGCAAGATGCAGATTCTTGGCGGCTAATTCAGGATTTACTGTTTGTCCTTGGCGAAACCGTTGTACCAGAAGGACCGCCAGCGGCAAAACCCAGTGCGAATCAATCAGGGGGGTGTTATAACTCCGTTCATTGAGTTGCCGTCGCACCAGAATTCGAAAGTGCTGTTGTATATAGGCTACCTCAACCCCCAGCAGCAGAAATATCCATGTGAGATAGATCCAGAACATAAACAGCGGAATCAGCCCCAGATTGCCATACCATTTGCCGTACCCGGCCACATATCCCACATACAGGCCAAAGCCCCACTTGCCCAGTTCCCATAAAATCGTGGCCGCCAGCGATCCCCAAAAGGCTGCCTTCCAGGTAACAAGAGTATTCGGAATTATTTTATAAAACAGCAGAATAATAACCCATACACTCGCAAAGCTGGCCAGCAGCGTCAGAGGTCGCATAAATATCTGAACGGTGGAAACCGATCCCGCAAATACCAGGAATTTTGCGGAAAAGTAGAACGACATGGCCAGACCCAGCGGCCCCAACGTCAGGACGCACCAGTACAAGGTCAGTCGGCGAGCCCATGGGCGGGGGGTGGTTACATGATAAATATGTCCAAACGTAGCTTCAATCACCCTCATCAGGCTGATAGCTGCCCACAGAAGTACGAAAAAGCCGACAGCCCCGGTCCCCGGATTTTGCAGAACCACGCGAACTTTGGCTATGGTGTGATTCAAGGTTTTGATGAGCAAATCGGAATTATTTCCGGTAGCACCGCGGTTATGTATCTGGGTGAGGCCAAAACGGGAAAAGAGAGCCACTTCCGCATGTTGCACATCCGCGTTGGTAAAAGCCATGGACATGACGATCATTCCCAGCACGATGGTGGGCAATAGACTAAAAAGCGTGTTGTAGGTGAGGGCCGCGGCTTGCTGGGTGGTACGATCTTCGCTGATGCGCCCGGCGATAATCAGACGGATCAGGTTCAGCCGTTGCAGAAGCCATGTTATGCGGCCTGCAGACTGCTCTTGTTCGGTTGATACTGACGACTCTTTTGTCAGAGGTTTAGACATCAACTGTCTCCATGGACATCTGTTATCAGTATTGTAACACGTCACGGGGACGGCTGCAGGACAATTGTGGCCGCACCAGGTAAGACCGCCCGATGCGGTCCACGACGGACGCGGACCGCTGTTGCGGCCGAAACCGTCTCTGGAGTACAAAATTGGGTGCTGCCCCGAATTGATGTCGCCTGAACGCTGGAACCCGTGGACACTTTCGCTATGGCCCATTTTATGATAAAAGCTGGGACAGTTTTTCGCCGGCGGTACGCGGCTTTTCCTGTAATAAAAAGGGTGGTTTTTTTATGCCAAAACGCACGGATATCAAGAGCATCCTCATCATCGGTTCAGGCCCCATTGTGATCGGACAGGGTTGTGAATTCGACTATTCCGGTACGCAGGCATGCAAAGCTCTTAAGGAAGAGGGATTCCGCGTTATTCTGGTAAATTCCAATCCAGCCACCATCATGACTGATCCGGAAATGGCCGACCGTACCTATGTCGAACCCATTACCGTGGAAGCGGTTACGAAAATCATCGCCAAAGAACGTCCGGATGCCCTGCTCCCGACCTTGGGTGGGCAGACCGCGCTGAATGTTTCCGTCGCGCTGGCGGATGCGGGCGTGCTGAATAAATACTCAGTGCAGATGATTGGAGCCACGCGCGAGGCCATTCATCGCGGCGAAGACCGCAAGAAGTTCAAGCAAATTATGGAATCGATCGGGCTGGCCTGTCCGCGCAGCGGGCTGGCTTACAACATGGAGCAGGCCCGTGCCGTAGTGCAGGAAACCGGTCTGCCCTGCATTATCCGCGCGTCGTTTACCCTCGGCGGTACCGGTTCTGGCATCGCCTATAACATGGAAGAATTTGAAACCCTGGCCCAGCGCGGCCTGGACGCTTCCATGATTACGGAAATACAAGTTGATCAATCGCTGATCGGCTGGAAGGAATATGAACTGGAGGTCATGCGCGATCGAGCGGATAACGTGGTCATTATCTGTGCTATTGAAAACTTTGATCCCATGGGTGTGCATACCGGCGATTCCATCACCGTTGCTCCGGCCCAGACGCTTACCGACAAGGAATACCAGCGTATGCGCGATGCGGCCATTGCGGTGATCCGGGCCATCGGTGTGGAAACCGGCGGGTCCAACATTCAGTTCGCGATCAACCCGCAAAATGGCGAAATGGTGGTCATTGAAATGAACCCGCGGGTCTCGCGATCTTCCGCCCTGGCCAGCAAAGCCACAGGATTCCCGATTGCCCGTATCGCCGCCAAACTGGCGGTCGGCTACACGCTCGATGAACTGCCAAACGATATTACCCGCCGCACCGCGGCGTGTTTTGAACCCACCATTGACTACGTGGTGGTAAAAATTCCGCGGTGGACGTTTGAAAAATTCCCGGATGCTGATGAAACCCTGACCACGCAGATGAAAAGTGTTGGCGAGGCCATGAGCATCGGCCGCACCTTCAAACAGGCTCTGCAGAAGGGGATCCGTTCCATGGAGGTCAAACGCTTCGGCCTGGGGCTGGACCGCATTGATAAATGGTGGCGGTGGCAAAGCGAGGAATTGGCCAACCACGCGCCGGTTCAGGCACTCGGTGATCGTGGGTCGCTGGTAACCCGTACCGCGGCGCTGGAAGAGCAGGCGCAGGTATGGCCGATACCGGCGGAGAGACTGGCCCGGAAACTGGCCGTGCCCTCGCAGGGACGGATGTATTACATCCGCTATGCCTTCAAAATGGGCCAATCGATAGAGCAGGTGCATGAATTAACACGTATTGATCCATGGTTCCTGGCGCAAATGAAGGAACTGGTGGATTTTGAGGATGAGCTTCTGTCGTACCGCGGAGCCATTCAATCTATCGCGGGTGCTGCGGCCGGCAAGCCGGGCACGGCCGGCAAGGCTGCATTGCCCGCATTACTGCTGCGCGCCAAGGAACTTGGTTATTCGGATGTGCAACTGGGCACCGTCTGGGGGCTTACGGCAGCGCAGGTACGGGCTTTGCGCCGGGATCTGGAGGTCCGGCCGGTTTACAAACTGGTCGATACCTGCGCTGCGGAATTTGAAGCTGCCACCCCTTATTATTATTCCAGCTATGAACAACCGGTGCGAAAAATAGGTGCCGGCGGAATACCGCCGATGGTAGAAGATGAAGTACGTATCACGGATAAAAAGAAAGTGATTATTCTGGGGGGCGGCCCCAATCGCATTGGGCAGGGTATTGAGTTTGACTACTGCTGCGTGCAGGCGGCCTTTGCCTGCCGGGAACTTGGCTTGGAAAGTGTGATGGTCAATTCCAATCCCGAAACAGTCAGCACGGACTATGATACCTCGGACCTGCTGTTTTTTGAACCGCTGACGCATGAAGATGTACTGCATATTGTGGAACGTTTGAACGTGGCTCCGCTGGGTTCGGGTGGTGAGGGCCGGGTGCTGGGCGTCATCGTGCAGTTTGGCGGACAGACCCCGCTGAATCTGGCCCGCGCGCTTAAGGACGCGGGCGTACCCATCATCGGTACTGCGGTAGAGTCCATCGAAACTGCCGAAGATCGCGACCAATTCAATCAACTGATTGTACGCCTGAAATTGCGCCAGCCGGATGGCGGAATAGCCCGCAGTGCCGAGGAAGCACGTACGGTGGCCCAGCGCATCGGCTATCCAGTGCTGGTGCGGCCATCCTATGTGCTGGGAGGCCGGGCCATGGAAATTGTGTCCACCCAGGAACAGCTTGACTTTTATATTCGCCATGCGGTGGAAGTGGCCGACGACCATCCCATTCTCATTGACCGTTTTCTGGGCGATGCAACCGAAGTGGATGTGGATGCCATCGGTGATGGCGAGAATTTTCTCGTGATCGGGGTGATGGAACATATCGAGGAAGCGGGCATTCATTCGGGAGATTCGGCGTGTTCGATTCCGCCATTTAGTCTGGCGGCGGACGTGGTGGCGGAAATTCGCCGCAACACGCTGGCCCTGGCCAAAGCCCTGAAAGTCCGGGGGCTGATGAATGTACAGTTTGCCATCAAGGATGACCAGGTCTACGTGCTGGAAGTAAACCCGCGGGCCAGCCGCACGGTGCCCTTTGTCAGCAAGGCTACCGGTGTACCGTGGGCCCGCATTGCGGCGAAGGTGATGTGCGGTAAATCACTTGCCGAGATGGGTGTTACCCAGGAGGTGGTGCCCGCACGGCACGTGGCCGTGAAAGAAAGTGTTTTTCCCTTTAACAAATTTCCCGGCGTGGATGTTATTCTTGGACCGGAAATGCGCTCCACCGGCGAAGTCATGGGCATTGACGAAACCTTTCCCGTCGCCTATGCCAAATCGCAGATGGCGGCCGGTGCAAGCTTGCCGCTCAAGGGCACGGTGTATTTTTCCGTGCGCGACGGTGACAAGCAGGCTATTATCCCCACCGCACGAAAATTGCAGACAGCGGGTTTTAATCTCCTGTGCACCAGCGGCACATGGCAGGTGTTCTCACAGGCGGGTATTGCCTGCCAGCGGATCAACAAAATACCGGAAGGGCGGCCGAACATTATCGATGCCATCAAAAATCACCAGGTGGATTTGCTTATCAACACACCCACAACCAAAGGTCCCAATACTGATGAAGGACGCATTCGCGCTGCGGCCGTATTGCACAAGGTGCCTATTATCACCACCGTAACCGGAGCCGAGGCCGCCGCCGATGCCATCGTCTCGCTGCAGCAAAAGGATTGGACGGTCAAATCCTTGCAGGAATATTACGCGCAGATGAAACCAGGTCTGGTGGCGGGCACGTCGCTAAAAGACGCGCGGGACGGGGCGGTAGCCGCAGCAGGGGTGTAACAGGCCTGGATGTCGCGTTTTGTCCGGTAAAACTGGAAAACCCGGCTGATGCGTGCTATGGTTATCGAGGAAGTATGAATATGGCAGATGTAATGGACGGTCAAAATTCAACAAGTGCCTCCGAGCTTGGCGGGAGCGGGAGCGCTGCGGAATCGCCGGTCGAGCGAACGGCGGATTCAACGCAGTGCTGCCTGCGGACAGCGCAGCGGCAGTTTGTGAGTTTGTGGGGCGAAATGGCGGAGCATTGGGGCATTAATCGCACCATGTCGCAGGTGCATGCCCTGCTGATGATTTCTCCTGATCCGATTACGGCGGAGCAGATTATGGAGGAATTGCATATTTCCCGCGGCAACGTGAGTATGAACTTGCGCGAGCTGATTCACTGGGGTGTAGTTAGACGTACCAATGTGGCCGGAGATCGGCGGGATTTCTTCACCGCCGAGGCGGATGTATGGATCATGTTCCACCACATCTTTAATGAGCGGAAACGCCGCGAACTGGATCCAATGCTGAGTCGACTGGAGGCGTGTCTGAACGGATGCGCGGGCCGGCAAATAAGCCCGGAGAAACGCGTCAGCTACGAAAAATTTTTAGCTCAATTGAAAGAACTGCACGAGTTTTTTGCGATATTTCATCGTATCTTCGGCCGTATCGGCGCAGAACACCCCGACCGTTTGGCGCAAATGGTTAAGGCGTTCGAGCAAATGCTGTAAAGTGGCGCCGGTTCGGATGGCGGCAGAACCGGACTTAAACTCGCTTGACATCGACGCCTACCAGGCCTGCGGAGGGCGTGCAGCCCGAGCGGTCTGAAGCTATAATTCAAACCTTGTCAGGGCTATTGGAACGATGGCTGTCGTCTTGACGTGATACCAGTGTCAATTGAGTGCCCGCGTACCATGTGTCGAAATGCGAGTGGGAATCCTCCAGGAGAGGGGTATGCGGAACCGCCGGATACTTGTAGGTTGTAATGTGATACATGACCTTGGATGCACCATTGTTAATTGAAGCGGGACAGCGGGCACAGACCACTACGCCGACGGACATTCTCACGTCTTTTGCGCCACGGCCATGTCGGATCGGACCGTTTCCCCTGGCCATTCCCGCCATGCAGGCGGGCCTGGCGGGTTATAGCGATATGGCCATGCGGGTGGTAGCCCGCCGCCGCGGCTGTCCGTATGCCGTGACTGAAGCTCTGCTGGACCGGGTCTTGCTGTCGGGTGGTCGAGGCCGTGAAAAAGGAAGTGTTTTATGCCCGGAAGACCATCCGGTGGCGGGCCAATTGTTGGGCAGCCAGGCGGATGAAATGGCGACGGCTGCCCGGATATTGCTCGATTGCGGCTTTGATGTTATTGATCTCAACTTTGCCTGCCCGGTACGCAAAGTCATGGGGCGTTGCCGTGGTGGATATATGCTCGGCGAGCCTGCTGAGGCCATTGAAATCATGCGGCGCGTGCGGGATGTGGTGCCCGGTCCTCTGACGATGAAGCTCCGTCGGGCGGTGGATGAATCAGCGGCGGCGGCTGAAAATTTCCAGCAGATATTTGAACAGGCTCTAAACCTGGAATTTGCCGCGGTGGCGGTGCATGGACGCACGGTGCAGCAGAAGTACGCAGGCCTGGCGGACTGGACGTTTTTACGGAAACTTAAAAGCCGCTATCCGCAGGCCACGATTTTTGGCAGTGGCGATGTGTTCACGGCCGAGGATGCGATGCGGATGCTGGTAGAGACCGGCGTTGACGGAGTATGGATTGCGCGGGGCGCCATAGGCAATCCGTGGATATTCAGAGAATTGTCTGCACTGATCCGGGGTAATGCGTTACCGCCGCCGCCTGGTATTGTAGAGCAGCGGCAGGCGATTCTGGAACACTATGCCCTGGCAACGACGCTTTATGGAGAAGACCAGGCTTCGCGGCACATGCGCAAAATGGGTATTAAATATGCCAAACTGCATCCGCAAGGGGCTGTGGTATGGCGGGATTTCATTGCTGTGCAATCGCGGATGGATTGGCAGACGGTACTGGAACGATATTACCATCAGGACGGGCCGGGAATTCGCCCGCCCAGCGTGCCGGATGCCCAGGATATGTTCCGCAGTTGCGGTCTGGCGTCGGAGGCGTGTCCGTGAAGCATAAGCCAGGGGCGATGGCTGTTTTCCAAACGCCGCCGCAGCGAATTTTAATTGTAAAGCCGAGTTCGCTCGGTGATATTGCCACAACCTTGCCCCTGCTGTGCGATCTGCGGGCATTGTATCCTCAGGCGCAGATCGATTGGCTGATAGCGCCGGCGTTCGCCGATTTGGTGCGCGGACATGATGCCTTGCATGAGTTGCTGTTCTTTGATCGCGGAGCGGCAGGGCCATGGTGGTCGCTGTCGGGTTTGGGACGGTTGTGGCGGTTGCAGCATTTGCTAAGGAGAAATCGCTACGATCTGGTGCTTGATGCCCAGGGCTTGCTGCGCAGTGGACTGATGGCACGCTGGACCGGAGCCTCGGTTCGAATAGGTTTTAGCTGGGCTCGCGAGGGGGCCGTGCATTTTTATACGCACTGGGCGCACCTGCCTCCACCGCCGCAACTGGCCGTAGTGCGTATGCGCAGTTTAATGGGGCCTCTGGGTGGGTCATCCCGGCCGGTAGAGTTTCGCGTGCCGATTTCCCCGCTGGCGCTGGAAACAGTACGCGGACTGTTGCCCGCGGAAGGTGGCCGGATTGCCGCGGTCATTCCCGGTGCTCGCTGGAATTCCAAACGCTGGTCGGAAGATGGATTTGGCGACATAGCCAGGCGGCTTGCAGATGTGGGGTTTGGCATTTTGCTCATCGGCAGCAAAAGTGAACAGAACCTGTGCGAAACCATTGCCCGGAGCTTAGGGCCGGCGGCTGTGAACCTGGCCGGCCGCACCACGCTGGCCCAGATGATCGCGGCATTGTCCTTATGTGATATTGTCATTGGCAATGACAGCGGTCCGCTGCACGTGGCGGTGGCACTGGGTCGTCCGCTGGTGGGTCTTTATGGCCCGACCGATCCGTTGGATGTGGGGCCGTGGGGCCAACTGGATCATGTATTGCTGTTTGATGATCCCGGCAACTATCGGGCGTCGGCTTCGACGGATAGATCCGGTACTCTGCTGCGTCTGCCGGCTGATCGCGTGTGGTCCATGGTAAAAACAGTAGCTGGTATATGAAAATATGAGCGAATCAGACCACGGAATTTCAGAGAGTGGTATCCGGTTGCCACGGAGCACCACCCTGGTGTTGGCCAGCGCCTCGCCGCGCCGGGCCGATTTGCTGCGCCAGGCGGGCTACGAATTTATAGTGCGCCCAAGCCGACAACCGGAATTGTGTAAAAAGCCGCCTTCCATTCCGGTGGAAGTCTGGCCGGTGTGTGTGGCCATGGCCAAGGCATTGGCGGTACCACGAAGGCGGAATCGCAACGAAATTATCCTGGCAGCGGACACCATTGTGGTGGTTAATGGTCGCATTCTCAATAAAGCCCATCACCGTGGACATGCCAGAGAAATGCTTTCTCTGCTGATGGGACGTACCCATCGAGTGATGACGGGCCTGGTGCTGTTGACTGAGGGTGGGCAACGACTGGCGTGCGCTACCACCGTGTGTCGCATGAAAAAGCCTTCTTCCGACTGGCTGGAAAAATATCTGGATTCCGGGCAATGGCGGGGCAAGGCGGGCGCGTATGGCATACAAGATCCAGTGGTGGAAACACACCGGATGGTGCAAGTAATTTCAGGGGAATGGCATAATGTCATGGGGTTGCCGCTGGAATTACTGCGTCTGGAGCTGGCATCACTACTGACCAAACGGGACTAAGGGGCCGCGCACAAATAAATTCATGTTTTACGGCGCAGGAGTTTTGGCCGCCGGCAAGGCTCAAGCGACGCGCATACCCTGCCAATGGGTCTGTAAGGAGCGAACAACGAAGCCCGCGGCCAAAAGAACCAGTCGGAAAGTGTGAAGTTATTTGTGCGCGGCCCCTATGCTCGACTTTTGCCATTTTTCAGGATTTCAAACCTCCAAATCCTTGAGAATGCGAGCTTTCGGAGCAAGTTTTTGTACGGGACTTACTTGCTACGGATGTGCAAAAACTCGCCCCACAATCGCGAATTCCGGAGGATTCGACCATTTACGCCTCTGAAAAATGGCAAAAGTCGAGCTAAACAGCGTCTGGTTGCTGGGGCCAACGCCGGGTTTTTTGAATGTGAGGCTACGCGCCGTGATAGGTGCGACGGTGCCTGGTCTCGGTTCCCGCTATTCATTTTTACGTTTTCAACGGCACGCGGGGGCGGCTTTTTCTTGCTGGCTTGAAGGTGCTGCGAAAATGCATATAATTCAACGGCTGTACAGAGTGTCAGGAGTTGCAAAAATGCCTCATGTTTGTCATTACACCGCCCGCAAAACCCGGATTGGTCGCCAATGTACCTACCGTGGCAAAGCCAAATATCTGGGTGGAGTTGGAATCAAGATTACCGGACGTAGTGCCCGAAAATTTAAGCCAAACCTTCAGAAAGTGCGGGTTTTGGTGGATGGCAAACCAGTGCGTGTCTGGGCTTCCGCCAAGGCCATCAAAAGCGGCTTGGTGAAAAAGCGGCTGGCGCGGCGGCAAACTTATCGTCCAGCGGCGGCTTGAAACCCGGAGTGGTCCGGTGCGGTAGGCGGGCGAAAATGACTGGCGTGGGTCCTTGGCCCGCCAATCTCCATCTGAATGGGAGTCTCATTTATGTCCGAGCCTCAGGAATCGCAATTGCTTGACGAAAATCAGGTGCGGCACGTTGCTAAACTCGCCCGTCTGGATCTTGCTAACGCGGATGTGTCGCTCCTGTCCCGGCAAATATCGTCGATTCTCAATTACGTCCGGCAAATTCAAGAACCTTCGGTGGAAGGGTTAGAACCTCTGGCCCATCCTCTTTCTCTGGAAAATGTGCTCCGGGATGATGTGGTGCGGCCATCGCTGCCACTCGAATCGGTCTTGACGAATGCTCCGTCCAAAGATGGGGCCTTTTTTACGGTTCCCCAGGTTCTGGATGATTCCATGGGCGGAGGATAATGACCATGGCCGATCATTCGCAAAATCGTTCCAACCCGGCAACGCAAACGTACCGCAATTTATTGACTCATGATGTGGTCGAAACATCAGGAAAGGATGTCATGAGCATACTACGCTGGATCGCTCTACCGATAGTTTTGATGACGCTAATGGTGTTGGCTGGATGCGCCCAGCCTGATATCCTGGTTGGTCCGCAACCTGTACACCGGGCGGTTTTCCTGGACAAAATACTGCCGGTACCTCCGCATAGCGCCGGTTCATACCTGTTGGGCTATAGTCCGCCGCCAGAAGTCAGCCCGGTTCCACGTTCGAATGCCGGCACGTTTACATTTGTCGTGCCGCCGGGCGTTACCCAGTTTGAAAAGCAAACTCAATCAACCCATGAATACCTGCTGTACCTTGGGCAACCCACTCCCAATCAACAACCTTTCGTAACCCTGATTGTTGCTCATGGCGTTGTACCTGTCAGCAAGAACAATGTTGCCATGCGGGTAAAATCATCCCGCCTTTTCTTACTCAACGGTTTGCCGGCTCAGGAATGGACTGGTCATACCACCACGGGCGCTGGTTTTGCGGAAATTGTGGTCCGAAGCCCCGATAACGGCGGCGAGCTTGATGCCTTTGCCATCAGCTCCACGCCGACAACCCGCAAACTGGCTTTGGCCGTACTCAAAAGCATCCACTGGCAGGCCTCGAAATCTGCTGGTGATTCAGAGCCGTGATGCGGTCCGGCGCGTCAACGTTGATTAAATAGTCGCGGTTTCATTGGCTGTATAAACTCGCCGGATTTCCGGGGTTACCTCAAGCAGGAAACAAAATACCATGCCAGAAATTCTTTCCGCAACGCACTTGCGGAACAAAATCGCCAGTGGCGAAATCACGGCTGTGGATGCGGCAAGCTCTACGTTGGCGGCCATTGGTCGCCTGGATACACGCCTGCATGCTTTTAACACCACGCTGGCTGACCGGGCCATGGAAAAAGCCCGGGCGGTTGACCAAGCCCGGGCCGGCGGCCAGCCCTTGGGAATGCTGGCCGGCGTACCCATTGCCATTAAAGACAATCTATGCACCACGTTTGGCACCACCACATGCTCATCGCGCATGCTCGAAAATTTCCGCAGTCCTTACAATGCTACAGTAGTGGATCGGCTGGAGGCCGCTGGTGCGGTCATTGTTGGCAAAACAAATCTCGATGAATTTGCCATGGGATCTTCCACGGAAAATTCCGCTTTTGGCCCGACGCACAATCCTTGGAATCTCGATTGTGTGCCCGGTGGATCCTCGGGTGGGTCTGCTGCGGCCATGGCCGCTGGCCTGTGTGCGGCCGCTTTAGGCTCCGATACGGGCGGCTCTATTCGTCAACCTGCCGGATTATGCGGCATTGTGGGGCTTAAGCCCACGTATGGGCTGGTATCACGGTATGGCCTGGTTGCGTTTGCCAGTTCCCTCGATCAAATTGGTCCCATGACACGCTGTGTGGGCGATGCGGCCCTTTTGCTGCAGGTTATCGCCGGACCTGATCCATTGGATTCCACCAGTTGGCCCCAGCCTCCGGCAGATTATCTTTCCGATCTGGAAAAGCCGCTGGAAGGAGTGCGTATTGGTTTGCCGGCGGAATTTAACGTGGAAGGAACTCAGCCGGTGGTTGCCCAGGCGGTTGCCGCGGCCGTGGAATTTTACCGTAAGCAGGGGGCCACCATTGTGCCGGTGCACCTGCCGCACACGAAATACGGCATCGCGGCCTATTATGTCATCGCTCCGGCAGAGGCCTCCAGCAACCTGGCCAGATACGACGGCGTGCATTACGGCCATCGTACCGCCCAGCCGCGGGACCTTTATGATCTTTATGCCCGCAGCCGGGCCGAAGGTTTCGGGCCGGAGGTGCGGCGGCGCATCATGCTGGGTACCTATGCATTATCTTCAGGTTATTATGATGCTTACTACCTGCGGGCCTTGAAAATCCGCCGCCTCATCAAAAATGATTTCGATCAGGCTTTTACCCAGTGCGATTTTATCATTGGCCCCACATCACCGACGGTGGCCTTTCCTCTGGGTTCTAAAAGCGGCGAGCCGATGCAGATGTATCTCTGCGACGTATTCACCGTAACGTGTAATATCGCCGGCATTCCGGGCATGAGCCTTCCGTGCGGTTTTGCCGATGGTTTGCCTGTCGGCATGCAAATACTGGGTCCCAACTTCAGTGAAGCCCCCATGTTGCGACTGGCCCGGATGTATGAAAAGGCCCACGACTGGCATACTCGTCGGCCGCCGGTTCATGGCAGTTAGAGGCCGCTTTTAAGGCGCTGGAGTTTTGGCCGCCGGCCAGACGCAAGCGACGCCCACACCCAATAACCACCGCCATCCTCTCCGCCCGGAGTTTATCCCGATTGCCTTTAATAACATTTAGCCATCGGGATGCCCACTGTGACGAATACGTATTATTCATCACGCCTTCTTACGGTAATTCTTCGTGCCCACCAAATGTCGCCCGTTATTGTAGCCGGCGATGTCCCCATCGCCGCGGCCCAGTTATATTCCTTGAGATCTACTGTCAAGACATGGATGCCGAAATCTCCCGGCGTAGCCGCGCCCCGTCCTCTGCGTCCGGAGTTTATCCCGCTTGCCTATAACAACATTTAGTCATCGGGACGTCTCTGCGTGTGGCCCGTCTGCGGGCTTTAGCCCGCGCCCAAATGGCATTTGCCTTTACGCGTTCCACGGGTTAAAATAAAAATATAAGTTCCTTTCGGCGCTGATTTCCTCATAAGTTTGAGTTGCCCACGCTGGAGTACACGCTTATGGTTGCAATGGCGACCAACAGCCTTGTTCTGGAGATTTTATGTCCTTTTCCACTTTTGGCTTCCATGCCGATATTCTGCGCGGCATCAAAGACCTGGCGTATACCCGCCCAACCCCGGTGCAAATCAGTGCCATTCCCCCGGCTATGCTTGGACGTGATGTGCTGGCTTGTGCCGCGACCGGTTCCGGTAAAACTGCAGCTTTTTTATTACCCACCATGCATCGACTGATGAGCAAGCCCGGCCGCGGCCCGCGGGCTTTGGTTTTAACCCCTACCCGTGAGCTTGCTGCCCAGATTCACCAGAACCTTCAGGAACTCTCCACGCATACACGTATTTCTGGTGCGGCTGTGTTCGGTGGTGTGGCAATGGGGCCGCAGGAGCACGCTTTTCGCACCCACGTGGATATTATCATTGCCACCCCGGGCCGCCTGCTGGATCATCTGCGCAATGCTTACGCCAGTTTTTCCGGACTGGAAATTTTAATTTTAGACGAGGCAGACCGGATGCTGGATATGGGATTTCTGCCCGATATTCGGCGGATTTTGCGGGTTCTGCCCGCCCACCGGCAAACCTTGTTTTTTTCCGCCACCATGCCGCCGGAAATTCACCATCTCACCGGTGAAATGCTCAAAAACCCCGTAACGCTGCAACTGGAACGGCAGAGCGCTCCCGCTGTGGGCATTACCCAGGCCATTTATCCGGTGCCAGGGCATCTGAAAACTGCCCTGCTGCTGGAAATGTTTCGGGATGAAGAACTCGTATCCGTAATCTGCTTTACCCGCACCAAGCATCGGGCCAATCGCCTGGCGGATTTTCTTAAACGCCACAACATTTCCTGTGTCCCCATTCACGGCAATCGTTCGCAGGCCCAGCGAACCGCGGCGCTGGCGGGTTTTAAATCGGGCCAGTTTCGCGTGCTGGTAGCTACGGATATTGCCGCCCGCGGTATTGACATTTCCGATGTTTCGCATGTCATTAATTTTGACTGTCCGCATCTCGCCGATGACTACATTCATCGCGTGGGACGTACCGGCCGGGCTTCAGCCACCGGCGATGCGTTCACTCTGGTTTCTCCCGAAGAGGAATCCAATGTGCGGGTCATTGAACGGGCCATCGGCAAACGCCTGCCGCGCGTTACCCTGCCGGAGTTCGATTACACCAGACAATCCACGGAAAAACTGGAAGTGCCGTTGGCTCAGCGCATTGCCGCCATTCGCCAGCGCAAGGCCCAGGAACGCGCCCGCCGCGATCAAAAGACGCAGCGGCCCACAGGCTTTCAACCACGACCTCATCCGGAAGCCGGGTCTCATCGCTCCGGCGGCAATCCTTCACGCACGGAAGTTGGCGGCAATGTCGGCTTTCACCGTGGCGGCAACCAGCAATTCAGATCGGATCGTCGCGGCCACAGCTCCATGCCGGCCGGGGGAAGGCATTTTCCACCGGCGTCGGGTGAATCACGTCATCGTCGGCCCATGGGCAGGTGAGTTGGGTGTGGCCAGTAATTGTGGCATCGGTCCCGCAGCGTTCACCACCTTGAGTCGCGGGCATCCTCGCCCGGTTGAGCCATGGATGGCGAAATCCCGATGTGACAGGAGTCGCCAATCGGGAAGGCATGGATGCCGAAATCTCCCTGCGCGCCGGGACAGGCCTCTGCGTTAGGGAAAAAGCCATCGGGACTCTACTTTCTCCTCTCTCGCGCAGCGCCTCCGCGCCAGCCCAGGGATTGTTTCCCTGGGCGTAGCGTATTCCGTCATCCAGCCCGGCCATTACTTGGCCGCGGCGAACCCCGATCGCGCCCCCGTACTCATTAATTTTCTTCGTGCCCACCAAATGTCGCCCGTTATTGTAGCCGGCGATGTCCCCGTCGCCGCGGCCCAGTTATATTCCTTGAGATCTACTGTCAAGACATGGATGCCGAAATCTCCCGGCGTAGCCGCGCCCCGTCCTCTGCGTCCGGAGTTTA
>JAJZNX010000052.1 GCA_021852275.1 Planctomycetota bacterium | reverse complement strand
TACCGGAAATAGTATGGTTGGTATCCTGCGTGAGGTTGCTGCTCCCGTTATTAAAGATGTTGGCGGTACCCAGATTGGCTGAATTGGCATTCAGCACCAGGTTGCCGGTGCCGGTAAGATTGACCGTACCGTCAATGCCGATGCCGGTGCCGTTGTTGCTCCCTCCCTTATTTATGGTAATGGTGCCATTATCGGTGATGGTGCTGCCACTGGCGAAGTATAAGTTATTGCTATCCAGAACCTTGAGGTTGCTGCCGGTGGAAATAGTAACACCGCCAAGAGTGGTGTTTGCTTGCGCGTCAATTTCACTCCCGCTGGCGCTAGTCAGCGTACCGCCGGTGATGCTGCTGCCACTGAGCAGCACCGTGCCACCGCTGGCCAAAATGGTGCCACCGGTGTTGGTGGTGGTGCCGGTGAGTTCAAGGATGCCGCCGCTGGTGGCTTCCATCGTTCCTGTGTTGTTGAGCGTGTTCTGCAGCAGCAGCGTGTTGCCATTGGAATTGGCATTCACGGTGCCGTTATTGTTGAAAGTAACGACGGTAATTTCGCCGGTGCCGGAAATAGTATGGTTGGTATCCTGCGTGAGGTTGCTGCTCCCGTTATTAAAGATGTTGGCGGTACCCAGATTGGCCGAATTGGCATTAAGCACCAGGTTGCCGCTGCCGGTAAGCAGCACCGCACCCGTAATGCCGATGCCGGTACCGGAATTAGCGCCCGTAGCATTCACCTTGATCGTACCATTGTCTGTAACTGTTCCACCGGCCCCAATGTCCAGGTCAATATTGGCGGCTACATCCAGTTCGCTACTTGTGTTGACTGTAAGATTGGCAATTGTTACGGAAAAATCATCCAGCGACGGTGTAGCGGCGCTGGCTGGGCTGCCAATGATGACGTCGGAGGTGGTGGTGGGCGTACCGGTGGGTGACCAATTGGCGTTGTCGCTCCATGTATGATTTCCGCTGCTGTCGGTCCAGGTAATGGTGGCGGCGTTGGCCCCGTGCCGGGCGACCCCTGGAACCAGTACGGCACCGGCGGCCAAGGCACAAGCGGCGATGAGCCGGGCCTGGCCCAAGTAACTACGTTTGGCCGTTGAAAGCTTAGGCTTTGCGGAAGTGCGCGCGGTGGTGAAGGCAAGGATTTGGTGTGATTTTTGCATGGTAAATGCTCCCGGAAAAAGGTGATCAATACTAAAAAACACATTCGGGCTAAATGCCCACGGGTTCATGATTTTCTATCAGACCGTTTTACGTCGGCGGATCAGCAGGGCCAACCCGCCCACGGCCAAAATTGCCAGTGTGGCCGGTTCGGGGACCGCACCGGCGGAGTTATAAATTTGCTGGATGTCGCTGCTGGAAAGCTGCGTGTTGTAAACTGCAACCTCATCAATGCCGCCATCAAACCAGCGGCCGGGGAATACGGTACTCTCTCCGATGTTGAAGGCAGCGCTATTCAATGTATGCGGCCCTGGAGTATTGGAGGCTACCAGGGATCCATTGATATAAAGATCACGGGAACTGTTGGCCGTAAAGGTGGCTGCCACAAAAATCCAGGTATTCACGTCTGATGAGGTAAACGCCGTGGGTGCTACAACATGGCCGCCGGCCTCGGTGTAAAAGTAGAGTAGATTGTCATTTTGCACCTGCAAGTCGAAATCGTTGCCATATTGCGATTCGCCGGCGATGTAGAAATAGCGATTCGCTGTGGACGGTAATTCTGCCATGTTAATCCATGCAATCATCGTACCGGACTGATTGATCTGGCCGGTTAGATTGGTGGAAACGTAGCTGTCAGGATTGGGCGATGTATTGGAACCATTGGCGGTCAAATTCAGGTCGGCATTGCCTGGATGGCCGGCCAGGGCAGGCCCGCTGCCGGGCGCGCCAAGGGCGGCATTGCCGTTGAAAGTGCCGGAATAAGCGTTGACGGAACTGTCGGCCTGCGAACTGGTGGTGAAACGCCAATAACCCAGTGGATTAAAGCTTTCCACGGTACTGATATAGTCGGCGTGGACGGGGGCTGACGCGAGGCCTGCGATGGCGGCCATGGCCCATGATGTTCGGAACAGGATGTTCTTCATTGAAATTACTCCTAAAAAAACTCTCTACCCTGAAATAATTCAAGGCTACACTTAAGCTATAGTCGGGAGGTGGCAGCAGGGAAATGGGGAGTTTTACGTAGCTGAGATTTGTTTTAGCCGCCAAACAGTTGCATTTATTGGCTTTTGAGCGTGGTATTTGCGGCCCGTCCGGCAAAAAATGCAGGCCAAAAGGTGGAGAAGATACCGGCAAATTCAGTGTGAAATGCGGGCGGAAGTAATGGTGTAGATGTGTATGTAAACCGTGGAATACATGTTACTTACATAAATATTACGCAAAGCATATTCAGATCGTTACATGGTATGGATGCAATCCTTCGATTCATTTTTAAATGCAGAAATTGAGACGTCGGGCGTAAAAAGATGGAAAAATTCATGGGCGATGCAACGATTGGTCATCAAAACCACCGCGGGCGGGTGATGCGGACGATACCGGCCGGTTCCTTATAGTCCGGGCAGGAATTTAGGCGCTACGTAAAAATGCGTATTGACGCAAGGTGCAGTATGCGATAAATAAATATGCGTTGTCGCGTGCCGGTGCCGGCCCGGGCGTAGCGGCGTTACTTATGGCAGAGCAAACCGCTCATAATGCCTTATTGACTTTCTTATACTTGGGGATATTGCAGGTACATTGCCGGTACCCAATTATTTCCTTGAGGGATACCAATGGAAATTCTCTCCGGTGATGATTATCGCTCAATGCTGGAGGTGCTGGCACTGCTGCGCCCGACCGGCAATCGGGAGCAACTGGCGCGGCGGGTTCTTCCTGCGCTGGCGAATCTGGTAGGTTCGGATATCACCTCCTACAATGAGGTCAATCCGGTTACGGGCACGGTAACCGGTACCATTCATCCGGATGAATATGATGTGGCCAGGTTAGCTCAGGTACTGGCCCGGCATATGCAGGATCACCCTGTAATTACACACCATCGCCGAACGGGAGACACGCGAGCGTTGCGGATCAGCGATTTTATATCGCAGCGTGAGCTCCACGACACCGGGCTTTACCAGGAATTGTACCGCGGTATGGGTGTGGAATATCAGGTGAGCATGATTATTCCTGCACGCAAGCCGATTATTGCGGCCCTGGTGTTCAACCGTCGACAAAGTGATTTTTCCCCGCGCCACCAGACCCTGCTCAACGTTCTTAAGCCGCACTTGACCCAGGCATTTGAGGTGTCGCGCCAGGTGCAGCAGTTGCGTAAGCAACTGGACCGTCACCAGGGAATACTCGAGCGTTTACCGGATGGTGTGGCCCTGCTCAATGGCAACAGCAGGGTGGAAATGTGGACGGAGAAAGCCCGCCAGTGGGTTGGGAAATATTTTCCGGGTCCGGGGCGTGTTACCTACGCCTTGCCCGAAGAAATCGTGTTGTGGCTGCGCCGCCAGTCTGCCGCCGCTGAAACCCCCGCCGGCGGCGAATCACACCCCGTTCTGACCCGGCAGCGTGGTGATGAAACACTGGTCGTGCGTGTGGTTAAGATTTCCGAAACATCGCGGCTTCTGGTCATGCACGAAGTGCGTCCGATCACCTCGGCCAAGCCGTTGGAGGAACTGGGTTTGTCGCCGCGTCAGGCGCAGACCCTGCTGCATCTGTCCCAAGGCATGGGCGATAAGCAAATTGCCGGAAAGCTGGGAATATCCACACGGACGGTCCAGAAACATCTCGAAACTGTCTTCAAAATTCTAAATGTTAATTCCCGGGTTGCGGCTTGTCATAAGGTATGGGACCGGCTTTGGATAGTGCTTATGATGGGGTTCCTGCTGGGGTTGGGCGTGATGGATTCTGCGGTATGGCAGTGTTAGGGACCGCGCAAAAATAAATTCGTGTTTTACGGCGCAGAAATTTTGGCCGCCAGCGAGGCGTGAGTGAGGCGCATACCCCGGCAGTGGGTCTGGAACGAGCGAACAACGAAGCTGGAGGCCAAAAGGGCCAGCCGGAAAGTGCGAAGTTATTTTTGCCCGGTTCCTTAGCTGCTACTGGGACCGAGGCGTAACACCAGAGCAAGCAATCGGTATCGACGAAGAAAAATTGAGGTGAGGCTATGGTGCGTTTTTTTCACTTCCCTGGTTTGGCATAAGCGGTCAAAAGCTCCAGGTCAACTTCAACGGTCAGTAAAATCAGGCTTTTCGGTTACGCGGAAGCAGGCACAAGTCGAGATGAGGCGGCGGCCGCGTTACTGTATCAAAAGCTGTGGACGGAGTAAAAGAGGCGGCGGCTTCATGCAGGCTTTGCAGGGTAAGGTTTGTGGATTCGCGATAGCGTGTGCAGATCAGGGTGTAGCGGATTACCAGTGGGTCGTACCCTTTTTGAGTCAGATCGCCGATGGTGAAAAAGTTGCCCCGTGATTTGGACATTTTTTCCCATTCACCATGAGATGCCGGGTGTGCATTCAAAATCGGGCAAACTCCTTGCCGGTGGCACCTTGGGATTGGGCGATCTCACATTCGTGATGCAGGAAGATATTGTCCACTCCGCCCGTGCTCCTTGGTGCCAAACTTGTTGGCCACACCTCCGCGGCCCGCCTTGTGGAATTTTTTGCTTGACATTGGCCGTTGGCCCTATATAATGTCTTAAGTATTCTATGATCATCGGGGGGGCCAGCCTGCAGGCAGGAAACCCCGGCTAACAAAAGGAGGAACATTATATGTTCAATTCTCGCCCCACTTTGTTCGTGGCAGCCGCCTTTGCAGCGGTGGCTGTCTGCACCTGCGCCGCCCAGGCCACCGATGTTGTCCCTCTTGGCAGACTCACGGGTGGAGTAACTGCCGGTGCCAGCGGATTCTTCGGCACGCAGAGCAACGCCTATCACGCAGCCGATCCTGGCGCCACCTTTACGGGCCCGACTGCGCCAGGTCCTTATTATCCGGCCGGCAACGGCACCCCGCTGGTAGGCGTGCCCACCCCGCCAACGCCCGTGTATTATCCGTCCATGTCAGCCCCGGCCGGCAATCAGTTCAATCAACTCGGTGGCTATACCTTCCATTTTAATGACTCTGCCGGCACCACCGCCACAACCCAAATCACCAATGCGACGGCCAATGCCGGACTTACCACGGACGCGAGCATCGGCTTCGGCACCACCGGCAACCCGTGGGCGTTCGACCAGGGCACGACTGCGATTGGGTACGGCTATGAGCAGATCAACTTTGACGCCCAATTTGCCGTGATTTCCACCCTCAGCGGCGTTGCGGCCCCCAACCTTCCGGTAATTATCACCGGTACGTCGGATAACGGTCTCTACGCTCAGTTTGACGCCGCCGTCACCTATACTTTTATTCCCACAAGTACCTCCTGGTCACCCACCGGATCGCCTTCCACTCTGGGTACGATCTACTACACCTGGATACAAAATCCGGTGAGCACTTCCTGGAGCGACATCGTATACCCCACCGGTCCACTGTTGGGCACGCCGACTAGCCCAGGCGTGCTGGAGCTTACCGGTTACGCCTACGTCGCCGGCGACCCCGTTAACCTTAGCATTCAGTCCGTACCGGAACCCTCGACGCTGGTTCTGTTGGGTCTCGCCGGCCTTGGCGTCCTGGTGAGACGACAGGCAGAGCGACGGCGAGCCTGAAGCAAAAGGCAGATGTAACCGTTCACGGGCAAATGTGGAAAAATCAGGCGAAAAACGATAGTTCAAGGCGCGTCCACACAATTTCGGCGTATTTCTTGCGAGGATAGGGACCGCGCAAAAATAAATTCGTGTTTTACGGCGCAGAAATTTTGGCCGCCAGCGAGGCGTGAGTGAGGCGCATACCCCGGCAGTGGGTCTGAAACGAGCGAACAACGAAGCTGGAGGCCAAAAGGGCCAGCCGGAAAGTGCGAAGTTATTTTTGCCCGGTCCCATAGTGCGCAGCATCCGCTTATTTCCCCTTATTTATAGGGTTTTTAACCCGTGTAAGGTTATCCGTTCACGAAGAGGCGACCGGCAGGCTGGAGGTTTGCACCACAAGGGCAAGCTGCTTACGGGGGAGTGGGAGCCTTCAGCGGTCAGCTTTTGCGGGCAGGATGCCCTCGGTCCCAGGAGGGATTTCACCCTGGCGGGCCAAAGCTCGCAGCCGGGACCAGAGTCCGGAGATACGTATTCACTACAGAGGACAACGGGGGAATAAAAGGCGATCTGCATGCAACGATCAGCGGACAGCAGTCAGCGGTTGGTGTGATGGCATGGCTGTGAATGGTTACCAATAGAACATGGTTTTTTATTGGATCATGCGCAGCCACAGGGCCGTCGCCAGTCCCCAGATGATATTAAGCAGAATCACAAACAAAAAAGTGGTGTGGCCAAAATCCATGCCCAGCCAGCCTTTGTGCATCCAAAAAGGGAAAACCACAAACAGGGCAAATGCGGCCGGCAGCAAGCCATACACCAGACCGCGTTTGAAGATGGAACCGGCCAGGAGCGGCAGCAAAAAACACAGGCCGAAGATACCGCCCCAGACCAGGTGCTGGTAAAACCTCCATTTATTGAAATCGCCGGAAAGGCTGCAATGCAGCAATCCAAAAAGATTCAATTTGCCGCAAAGCCAGGCCGCACCCGCATTGACCAGAGCGCCGAACATGCCGGCAGCGAAAGTCATGGAGATTTCACGGGGAACGCTGCTGGAAGTACCGGCGGAGGCCATACAAACTCCTTGGGACAGACCCGACGGAGTATAGCATGAGCCGTGCGTGCCTTATTTTCAAGTGGCTCGCGGGTGGGCGCTTTCGTAGGCCTCGCGAATCCGGTGCGTGGTCAGGTGGGTGTAAATTTGCGTGGTGCTCAGGCTCTGGTGGCCCAGCAATTCCTGCACCGACCGTAAATCCGCCCCATGGTTGAGCATGTGCGTGGCAAAGCTGTGCCGCAGCGTATGCGGGCTGATATCGGGGTCCAGGTGGGCTTCCAGCAGGTATTTATCCAGCTTGCGCCGCACCGACCGGGTGCTTAATCGCTGGCCATGCTTGTTAATGAACAGTGAAGAGACGGAACTGCCGGCAGGCACGGTAGAATTGCGCATGGGCAGATATTTTTGAATGGCGTTCATGGCAGTTTGGCCTACCGGGTTCAGCCGTTCCTTTTTACCTTTGCCACGGACTTTGATGACATTGCCGGAAAAATCCACGTCATCAACGTTCAGCCCCACCAGTTCGCTTACCCGCATGCCGGTGCTGTAAATGACTTCCAGCATGGCTTTATCGCGTGAACCCAGCAGGTCGGTATCTTTCGGGGTTTGCAGAAGCCGGTTGACCTGCTCTTCGGTCATAAATTTGGGCAGGCGCTTTTCCAGCTTCGGCGTGCGAATGGTGAGCATGGGATTGTTGCCGCTTACGCCGCGCTTGTTAAGAAACTTAAAAAAGCTGCGGAGGGTAGCCAGTTTTCGGGCAATCGTAGCTTTGGAATAATTCTGTTCGCGCATTTTCTGCAGGTAGTTGCGTACATCATCAACATTGGCGTTAACCAGCAATTGATCGAGTTGTTCAGGTGAAGGTTCGGAGGCCTGGGCCGCCGCGGCTGGGATGGCGACTGGCGCTGATGCCGGCGAATTTCCCGGGCCATTGACCGCCGGTGTCGCGGCCGGCGACGGGGTGCCGGGATTAGCCAAAAATCCTCCGAATTGCTTGAGATCCGCGCCATAGCAGCGGCTGGTGTAACTGGAAAAATGCCGTTCAAATTGCAGATAGTTGAGAAAGTCTTGAACACGTGCTGGGAGAATGAAGGTTTCCATGATGAAATTACCGCCTCTATACCGGAGGACGTCATTTAGCCATTCCATAAGCCAGACAACGTCGCGCTACCGGCACGACACAGGATGCCATCAGAGCGGCTTCCAGCCATCTCTGCCACGAAATCTCTCTTCGGCCATTTAGCGGCCGCACTTGCGACCAAACTCATCAAAAAATCCCGCCCGGGCATATCTGTTAAGCCTGGCCGGAATCCTTAAATCGCCGCTTGCCCCGAACACTTCTATCGGCTGTTTGGTTACGCGGACTGTACGCCGCGGATGTTTTTGGAGTGGTGATTTTCGGAGCGGTGAAATTTGATAAAATTCGGGATTTGTATAGGACGGTGGGAGCCTATAACTTTAAGAGACAGGCCTGCAGGCTTGCAATTATTGTTCCAAGCGCCATAATCCGGTGTTTCGCGGGTATCGCCGGACGTTGTCCGTGGTAACCGCGGTGCCGGTAACGCCAAGGGCCGCCAGCCACGACAGATATCGGACGGCAACGCCCTGCCGGCAAGCCGACGTTAACAGCGCAGATTCGCCGCCCGGGGCGGTGAATCCGGTGAAAATTTGAAGATTGGAAATAGCGGCGTATGGATTATGCATTAGCGGTTGCAACGGCTCTGGGAGCCTTGAGCATTTATCTGCTTTTGCCGCGGGGACGTGGCTCGCTGGTTAAAACCGGAGCGCTGGTGGGTGTATTGACACTGGGCTCGGCCATGCTTTATTTGCTGCGCTGGGCAGGTCTTCATGCAGGGGTGAGCCAGGGCGCGGGGCTGAATATTTTTTTCTGTCTGTTTGCCCTGATTGCGGTGATCTCGGCCACGGCCGTGATCTGTCATCCGCGACCGTTGTATTGTGCGCTTTATTTTGTATTGTTGACCCTGGCCCTGGCGGGGCTGTTTATTTTGCTTTTTGCCCAATTCATGGCCATCGTGCTGATTATCATCTACGCCGGAGCCATTTTGGTTACCTACGTTTTTGTCATCATGCTGGCGAGTCCCGGCGGCAATGTGACCGTGGCTGATTACGACCGTGTAACGACGAACCCCTTGCTGGCGGTGCTGGTAAGTTTTGTGCTGCTGGGCACGGTGTTGCAACTGATGTTTATCGGTAAGCCGCGGGCATTTATGGCCGCGCGACCGGCCGGTCCGGTTGCGGTTGCCATGGCCATGGGCCACCAGATTTTGGCCGGCAAGCCGGCACAGGCATATCCCAGGCCAGCGTCGAAAATAGGCGGGATGGAACTGTTGGGCGTGAACTTATATTCACAGTATGCACTGCCGCTGGAACTGGCCGGTATTTTGCTGACCATTTCCCTGGTTGGAGCGGTGATGATTGCCCGTAAGAACGAACCTGCCGCCGGGGTACTGGGTACAGGTCAAATGCCGACGGAATAATTCCGTGGTTAAAAAAGGAATCGGCCATGCCGGTGATGAGTCAAGCGGTTTTATATGAATACCTGGCGCTGGGTGCCGTGCTGTTTGTACTGGGGCTGATTGGTTTTGTGGCCCGACGCAACATGATCCTGATATTTTTATCCACGGAAATCATGTTTCAGGGGGTGGCCGTCAACCTGATTGCCTTTGGCCGGTATTGGATGAATATGGATGGCCAGTCGTTTGTGATCTTTCTTTTAACCATAGCCGCGGCGGAAGCCTCCCTGGCGTTGGGGCTGGTGATATTGCTGTTCCGTCGGCGGGAAACGTTGAATGTGGATGTCTGGTCGGAGATGCAGGGATAAATTCAAAAAGGCGGCCGGGGATTGAGCGAAGTGCAGGTGGATACGCAAGAATGGAATCGGTGAGCCACACCCCGGTATTGGCGGATGATTGCGGGGCTGATGGCCGGGCCAGAATGAAGTTATAGCCGGAGATTTTTCAACTTATGCTGCCAGGTCTGTCAATTATGCAGAGCGTTGCTCTGATCCCTTTATTTCCGCTGCTGGCGGCGCTGATCATCACGTTGTCTGGTGCCCGGGTGCTCAAGTCGCGGTCCTGGATGCCTGCCGTGATCGGCGTGGCGATTTCAGCGGTGCTGGCCTTGTCGTTGTTGGTGATGTTCCAACGGGGACAGATTGTCGGGGTCCAGTATCTCACCATTTACCATTGGATCAGTTCCGGTGGTTTTTCCATTCCGATCGGCATTTATGTGGATCCATTGACCAGTTTGTTTCTGGCATTTGTCACGTTTGTTTCAACGTTGATTTTTATTTATTCCTGCGGTTATATGCAGGGGGATTACGGCTATTTCCGTTTCTTTGCGTACATGAGCCTGTTTGTATTTTTCATGTGTACGCTGGTGCTGGCTGATAACTTTGTGCTGCTGTATTTAGGCTGGGAAGGCGTGGGTCTGGCCAGCTACCTGCTGGTGGGTTATTACTATACCAGGCCGGCGGCACGGGAGGCGGCCAAAAAAGCGTTCATCGTCAATCGCATCGGCGATACCTGTTTGGCCATTGCCATTTTCATTATTTACCTGGTTTTTCATACTGAAACATTCAGCCGGATTTTTCAGTCCAACGACCTTAAGAATGTCGGGTTTCTGGCCGCCCATCACGGCACACTGATCTGGATTGCCCTGCTGCTGATGTTTGGGGCATTTGCCAAATCCGCCCAGTTTCCGCTGCACGTGTGGTTGCCCGATGCCATGGAAGGCCCCACGCCGGTTTCGGCTCTTATTCACGCGGCCACCATGGTTACCGCCGGCGTTTACCTGATCGCCCGCTGTATGCCGCTGTTCACCCTGGCCATGCCGGTGTTGCATCTGGTGGGGGTGGTGGGCTGTTTCACGGCCTTTATGGCTGCCACCATTGCCATGTGTCAATATGATATGAAGCGCATCTGGGCCTATTCCACCGTTTCGCAGCTTGGCTACATGTTCATGGCCTTGGGCGTGGCTTCCGGCACGGCGGCGGTATTTCATGTTTTTACCCACGCCTTTTTCAAGGCCCTGCTGTTTTTGTCCACCGGGTCGGTGATGCACGCGATGGGCGGCGAATTGGATATTCGCAAAATGTCCGGAATTCGCAAGGTGATGCCTATTACCGCCGGCTGCCTGTTGATCGGTGCCTTGGCGCTTGCAGGCTTTCCGGGGTTTGCAGGTTTTTTCAGCAAGGATGAAATTCTTTCCGCGGCGATGAATGCCACTTGGACCTGGGGTCCGCTGCTTTCGGTGGTGGGACTTCTGACTGCCCTGATCACCGCTTATTACACCTTCCGGGTTTTCTTTCGTGTGTTCATGGGAGACTTGGTTCTGCCGGCCACAGCGGGCATGCACGAGCCATCCGCGTTTGTGCTGCCGGAGTCGGCACATCATGAAGTTTCTTCCGGCCACGCCTCGCCGGGGCACGCCGACCACCAGGCCGACGGGCATAAGCCAACCGACGGGTCTGCGGCCATGTGGATGCCGCTGATTATTCTGGCCTGTGGCGCGGCCCTGGTCGGATACCTGGGGGTCTTTGGCGGAACCAACGGCGGCGGATGGATTCAATCGTTTTTAAGCCCGGTGCATTTACTCAATGGAGCGGCACCTCCAGTGGTCATAACCCCAGGCACCCATATTCCAGTGCAGGCGGTATCCACATTGCGAGTGGCTCCGGCCATACTGATGGGGGTGAGTTCGGCGCTGGTTCTGCTGGGTGTGCTGGTGGCGGCCTATTTTCATTGGGTCAACCGCCGCGCTGCTGATGCTGTCGGTGCAGCCCTGGTGCCCGTGGTTAAGTTTCTGGAAAACAAGTGGTACATCGACGAACTTTATAACTATGGCATTGTTCAGCCGCTATGGCTGTTGGGTCAGGCGTTATCTATTTTTGATCGCTTTGTGGTGGATGGCGTGGTGTTTGTAATCGGCTTTTTCCCGCAATTTACAGGCTATATCCTTAAATCCACGCAAAGCGGACGGTTGCGGTATTACGGCATCGGCATGATTGCGGGTGTCGTGGTGGTGATACTGGGAGTGTTGTATCTGCTGCGGTAGACCAGACGCTTTTGTCGCTCAAGTTGCCGCTCCAGCCGGTGCCGAGCAATGGCTTCACCGGCCTGCCAAATAAAATCGGGATGTAAAAAGAACATGAACAGTAATCTGTTAATACCCTTGATGCTGTTGGCCACCATGGTCGGTGCACTGCTGGTGCTGGCCGTGCCCCGCCGCGACAACGACCGAACCGCGGGAACGATGGCTTTTTTTGTTTCGCTCCTGCCGCTGGCCCTGGGCGTGCTGATGGCTGCGCACTTTAATTATCAGGATGGCGGGCAGTGGCAGGAAGTTTTCACCGCGGCCTGGATTCCGCAACTGGGCATCCGATTTTCCGTGGGTGTTGATTCGATTAGCCTGTGGCTGACCCTGCTGACGGTGGTGGTAACGCCGCTGTGTATTCTCGATGGCATAGGCAAAATCCGACATCGGCATAACGAATTTTATTTCTGGATGCTGCTGATGTATTTCGGTCTCATCGGCATGTTTTGCGCCACGGATGTCATGCTGTTTTACCTGTTTTTTGAATTTACCCTTATTCCCATGTTTTTCCTGATCGGAATATGGGGAGGGACAGAACGGCGGCGGGCGGCAGGCAAATTTTTTCTCTATGCCTTTACCGGCTCCGTGTTTGTGCTGGCCAGTCTCATTTACCTGGCATGGGTACACGATGCCAAATTCGGCACGGTATCCTTTTCACTTAACGCCCTCTACCAGGCCGGGCAATCCTTAAGTCTGACGCAACAATGCCTGGTGTTTGCCGGATTACTCATCGGTTTTGCCATCAAAGTGCCGCTGTTTCCGGTGCATACCTGGCTGCCGCTCGCTTTAACCGAATCTCCCACTCCCGCGGCCGTGATGATGGCCACTTTTAAGCTGGGGGCCTACGGCCTGATCCGTTTTGCCCTGCCCATGTTGCCGCTGGCAGTGCAGCGGCTGACGCCGTTGCTGGCGGTGCTGTGCATTATCTCCATCCTTTACGCGGCCCTGGTAAGCTGGGTGCAAAAGGACATGAAAAAATTGATTGCCTATTCGTTGGTCAGCCATCTGGGCCTGTGCGTGCTGGCCATGCTGGCTTTGACCACCACGGGTTTGACCGGTTCTGTGATGATCATGATCAACCAGGGCCTGACCGTAGCAGCATTGCTGCTGATCATCGGTATGATTCAAGAGCGCTACGGTACCCGCAATCTCAAGGATGTCTCGGGGTTGTTCCTGCGCTTGCCGGCCCTGGGTTTTTTTGTGGGATTTTTTGTCATCGCCACCGTTGCGGTTCCCGGCCTGAACGGTTTTATCAGCGAATTGCTTTCCTTATTGGGAACTTATGTCAGCGGCGGCAGCCATGGCGGAGAATTAGGTCCGGCATACGCTATTCCCGCGGCGCTGGGCATGATTGTCGGGGCCTTGTATATGTTGTACTGGCTCGGCAAGGTCTTTTTTGGGCCGCTGGAAGAACCGGTACGGGAATCTGCCGCCGCTTCCGCTCCTGTTGCCGCACCGCCGCAGGACTTAAATTTCCGCGAATGGCTTGTCTTGGCGCCATTGGCAGTATTGGTGCTGATTTTGGGCATTTATCCCAATCCGCTGCTGCGGTCACTCGAACCGGCGGTCAATGAAATTCGCGCCCCGGATGTGGCGGTGGAAATGTCCGGTCCGTCCGGACATCGGTCGGAGATGGCGCTGGCCGCCCATCATGAGTTACTCGTTAGGAACCGCGCAAAAATAAATTCGTGTTTTACGGCGCAGAAATTTTGGCCGCCAGCGAGGCGTGAGCGAGGCGCATACCCCGGCAGTGGGTCTGGAACGAGCGAACAACGAAGCTGGCGGTCAAAAGGGCCAGCCGGAAAGTGCGAAGTTATTTTTGCCCGGTTACTTAAGCGATCGCCGCAGGTGGTTGCGGCATCCATGCGCTGAATTGTAAGGGATATTACGTGGCTGATGATGTAAAAACCTCGCTGCTGGGCTTATTACCAGAGATTATTTTGCTTTGCACCGCCGCGGTCGTTTTGCTTTTGGGGCTGGCCCGTCGCGATGTGCTGCGCCGGCTGACGCAGTGGACGGCAGTCATTGGGATCATCGTGGCTTTTGTGGCGGCCTATAGCAACGACGTTCAGAGCCATACCACGGCCCTGGGCACGTTCCTGACACTTTTAACCTGCGGTATCGGGTTGCTGCTGCTGTTTTCCGCCTGGGAAATGCCGTTTGCCATGGATCCTGCCCATACCGATCGCCACTATCGCGGCGAATTTTTTGCCATGTTGCTTTGCTCGCTGGCCGGCGTAAGTATGATGGCCAAAGTCAATAACCTGATCTGGCTGTTTCTGGCCTTGGAATTGGTTTCCATTCCTACGTACATTGTGGTGGCCACTGGCCGGGGTCAAAGCGAAGCCCAGGAGGCTGGCATCAAATATTTCTTTCTGGGGGCGCTTTCGGCCGCCATATATCTTTTCGGCTTCAGCTACCTCTACGGCTTTTCCGGCAGTACGCAGTTTTCGGCCATCACCGCAGTTTTTCAATCCGATATCAGCAGGCATCAACTGCCCTGGATGGCCATCATTGGGTTACTTTTGGTGCTGCTGGGCATTTCCTACAAGATTGCCGCTGTGCCGCTGCACTTTTACGCCGCGGATGTGTATCAGGGGGCGGCTACGCCTGTTACCGCCTTTCTCTCTTTTGCGCCCAAAGTCGCCGGTTTTGTGGCCATTATCCTGCTCCTGGGCCTGACCGGCTGGCATTTTTCCAGCGGCCCTGATGTCACCATTCCAGCGCTGCTCTCGGTGATGGCGGTTTTAACCATGACCATTGGCAATGTGTTGGCGCTGTTGCAGCGCAACATCAAACGCATGTTCGCCTTCAGTTCCATCGCCCACAGCGGCTATATTCTTGCGGCCTTGGTGGCCGGTCCCAGCCTCGTTGTCGGCGGTGGCTGGGCCCATGACGGCGTTGCCGCGGCCCTGTTTTACCTGGCTGCTTACAGCCTGATGACCGTGGGGGCGTTTGCGGCCCTCATTTATATGCAGGGCAAAGCGGATGGGGCGGAAGATATTGACGATATTGCCGGTATTTCCTCTGAACATCCCCTGACTGCTGCCTGTATGGCAATATGTCTGTTGAGCCTGATCGGCATGCCAGGCACCATTGGTTTTCTGGGCAAACTCTTTATTGTGCAGGCGGATCTTTCCACCGGCCATTGGATTCTGGCCATCCTGGTGGTGGTGAACGCGGCGATAGCCGCGGCCTATTATTTGCGCATCATTGCTGCGATGTATGTGCGGGAGCCATGGACTCCTTCGCACGTGCGTACCACGCTGGCCCCGCGGTTTGCCGCAGCTCTCTGTGCCGCCATGGTTATTGGATTCGGTTTGGCCCCCAGTCGGCTGCTGTCCGACATTCGCCACGCCGCCGATTTCATGGCAGGCAGTTCCGGCACCGTCCGCCTGACGGTCCTTAAGAAAGATACTGCGGGGTCAACCGCCCGGTTATTGCCGCCATCGCCGGTGCTGGGGCGGAACCTGGCCGTGGTCGCACTGCGTATGTCAGCGCGTTCGATCGGCCGGTGAAATGTCCTTAGCCAGGCGATAGGCTGCCAGAGGCGAAACGATCAGACCTGTGAAAGTGTAATGGTAGTCCCGGCCCGCGCAAGAGCACCAATCAGCGCCGGCCCAATAATAATCAATAACCAAAGAGGTGTTTCATGCAATTGGCACAGCGGCTTGACGTTGTCGCGGAGTCTATCACCCTGGCAGTTACGGCGCGAGCCGCCGCCTTGCGCAAGCAAGGAGTGGATGTGGTCAGCTTTGGGGCCGGTGAGCCGGATTTCGACACCCCCGGCCCCATTAAAAAGGCCGCCATTGATGCCCTTCTGGCCGGCAAAACCAAATATGAACCCACGCCCGGCACACCCGAAGCCCGCCAGGCCATTGCGGACAAGCTGTCCCGCCACAATCATTTACACTACAAGCCCGAGGAAATTATCGTCTCGGTCGGTGGTAAGCATTCCCTTTATACCGCGTTTATGGCGGTGCTCAACCCCGGCGATGAAGTCATTATTCCCGCACCCTATTGGGTCAGCTATCCGGAAATGGTGAAATTGGCGGGCGGTGTGCCGGTGTTCGTCAAGGGACAGGAGAACTGCGATTTTAAGATCTCTCCGGCACAGTTGGCCGCGGCTATCACCCCGAAAACCCGCATGGTCATCATCAATTCGCCCAGCAATCCCGGCGGTCATACGTATCATCCTGCCGAACTTTCCGCTCTGGCTGCTGTTTTGGAGCCGCATCGCGATATCTGGGTCTGCAGCGATGAAATTTACGAGCGGCTCATCTATGCCGGCCAGCAAACCTGTTCCTGGGCGGCCCTCAACTGGGATCTCTGGAAGGACCGCACCATGACCTGCAATTGCCTGAGTAAAACCTACGCCATGACCGGTTGGCGCATCGGCTATACCGCAGGCCCCAGAAGTTTGATCGCCGCCATGAACAAGCTGCAAAGCCAGATGACCAGCAATATCACCAGTTTCTGCATGCCCGCCATTGTGGAAGCCTACAGCAATCCCAATCTGGAACAGGATGTGGAAAAAATGCGCGAGGCCTTTGAGGCCCGTGGCCTGCATATCTGGAAGCGGCTTAACGCCATTCCCGGCCTCAAGTGCGTGCGGCCCACCGGGGCATTTTATGTGTTTCCGGATATCGGCGGGGTGCTGAATCGCCCGCTGGGGCCTTCGGCCCAGGTGGCCACGCAAGCTGTGGAGTTCTGCAAAATCATTCTCGATGAAGCCCATGTCGCCCTGGTGCCCGGTACTGACTTCGGCTTTCCCGATCATGTCCGCCTGAGCTTTGCCACCAGCATGGCCAATATTGATAAAGGTGTTGATCGCCTGGAAGCCTTTTTGAAACGCTGACCGCCACCGACTGACTTGCATGTCACGTTTTGCCCCGCGCCCGGCTGCTTACCGATTGCCAGGCGGGGGTGTCAGCACTTGACCAATGGTATAAATGGCCGCGTTATCGACCATGATCGGGCCGGAGATAATGGGTACGCCATTCACGGTCATGATTTTTCCATTGGCGGTGGTTAAAACCACCTTATGCCCATTGGCCGTTGGCTCGTGCAGCGTGGGGTGGCGTGGGTCGAGCACCACGGGGCTGGCGATGGCATGATAGAAAATAAGGTTGCGCAGCGATTGGCGATTTTCCGATTTCATCAGGGTGGCCAGTTTGGCCGGGGCAATTTTGGCAAACGCGGCGTTGGTCGGAGCAAAGAAAGTGTAATAGGCACCGCGTTGCGAAAATGTTTCTTTCAAGTGCGCTTTTCGGATGGCCTTGGCCAGCGTTGTCCATTGCGGCCGGCAGTTGATAATTTTATACAGCGGGCTGTGGGCTACACGCGATGGATTCCGCAACAATTTTTTGCAGGCACAGGCATGTTGATGTTGCTGCCATTGCGAACAGCCCGGTAATGCCGCAGCCAAAGCGACCATAAGAACAAGGGCCATCCAGAATTTCTTATAAGCCATGGGGTACCGATCCACCAATGCCTGACACAGT
>JAJZNX010000174.1 GCA_021852275.1 Planctomycetota bacterium | reverse complement strand
GGGCACGCGCACCGCAAGCGAATGCGGCTAAACGGGGGGCACGCGCACCGCAAACGGATACAGCTAAACACAGGGCGCGCACCGGAAGCGGATGCGGCTAAACACAGGGCTCGCACCGGAAGCGGATGCGGCTAAACACGGGGCACGCACCGCAAGCGGTGCGGCTAAACGGGGGGCACGCGCACCGGAAGCGGATGCGGCTAAACACGGGGCACGCACCGCAAGCGGATGCGGCTAAACTGGGGCACGCGCACCGCATGCGGATGCGACTAAACACGGGGCGCGCACCGCAAACGGATACAGCTAAACACAGGGCGCACACCGGAAGCGGATGCGGCTAACGGTTCGGCAGTATCTTGCACGGCAACTTGGTATACGGTATAGTGGATAATCATGATATGCGCCATTCCGGCCCATGTCATTTCCGTCCCGAGTTACCGGTAGTTCGGGCACCAGGCGTTGGTCGTGACGGAAATAATCCTCCACCTCGGCCATATTTGGTACGGGTGCGGGTTTCAACGCCGCAACCCGATGAAAGGCGATGTTTTACCCATTGCAATGCGCCCCTCAAGGCCGCTGGATCTGTGTTGTGGAGCGGTTTTGACAGATCATTGACTTAGTTGCCGAAGAACGGCGGCGAGATAGATAAACCATTTTTACCACTGGAGATTCCTATGACGGATCAGAAATCAGCAACTCCCACTACGAATGAACAAGTGCATACACACGAACATGGCAACGACCATGGGCACGAGCACGATCATTCACATGACGCGCCAAACGACAACCTTCCACCCAATACGGTTACGCTGGAAGATGCCGGGGCGGCGCGGAAAAAAGTTATGATCTCGATTCCTGCAGAACGAGTGGCGGCCAAATTTCAGCAGGTATACAGGGAACTGCACAGAGATGCCGCAGTCCCCGGCTTTCGCCGCGGACGAGTACCCCGGAGGATCCTGGAAAAGCGATTTGGCAGCAATGCGCGTGATACCATAAAAAGCCAGCTTATTGCCGAAAGCTATGAGGCTGCGGTTGAAGAACACCACCTGAATGTGATAAGCCAGCCGGAAATGGACGCGGGAAAAATTGAACTTCCGGAATCCGGTCCCATGGTGATCGAGCTGTTTGTGGAAATCATACCCGAATTTGCCTTGCCGGATTTGAATGGTATAGAGATTAAAAAACCTCTGCTGCAACCCACCGAAGAGCGATTCCAGGTGGCCCTGGAAACCCTGGCGAAAAATCTTGGATCGTGGAAGCCGGCGACGCAACCGGCGCAGCCCAATGATCGCATCAATGCGGCGATGGACATCTTCAATGAAGATGGAGTATTGCTGGTGCAGTTTAAATCAACATTTATGGATGTGCAGACGACCTCGTTATTTGGCATCGACTTTGATAATCTGCCCCAACAACTGACGGGTGCAACCCCCGGCGCAAAAGTGGAACTGGCCGGGAAAGTTCCGGATGACTTACCGCAGGAACAAATTCGCGGGCGCAATATCAAAATAGTTTTGCATGTAACAGGTGTAGAACATCAATATATCCCGGAACTCAATGATCAACTCGCTGTGGAAAATGGCTTTAATGATTTGGCTGATCTGCACGCAGCCATGCGCGAGGCGCTGCAAGTCCGGCTCAGCGGTGAAATGGATCGCATCATGCAGTCCCAGGTTCTAAGTGCGTTGCTCCAGCGAACAGCCCTGGAACTACCGGCCAAAGTTTCGGCCCGACAGAGCGAAAGTGTGCTGCGCCGCCGGGCTACAGAATGGATGCAGCGCGGCGTGCCCATAACGGAGATTGAAAAACATCTGGGCGAACTGAAAGCCGCGTCCACGCAGGAAGCTCTTCGTGACCTGAAAACGGCCTTCATTGTCAACCGCCTGGCGGAGGAGTTTCACATCACCATTACCCCTGCAGAACTCAATACGGAAATCGCCGCGATTGCGACTCAGTATGGCCGCCGACCGGAAAAATTACGGCAGGAACTCGCCGCCAATGGACGACTTGAGGATCTGGCGCAGCAGATACTGCAGCGCAATGTGCTGGCCCATGTCATTTCGCTTTCCAAGGTGGACGAAATTGATGAAGCGGCGTGGAATGCATTGATGAGCAATCAGTCGGCCCCCGAGGGTGGCCTCAATGTGGCTGGTGTGCCATTGGCCGCGGCATCGTCAGAACAAAACGCGACGTAAGCCATGGACAAGCATTGTGGTGCGGTCGATCCCACCCCACGGGTCCTGCAGAAGATACTCCGGCGCGAGGATTGACCGATGAGACTGCTGCCGGGAAATCTCAGGTGTGGTGCAGTGTTCATTGGTGGCCAGGCTAGTGCGGCAGGATACAGGTAATGGCTTCGACCGATTCAGCAACCCCCTGCCAGCAAGCTAATTCGCCGGAGGTTGAACACCGGCGCAAGGTTCGCAGCTTTCAACTCAACATGTATCCGGCTTTGTGTCGGAGCCGCGATAAAAATTGGTATTTTCATCAGTATCTGGCCCGGTTGGTGGGCCGCCATGTTTTACCGGGGTCGGCCGTCATTGACCTTGGCTGTGGCAATGGCGATATGCTGGCGGCACTCAAGCCGGCCCGCGGCGTGGGTATCGACTTTAATCCTGCAGCCATTGCTGAAGCCCGGGCGAAACATCCAGAGTTGACTTTCCATGAAATGGACATCGAATCGGTTGCCAGTCTGAACCTGCCGAAGTTCGACTACGTGATTTTGTCGGGTGTGCTGCCGCAACTCTACGATCTTCATTCTTCTTTGGTGGCCATTGCCGGGCTGTGCCACCGCGACACGCGTTTGATTATCGCTACCTTCAGCCGATTGTGGCAACCGGTGATCCGGCTGGGAGAAGCGTGCGGACTGAAGCAGCGCATTATTGATGAAAGCTGGCTGCCCAGCGACGAAATTCGCAACATTCTGGCGCAAAACGATTTTTCCATGATGCGCCAGACGGAAGGCATTTTAATGCCGTTGCACGTTCCGTTGCTGAGCAACCTGGTCAATCGTTGGGTGGCCCCGCTGCCGTTGCTGCGGCAGTTGGACCTGTGCACCATCACCATAGCCCGCATTCTTCCGACGGCGGATGCTACGCGGGCAAGCTCGGTCAGTGTTATCGTGCCGGTGCGCAATGAAGCGGGCAATATATCCGCGCTGGTGAATCGACTGCCGGCCATGGCGGACACACAGGAAGTTATATTTGTGGAAGGTAACAGCACCGATGATACGTGGCAGGCCATACAAGACGCGGTTAAAAACTACGCCGGCCCTTTTCAGATGCGGGCTATGCAGCAGCCGGGGCGGGGAAAAGGCGACGCTGTACGTGCGGGATTTGGTGCCGCCACCGGAGATATTCTGCTGATTTTAGATGGCGATTTATCTGTTCCGCCAGAAGAATTACCGCGTTTTGTTGATCTAATCCGCAGCGGCCGCTGTGAATTTGCCAATGGTTCCCGGCTGGTTTACCCTATGGAAGATCAGGCCATGCAGTTTTTGAACATGATTGCCAATAAGAGTTTTGGATGGATGTTCACCTTTCTGCTGGGTCAACGATTACGTGATACCTTGTGCGGCACCAAGGTGCTGACACGCGGGAATTATCTAAAAATTGCCGCCAATCGCGATTACTTCGGCGATTTTGATCCATTTGGGGACTTCGACTTGTTGTTCGGGGCGGCGCGGTTGAATCTCAAGATTATGGATGTACCGGTTCACTATAAACAACGTACGTATGGCAGCACCAATATCTCGCGGTTTCGCCACGGATTGCTGTTGATTCGCATGTGCGGCGTAGCCGCCCGCAAAATCACGTTTGTGTAGGGGTGGCAAACCAGTAGAAAAGTGGTGGTGCAGGCGGCGGCCTAATCAGATGGTGAGAGAACCACAACCGGTGTGCGGGACACCGGACATTGAAAGGCTTTGGCCTGCTGGCTAAACCTCCGGGGCATCGAGATGAAGTCGCCGGGGTGGTTGCCATGCGCCATTGGGTTGTGGGATAACCGCTCCGCTGGTGGTACGCCACGCTTTGAGCAAGTTGTGGAGTTCCAGTGTAATGGCCGGGAGTTTCGCGGCTACATTGCGGTTTTCTCCAATGTCTTCGCGCAGGTGGTAGAGTTCCAGAACTTGGGTTTCAAAAAATTCAATAAGCTTCCAGTCTCCCCGGCGGATGGAACAGGCCGGCGTGCCGCCCTGATTACCGTAATGCGGATAGTGCCAGAAAAGAGATCGGTCCGACCAAGGCTGATTTAAAAGCAGGGGCATCAGACTAAGGCCTTCAATCTTTGATGAGGTGTGCGCAGCTCCGGTCGCCGCATCCAAGAGCGTTGGAAAAACATCCGGGCTGGATACAGGCTGGGACACGCGGATACCGGGCGTAATCATTTTTGGCCAACGCATGATAAACGGCACACGGGTTCCTCCTTCATACATCCAGCCTTTGCCCTGCGCCAGAGGCGAGTTGCAGGTGGGAGAGCCTTCGGCAGTGGAAAGGCCGCCGTTGTCGGAGGTAAAAATAACCAGGGTGTTGTTGGCCCGTTTGCTGCCGGCCAGAGCGTGCAGCAGGCGGCCGATATTCCCGTCGAGATTATCAATCATCGCCGCATAAACAGGGTCAGACTGCAACAGGCGTCGTCGAACCCGTAGATCTGCTTTATGATCGCACGGAAAATACTCGCCATCCTGGAAGGTGGGCAAACTGTCCAGCCCCATGGCGTGGGCCTTTTTCCGGTATTTTTCGATTAAATCCTGCGGTGCCTGAATAGGAGTATGCACGGCATAGTAACAAAGATTCAAAAAGAAGGGCTGCGTATGCGGTGTTTGCAGAAGGCGAATCGCTTCGTCGGTAAGTCGATCCGCCAGATAGCTGCCAGGCTCGCCCTCTGATAAGTTGGGAAGGCCCCAGGGAGCGAAGTGCCCCTGCCGCGGATTGCCCCATCCGCACCCACCAATATTGAGGTCAAAACCATGCTGTTCGGGCCATGTATCCGTATCGCCCAGGTGCCATTTTCCAATATGCCATGTGCGGTAACCCGCGTGGCGAAGTGCTGTGGCAATGGTGGTCTCATGTCGAGGCAGATGATCGAGATAGGGTACAGCCATCAGGCGACCTTGGCTGCGGGCACCAATCCAATCGGTGATGCCGAGTGTGGCTGGATATTTTCCCGTTAGAAGACTGGCCCGCGTGGGAGAGCAAACAGGTGCGGCGGCGTAGGCATCCGTCAGCATCGCACCCTGGGCGGCTAACTGATCGATGTGCGGCGTTTCATAAAAAGTGCTGCCGTAGCAGGTCAGGTCTCTCCAGCCGAGATCATCGATCAGGATAAAAATAATATCGGGCGCAATATCCGAGGCATCGTTTATCGTCATAAACTGGATCCGCAACATTTTTTGAATTTATTTCCGCTGCCGCAGGGGCATGGATCGTTGCGATCCGGTAAATCGCCGGACCGGCGTTGGGCCACGTGCATACGCATAATTTCAGCGGCGGGGCGTTGTTGGCGCAATAATGCAGCCATCTGTTTCATATAAGGATCCACGTGCTTGAAGAATCGCTTATAAGCGGGGCACAGGTAATTCAATCCAGGTTCTCCATCGGGAGTGCGGATAAACCGGTGCTTGGGGCATTCGCCATTACACGCAAAACGTACTTCGCAGCGGCGACAATAATCGGGCAGGGTATCAAGTTTGTCTGATCCAAATTTTTTCTGAAAATCAGAATTTACCATCGCTCCCAGGGATTCATTTAAAATGTTACCGAGTTTGTAATCCGGGTAAACGTAATGATCGCACGAATAAACATCACCATTGTGTTCAATCGCCATGGCGGTTCCGCATTTCTCGGCAAATACGCACAGGCCGGATCCAGCCCCCAACCAGTTGCCCAAGGCGACATCAAAAGTCTGTACGAATATTTTTCCGACATCATGACGAACCCAGTCGTCAAAAATTTCGACTAGAAATTGTCCGTATTGACGGGCCTCGACGCTCCATGGTGTAACGGGCAGATCAGGAAGTGTTTCGCCTGGAACCGGTGGGGAGGCCAAATCCAGCATCGGCAGGGCGAAGGATTGAGGGGGGGCTGTGCGTTCCACCAGCGGAATAAACTGAATGTATCCGGAACCAATACTTTTTAGAAAGCGATATACATCCAGCGGCCGCTGAGAGTTTTTACGATTCACAACGGTGAGCGTATTAAACTCTACCTTATGGGTGTGCAGCAGCTTGATGCCTTGGAACACAGGGTCAAATGTGGGTTGCTGTTTTTTGTCAACGCGGTAGGCATCGTGCAGATCGCGCGGGCCGTCAATACTGACGCCGACCAGAAACTCATGCTGCTTGAGAAATGCACACCAACGGTCATCGAGGAGGGTGCCATTGGTTTGCAGGGCGTTATGGATTTTTTTTCCGTTGGCGTACCGGGTCTGTAAATCCACAACCTTCTCAAAGAAATCAACCCCCAACAGGGTAGGTTCGCCACCCTGCCAGGCAAAGTTAATTTCTGGTGTGTCTTGCGACTGAATGTAATCTCGAACATAGGTATCCAGCACCGTGTCGGACATCTTCCAGCTTTCGCCGGGTTTATAAAGTTTTTCTTTTTCAAGATAAAAACAGTAATGACAGTCCAGATTGCAGATGGGTCCGATGGGCTTGCTCATCACGTGAAACGCAGATACGTTTACAGTGGTAGCGGATGCGGAATTTGCGGTGGTCATACCAAATCCTGTGTCGGCGGTACGTCGGAACAGTCGCGGAAAACAACACCGGAGCCTCAATGGCCGACAATCGCAAGTATACATTGAAAAGTGTGGCAATAGTAGGCTAATGGACAGCAGTTGAGAGATCGGCGGCCATGTTCATGCCGGATGGCCGGCGTAGTGGGTGAGGTGGCATTGTTCAGGAGAGGTTGGGGGCAAACACCGGGCAAACGCCGTGGCCCGGCAACCGGGTGCCCATCCGCGGTAACTCACGTTAATTGCGGACTACAACGTTTGGGCGATGGCGGTTAAAATTAAACCGTTGAACTTCGACAGGAGCGTTGTTTGCCGACGAAAAATAGCATAACCCCAACACTTTCCTTTGAGCAATTTTGCGCCTTGGCGAAGCCGGGGGTTGCGGTTCCGGTGTTTGTAACCCTCCTGGGCGATCATCTCACGCCGGTGACTGCTTACGAACGCCTTGCCAAGCGATCACCCTATTCCTTTCTGCTCGAATCGGTGGTAGGGGGAGAGCGTATCGCCCGGTATTCGTTTCTGGGTGCCGGGCCTCGGACGGTGATCAAGGCTTTCGGCCACCGGGTTACGTTGTCGTTTCCCAAGTCGCCGGAACAGAAGGATAAGACCTTTACCTCCGCAGATCCACTGCAAGAATTACAGGCTATTTTGTCCGGCATAACCGCGGTGCGACTGCCAGAATTGCCGGCTTTTTCAGGTGGGGCGGTGGGCTATGCGGGATATGACACGGTGCGGTATCTGGAGCCGGAAAAATTGGCATCGCCACCACCGGACTTGCGGCATCTGCCGGATATTATCTTCGGGTTGTATGATGATCTGGTGATTTTTGATCATGTTCAAAAAACCATATTGGTGGTGGCGGATGCCCATATTGACGGCCGGCCACATGATCAACTCTATCAGGATGCGGCCGCGCGTATCAATGCGATGGTGGAGGCTCTGCGTGAGCCTGTACACGGCGAGCTGGAAGTGATCGATTTGAAGCAGGGACATCAGCCAAAAGCCGAAAGCAATTTTACCAGGGCCGAGTTTGAATCGGCGGTGGAAGCGGCCAAGGAGTATATTAAGGCGGGGGATATCTTTCAGGTGGTGCTTTCGCAATGTTTCATGGTAAAAACGCCGGCCCATTCGTTTGATATATACCGGGCGCTGCGGGTGGTAAATCCATCGCCATTCATGTTTTATCTGACGGCACCGGAATGTACGCTGGTAGGTTCGTCGCCGGAAATAATGTGTCGGGTGCAAAATGGAGTGATCACCAGCCGACCGCTGGCGGGCACACGTCGGCGCGGGCAAACTACGGAGGAAGATGCGGCATTGGAAAAGGAATTGCTGGCAGATCCTAAAGAGCGTGCGGAACACATCATGCTGGTGGACTTGGGGCGAAACGATGTGGGCAGGGTGGCGGTACCCGGAAGCGTAAAAATCGATGATGTGATGAGCGTAGAGCGCTACAGTCATGTCATGCACATTACCAGCAACGTCAATGGCGAACTAGCGGCTGGAACAACCTGCTTCGACGCGCTGCGTGCTACTCTGCCGGTGGGCACCGTCAGCGGCGCACCGAAAATCCGGGCCATGCAGATCATTGACCAGTTGGAACCCAGCCGCCGCGGCCCTTACGGTGGGGCGGTAGGCTATATGGATTATTCTGGGAACATGGATACGTGCATTGCACTGCGGACGATGGTGGTGCTGCCGCCGAAAAGCGATACGCCGAATCAAGACCGGACCGACCGGATCACCACTGTGTTTATCCAGAGCGGGTGTGGCCTGGTGGCTGATTCTGTACCCGCCAGCGAATATCAAGAAACACTCAACAAAGCCGCGGGCCTGCTCAAGGCGGTAGGGCTGGCCGAGCGGGGCTTTTCCAGACCATAAAATAAAGGATTCAATTGCCATGCCGCAATATAACCCTCGAAGCATTGAAGAAAAATGGCAACAAATCTGGCTGCAAAATAAAGTGTTCGCCTCGCAAGTGGACACCGCAAAGCCGAAATATTACGTGCTGGATATGTTTCCATATCCTTCCGGAGAAGGGCTGCATGTCGGCCATCCGGAAGGCTATACCGCCAGTGATATAATGGCCCGCTACAAACGCGCCCGCGGATTTTCGGTCATGCACCCCATGGGGTGGGATGCTTTCGGTCTGCCGGCCGAGCAATATGCGATTAAAACCGACACGCACCCGGCCGCTACGACCCGGAAAAACGTCAGCCGGTTTCGGGGCCAACTGCAATCGCTGGGTTTTTCCTACGATTGGGATCGCGAAATCAACACCACGGATCCTGAATACTACCGCTGGACGCAGTGGATATTTCTTAAACTGTATGACACCTGGTTTGATGAATCACGCGGCCAGGGCCGACCCATTTCCGAATTGGAGGCGGAATTTGCCACCGGCGGGCGGGCTGTTCCGGGATGTGCGCAGGCATGGTGCGAACTGGATGGTCGGCGTCAAAGGGAAGTTCTGGCGGGGTTCAGGCTGGCATATCAGGCGGACGTGGCGGTAAATTGGTGCCCCGGTTTGGGGACAGTGCTGGCCAATGAAGAAGTGATAGACGGCAAGAGCGAAGTGGGTGGCTTTCCGGTGGAACGTCGGCCTATGCGGCAATGGATGCTGCGCATCACCGCGTATGCAAAGCGGTTGCTCGATGGCCTCGATGCTTTGGAATGGTCCGAATCCCTGAAAATGATGCAGCGGAATTGGATTGGTCGTTCAGAGGGGGCGCTGGTGCATTTTCAGGTCGCCGACCGGCCGGAAATTCTGGACGTGTTTACCACACGCCCCGATACGCTGTATGGCGTGAGCTATATGGTGCTGGCACCAGAACATCCGTTGGTGCATATAGGGCAGAAAGACTGCATCATTCCGGCGGCCTGGCCAGAGGCCACACCAGCCGCATGGAAGTTTGCAGGCAGTGAGGAAAGCCCTGCGTCGTCGGTGATGGCCTACCAAAAATGGGTGGCCGGGCGCTCGGAACGCCAACGGCAGGAAGATGTATCCAAGACTGGTGTATTCACAGGTGCGTACGCTGTCAACCCGGTCAATCAGCAGCGCGTGCCTATATTTGTTTCCGATTATGTGTTGATGGGATACGGCACAGGGGCGATTATGGCGGTGCCTGCGCATGACCGTCGCGATTTTGACTTTGCCCGGCAGTTTGGATTGTCGATCAAGCGGGTGGTCAGTGCCCGAAAAGAGCTGTTGGAGGCGGGCGAACTGCCGCTGGAAGAAGCAGGCTATGCGGTGAATTCCCCATGGATTGACGGTATGGCAACCGAGCATGCTAAACCGGCGATGATTGAGCAGCTTGAGAATCGCCAGATGGGTTTGGGTCGGACCCACTATAAGATAAGAGACTGGCTGTTCTCGCGGCAACGATACTGGGGAGAGCCGTTTCCATTGGTACACCTGGAAGATGGCACCACGGTACCGCTGGCCCCGGAAGAGCTGCCGTTGCGTCTGCCCGATTTGGCTGATTTTAAACCGACTGGGACCATGGCTCCGCCGCTTTCCAAGGCCGGGGACTGGGCTAATGTCCGTGTGCTGCTGGAAGGTTCGCCGGCGACAGCCGTGGCCCGCGTGGTGCCGTCGGGCACGGCGGGCAGCGTGCCGGCGCGTCGCGAGCTTAACACCATGCCGCAATGGGCGGGTTCGTGCTGGTATTACCTGCGGTACTTAGACCCGCGAAACGACCAGGTGTTTTGCCAACGGGATACAGAACGCTATTGGATGGTACAACCCCCGGGCGTGGACCTGTACATCGGCGGGGTGGAACATGCCGTTTTGCACCTGTTGTATTCACGCTTTTGGCACAAGGTGCTTTTTGATCGCGGATACGTAAGTTCGCAGGAACCGTTTAGAAAACTGGTCAATCAGGGCTTAATTCTGGGGGAGGCGGAATACACTGCATTTTCCACGGCCGCGGGGGAATGGGTCTCCTGGTGCGAGGTGGACCCGGACCTTTCCACCCGTACCGGTTCTGACGGCCGGCCGGAAATTATCTCGCGCCACAAACGTACGGGCGAACCCCTGGTGGGGCGGGGACAGGCTGCCGGTGATATCGAAAAACGCGGCAACCAATACGTACTTAAAAGCCGCCCCGACATAGAGGTAGATGCCCGTTCGTATAAAATGAGCAAATCCCGCGGTAATGTGATTAACCCGGATGATGTCATCGCCAGGTATGGCGCGGATTCCCTGCGGCTTTTTGAAATGTTCATGGGGCCGCTGGAGCAGGTCAAGCCCTGGAGCACTGCGGGTGTGGAAGGGGTGTATCGCTTTCTGCACCGGTTGTGGCGCAATGTATTCGGAACGGAAGAGGACCATCAGCAGCGGGTGGTGGTCCAGGATGGAACCAGTTGGCGGGCGCTGGATGGTGGCGGGCTTACCGCGGAGCAGCAGCGAAAATCGCAGGCGGCTGCCGATGAGTTGCTGCGTCCCATGCACCGGCTTATCCGCAAGGTAACGCAGGATATTGAACGGCTATCGTTCAACACGGCGATCAGTGCCATGATGGAATTTAACAACATGCTGACGCGGCTGGAAGTAATACCGTGTGCAGCCGTGCTTACGCTGGTGCGGCTGCTCGAACCGTTTGCACCGCATATTGCCGAGGAAATATATCAGCAGATCAGCGGAACTGCAGCCCTGGAGTCGGTGAGCCGCGTTCCCTGGCCGATGTACGATGAGGCCCTGTGTGTGGAAGCCCAGTGTGATATTCCGGTGCAGATCAACGGCAAACTTTCCGGGCGCGTGAGCGTGCCGGCCGACGCCGCGGAAGAACACGTGTTGCAAAGCGTGCTTGCCGATGCGGAAATTCAGGAAAAGCTGGCGGGTCGGAATTTAAAGAAAAAAATATATGTCAAAGGTCGCATGGTCAGCCTGGTGGTGTGAAGCCGGCTGCGCCGGTGCGGCGAGGCCGGCCCGGATGAAATGAGCTTGATCCCGCATGGAACAGTGGTATAAACGCACAATGACGGGTGAAACGGCGGGTTTGATCCCCGCGGTGGCGCGGGCGGTATTGACCCTGTTATCGTGGCCATACGGCCTGGCCATACGTGTTCGCAACTGGGCCTACGATGTCGGGCGCATCCAGGTGGTGCGACTGCCTGTGCCGGTGATTTCGGTGGGCAATATGACTACGGGCGGCACAGGTAAAACGCCGACCGTTATCATGATTGTGCGCGATCTGGTGGCCATGGGCCGCAAGCCCGCGGTCTTGACACGCGGTTATGGTGCTGCCGGGGGAATGGTAGCGGATGAAGTGCAGGTGATTCAGCAGGAATGCCCCGGTGTGCCCGTCGTGGTGAACGCCGATCGAATCGCCGGTGGACAGGAAGCCATCGGCAAGTACGGAGCGGATGTTCTGGTACTGGATGATGGCTTTCAACACCGCCGGCTTTATCGGGATGTGAATATAGTACTGGTGGATGCCACCAACCCCATGGGCATTCCAGGTATTATTCCGCGCGGCAGTTGGCGGGAATATCCGCGTGGCATGACCCGTGCTACTCACATCATGTTGACCCGCTGTGAGCAGGTAACCCCTGAATTGGTGGAACTGGCGGCAGGACTGCTGGCCCAATGGGTAAAGCCGAGGAATATTTTTGAACAGCGTACGCGGGTGATCGGGGTGTTTGATGCGGCGGGTCGGCCGGTGGCGGCCGACGGCAAGCATGTTTTGGTATTTGCCGGAGTGGGGAATCCGGAAGGATTTTTAAACACGGTACGATCGACTGGACTGATTCCATCAAGCGGTTGCTGGTTTGACGATCACCACCATTATCAGATGGAACTGGATTTTGAGCGGATGCGTGAAATAACCGCCGCCCGCTCGCTGGATGCGTGGGTGACGACGGTCAAAGATTGGGTGAAAATAAAAGACTTCAAATTGCCGGTGCCGGTCTGGCATGTGCGGATTGAAAACCGGATAGAAGGCGTGCAGTCTTCGCTGTGGCATGGGGTGCTGGCCGCGGCCCTTGCCGGACGATAAAATAGATGGCGAATATCGGTGCGGTTTTAAGACGAAGATGTGAACCGTTTATGCAACATTTAAGCGCTGAACTTGCGGGTATTGTGGAGCGTTTCGGCGAGCCACGTATCGTTGTTTTAGGCGACTTGATGCTGGATGAATATATTTACGGGGATGCGGAGCGACTTTCGCCGGAGGCTCCGGTAGCGGTGGTGCAGGAGCGTTACCGGCAGCACCGCTGCGGAGGGGCCGGCAATGTGGCCGTGTTTCTGGCTGCCTTAGGAGCCAAGGTGGACTTGATCGGCGTGTGCGGGCAGGATGACCAGGGGCAACTGCTGCGTGCCATTCTCCGCGATGCCGGCGTGGAGGTGGCACACCTGCTGGCCATTGCAGGCCGGCCAACCTGCACCAAGACCAGACTGGTCGGGTTGGCGCAGCATCGCCATCCGCAACAGATGCTGCGATTGGACCGTGAAGATCTTTCCCCGATTGGACCAGAGCATGAAAAAAATCTGCGGGAGCATTTGCGCCAATGTCTGGCGGGTTCGGCGGCCCTGTGTATTGAAGATTATAATAAAGGTCTTCTGAGCCAGTCTTTGTGCCCGGCTGCCATCGATATGGCCCGCGATCTGGGTGTGCCGATATTGGTGGATCCTGCGGCCGTGACAGATTACAGCCGATATCGACGGGCGTCGGTCATTACTCCGAATCGGACGGAAGCCGAGCTGGCTACGGGCCGGCGCATGGAGGCTTTACCCCTGGGTGCGGCCGAGCTGGCACGGGAACTTTATTCCCGTCTGGAGCTGGATGCGTGTGTAATCACTCTGGATAAACACGGGATGTATCTGCTGGATGGGCCGGATAGCGGTACACTGCATCCTACCAGGCCGCGTACCGTTTACGATGTTACTGGTGCCGGCGATATGGTGCTGGCTATGCTGGCGATGGCCATCAGTGCCGGGGCCACGTGGAGTCAGGCGGTGGATCTGGGCAACGTAGCGGGGGGATTGGAAGTAGAACGCTTTGGTTGTGTGCCGTTGCGGCGCAAGGAGGTGATGGCGGAATTATTGCCGGCCGAAGCAACCGAAGAAAAAGTACGCAGTCTCGCCGCATTAAGCGTCGAACTTGGTTTGTTGCGGGCGGCGGGCAAACGCATTGTTTTTACAAATGGAGTATTTGATATTCTCCATGCCGGTCACGTGCGTTACCTGCAATTTGCCCGCAGTCACGGTGATGTGCTGGTAGTGGGAGTGAATTCCGATGCTTCAGTCCGACGGCTTAAAGGGAATGATCGGCCCGTGAATCCCTTGATGGACCGCATGGCCGTATTGGCGGCACTGGCGTGCGTGGATTTTGTAGTGGATTTTGCCGACGATACCCCGTTGGAACTCGTGCGGACCGTGGCCCCGGATGTATTGGTGAAGGGGGAGGATTATGCCGACAAGAAAGTGGTTGGCCGGGACTTGGTGGAGTCCCGTGGCGGAGTTGTGGTTCTGGCACCGTTTTTAGCCGGTCACTCGACCACTGCGATCCTGGAAAAACTGGCCCGATAGTGGTGACGAGCTGGCTGCGGTGCGGCAATGTATGGTGGTGAACAGGCGACAGGTGGCATGGACGTGCTGCTGCCGGCCACGCGAAGTAGCGGACGATTTTGCGGAATATCAATGATGCAGGAACGCGCGGTATTTTTGGATCGTGATAACACCATTATTGCCAATGACGGCTATTTGGGTGATCCGGCCATGGTGAAGTTACTGCCGGGTGCAGGCGTTACGCTGGCATCATTACGCCGGATCGGCTATCGCATTATTGTAGTGAGCAATCAAAGTGGAGTCGCTCGCGGTCTTTTTGGGCCGGCCGATGTCGAGGCGGTTAATGAAGAAATGGGACGGCAGTTGCGCCGGCAGGCCGGTGCCCATATCGATGCCAATTATTTTTGTCCGTTTCATCCGGAGGCGGTGGTGCCGTCCTATCGCGGTGATCACGAATGGCGCAAGCCTCGGCCGGGAATGTTAAAGCAGGCGGCTGCGGATTTTAACCTGGATTTGTCGCAATGCTGGCTCATTGGAGATCAGCCGCGAGATATCGCTGCGGGAGCAGCGGTGGGTTGCCGCACAATACTTCTGCGTGATTCCTCGGTGAATACCGGTGCCTCCTCATCCACGCCGACGGATGGGACGCAGACCAAACCGGATTTTGTGGTGAAGTCACTGGCCGACGCGGCGCGTATTATTGTTCGCGAAGGATCTCATGTGAACAGGCAATCTGCCGCTTCTCAAGCGATAAAGGCCGCTCCAGAGTCGCCTGCCGCTGATGTCTTAGAGGCTGCGGTATCTCCAATGGCCGAGGTAGTTGTATCTGCGTCCAGCCCGCCGCCTGTACCTGCGGTATCGCCGAAAGAGGACCCGGCACCTGTTTTTAGTGCCGCTTCCGCAGCTCCCGGTGCCAGTCACATACTATTAGAGGAAATCGCCAGGCATGTTCGGCAGTTGCAGCGCCGCACGCAAGCCGCTGATTTTTCGTTTTGGTCGCTGGTAGCGATGATTCTGCAGGTCATCGTTGTTTTGTTTCTAGCTATGGCGCTGTGGGATGGTCTGGCTGCGGGCACGTACCTGCAAACCACGGATAAAAGCTGGTGGTTTGACAGAACCAGCGCGCAGTTGGGTGCGCTGGAATGGCTGCTGGCGGCTCTGGTATTTCAGGTTGCCGTACTCGGCATGTACCTTTTGCATCGCCATGACTAGGATATTGTGCTGTTGACCAGGAACGCCATGCCGCGCCGCTCGCTGATTGGAATTTCCATGGATACCCGCGAAGCTGCGGCGGTACCGAACGTCTATGAATTGGCCGATACGTATACGCAGTGCATATTGGATGCCGGCGGCCTGCCGCTGCTGTTGCCGCACGCGGCGGACGATGCGGTTCGGCGGCACATGCTGGATGTTCTGGATGGACTGCTCATTCCCGGCGGTGATGATGTGAACCCCGCGTTGTATGGGCAACAGCCGCATGCCAGGACGCAATTGATGAATGAGCGTCGGCAGGCGTTTGATTTGGCCATGTTGGCGATGGCGGAGCAATGTAATGTGCCAACCCTGGGCATTTGCCTAGGATTTCAGTTGATGAATGTGCAGCGCCACGGAACCTTGGTGCAATATCTGCCGGATGTGGCGGGAACGGTGCGCATCAACCATGCCGCCGATCCGGATAAGTTGCTGCGGTATGACGCGCGCCACGCGGTGCAGCCCGCCGTCGGCACCCGGCTGGCGGGGCTGTTTGGCACCGAGCCCCTGCTGGTGAATTCGACCCATCGCCAGGGGGTGGACCAACTCGGGCATGGCCTGATCGCATCAGCCAGCGCAGCGGATGGCCTGGTGGAGGCGATTGAAGATCCGACTCTGTTTTTTTGGATGGGTGTGCAATGGCATCCGGAACGCATGCCCGGAGATCCTCAGATCAAGCTATTTCAGGCGCTGGTTGACGCTGCAGTTCAGCGCCGCAAAAATTGATTCTTCGTAAAACATGCGGCTATAATCGGCACGGCATCATGATGATACATAAGGAGCGTCGGCGATGACCTGTAACTTCCAGTCCTGCTTTGAACGGGCGTTGCCCTATGAGCAATTCCTTGAGCAACATGGAACGGCGGAACATCGGCAGCGCTGGCAGGCCCTGTACGATAAGGTAACACTTCTGCCGGAACAAAAGGATCTTCTGGCCGGATTTCGCCGACGAATGCACGTGCTGTGTATGGCGGGGACATGGTGCGGTGACTGTGTCAACGCCTGCCCGATTTTTCAGCATTTTGCCGCAGCTTCGCCCATGATTGACCTGCGTTTTATCAACCGCGCACAGAAGTTTGATCCGGCGGTCGGTGATCCGGATACGCTGGTGGCCAATGAGCTTTCAATATGTGGTGCTCCGCGCGTGCCGGTATTGCTGTTTTTATCAGAAGATTGGTGTGAATGTGAACGCTTTGGCGAACGCACACTGGTCACCTATCGGCATAAGGCGGCCAACCTGCACGGGGCCAGTTGCCCGACGGGCCTGGTAGCTCCGCCACAGGATTTGCTGGCCGCCAATATCGCCGAGTGGCTGACCCATTTTGAGCGTGTGGAGTTGATGTTGCTGACCAGCCCTCGACTGATGAAGCTGCACCGGGAGGCATAGCCTGTAAGGGGATAATTCCGGCAATGCCAGAACGTCCCCTTTTTGTCGCAACGCTGGAAAAGCCGGATCTTTTAAGGCTTAAGATTTAGCACGATAGATGTCGTCCGGCGCCGAGGCGGTTATTGAGGTTTTGGGGTAAGATTAGCAAGACTAACAATATCATCCAACATTTTTTTACGAGGAGACAGGAGGAAGGGGTCGGGAGGTCCCGATGGCTTGCTCCGTGCCGCGGAAGCCTGTCCCGGCCGCGCCGGGAGATTTCGGCATCCATGGCTCCACGGGGAGCGAAGCGGTCAGCAATCAGCTTTCAGCGATCAGCGGTCGGCTTTCAGCGGATATTTTGATCAGGCCACTGCTGGGTGCGGAAGCGCCTTGCGCCTAGGGAAACAATCCAATAATGTCCGGGATATGTTAACAGAATACTACCACAAAATTAACAGAATCTTAACTTGCGCTTTCGCGCTGGATATGTTCTACTG
>JAJZNX010000014.1 GCA_021852275.1 Planctomycetota bacterium | reverse complement strand
ACGGTGACGCCGCTGCCTGCGCCCAAATATGGCCAACACCCGGTTGGCTCCCCTCTCCATCGACTGATGAACAGCCCATGTCCTTGAACCCAACCCACGCCTTGGAGTTTCCGGACATTATTGGAAATAATCCCTGGGCTGGTGTGTGCGTAGCGACGACGGGGATGGTTAATCTCACAGGCAGGAATGCCTGTGCTACCATTTTATATTGCGGCGGCGATGGGGACATCGTCGGCTACGATGGCAGACAATATGTTCGCACCCCCATCGGCATAGCGGAAGCATTGTGCGCCCGGCCAAGCAATGGCCGGGCTGGAGAATCGTGGCGGCGGTGGGGACTTGGCATTCGCAAAACACAGGCAAGAATGTCTGTGCTACCATTTTTTATTGCGGCGGCGATGGGGGCATCGCCGGCTACAAAAAACGAAAGTGCCCGTGAGCCAGCGCCGGGTGGTTTCTTACCAGGCATAAGCTTTAGGGGCTTCGCCGCCGGGGCCGGGCCAGATCGCGTCGATACGCTGAAGTGTTTCGGCGGGCAGTTTAATTTCCAGGGAGCGCATGGCTCCGGTGAGTTGTTCCATGGTGCGCGGGCCAATGATCGGGCTGGTAATAACCGGGTTGGCCAGCATCCACGCCAGGGCGACATCCGCGGGCTTTTCGCCAAGTTCCGCGCACAGCGCTTCCCATTTTTCCAACTGCGGCCTGATGGCGGCAATGCGTTTCTGCATGCCTTCCGCGGCGCGCCGGCCTTCTTTGGCTCCGCCCAGCACGCCGCCGAGCAGGCCGCCATCCAGCGGACTCCACGGAATCACGCCCACACCATAATGGCGGCAGCACGGCAGCACTTCCAATTCGATATGGCGACAGGCCAGGGAATACTTGCTTTGTTCACTGACCAACCCGAGAAAGTGCCGCCGGGACGCTACCTGATTGGCGGTGGCAATATCCCAGGCCGCAAAATTGCTGGATCCAACGTAAAGTACTTTGCCCTGGGCGACCAGCAATTCCATGGCCTGCCAGATTTCATCCCAGGGAGTAGTGCGTTCCACGTGGTGCATCTGATATAAATCGATATGGTCAGTCTGTAAGCGCCGCAGGCTTTCTTCTGCGGCCCGCCGGATGTGCACGGCACTTAACCCGCGGTCAAATTTGGCATTGCCCATTTCGCCGTAAACTTTGGTGGCCAGAATGACCTGTTCGCGGCGGCGGCCGCCTTGCGCGAACCATTTGCCGATGATCTGCTCGGTAACGCCTTCGCCCTTTTTCCAGCCGTAAACATCGGCGGTATCAAAAAAGTTCACCCCCAGTTCCAGGGCCTTGTCCATGACGGCGAAGCTCTGGGCTTCGGTGGCATGGGGGCCGAAATTCATGGTACCAAGGCATAATTGACTTACCAGCAGACCGGTTCTTCCCAAGGGGGCGTATTGCATAAAAGACTCCTTGCCAAACAGATTGCCAAACTATATTGACAATCATCAATGAAGATAATAACCGATAAAGGCTGGAGATGAAAGCCAACCGGCGGCCGACGGACACGCAGCATTGGGCGTGAAAAACTTGATGTGATGATTACCACTATTTCCCGCACCGCAAGCGGTGCGGCTAAACGACAATGATCTGGCGGGGTTGGGGGTGGAGGTAGAATGTGGGCGTGAAAAATCGGCGGTGTGCGCTAGAGCTGATTGGTGCGGCGGATGTATTCCATATACGGCTGCAAATGCGCACCCGGGCACAGCGTGGAGACCAGTTCCTGGTGGGTATAGCAGTGGTAAATGGGTATCTGATATAAATTTCGCAGCACCCGCCCGAAGTGGACAATGCGGTGCAACTGGGCCGGGGTGGGCTGCTGGATCATAAAATTCCCCAGGGAAACCACGCCTATGTTGTGGGCATTCCATATCCACCGGCCATGGATGGGTCGGGTCGGGGCGTTTTTCCATTGCACGTAGCGATCCAGCCAGTGCGGCGGGGCAAAACCATCGCGCACATGTTCGCCCCGATATTCCAGCTTGCGCAGTTGCCACACCCGGCCTACGCGGTCGATGCCAAAGTGATAACCGATGTCCTCAAATCCCTGGCTGCGCTGCCACTGGCGAATGGCTTCCCAGTAGCGAGCGGTGCCGACATAAGAATCATCATAAAACGGAGTGGGATCGCCGGTGTGATGAAAGGTAATCAGCCGCACTCCATTCATCGGCTGAATGGTGCGCAGGTTCGGGCCGATGGTAGTCCAGCCGGCCCGTGGGATGATGCCCAATGCTCCGATGGGGCGAAGCGGCTGGCGTACGGGCGGTTTATAGGTAGCCATGCGGAAATTCGCAGGCGGGGCATAACCCACGTCCGCCGGTCCGCCGATGGAACCGGCATCTGCCGGCAAAATGCCTTCCGGCAGATCGCCGACCGTGGAAGATACCGAGCCATTTTGGGCGGTGCAGCCGGCCAACGCCAGCGCCGTACCGGCCAATACCATGCTGGAAACAAAATCGCGTCGGGTTACCGGGCTTATGCGTGGGGTGGCTGGGGCCAAACCGGGCGTCCAGAGGCCACTACTTTGCGTTGGTACCGAGGTACCGACAGCACCAGAAGCAATTTCCGCCGTGTTATCGCCCATTTTTTTTAATGCCATAGTGTTTGAACTCCTTGTACTTGCGTATTTTGCCGTGCCATCGCAGTGCGATTAAAGTGTAATCTTTTTTGCTTGCCGGACCAAACGCGGGATTGGCAAAGTCGGCTCCCTCCGACGACTTTCCGCAGCCGCGCGGCCCACAATCCAAACGCTGATCACCGGCAGCTTTCGGCCGATGGTGCGCTCTTTCTTTCACTCATTAGAATGGACTTGCACGTGCCTGTGCCAAGTATGGCGCGAGGCTCATGCCACCAGAGTCGCGCTGGACATTATACTCTCCGGGTGGTCAGGGGTTCAAAAAAGGCGGCAATTTTTAACCCATCTTTTGGGGCGAAACCCTGGGCCGCGAGCCAGCGCCTGGTATTTCACGCCTGCTGCCAAAGCAATCAGCACCATCGCGACCGGCGGCAGGCGGGCCTTTGCACCGGCAACGACCGATAAAAAACCGCTCGCTACCGATTTTCGGGCGTTTCACCAGGTCGGCCATCGGTTCAACGACAGTGGTTCGTCAACGCCTGAACCAATGCTTATCGGCATTTGGCTGAACAACAATTAAGAATCTAAAAAGCTTTTTATAGGCGGCCAACACGCGAGGCCGGTACCATCCGGCATTTTGCCGTTATCCGCAGTTGCGCGGTTTAATCCGGTCCGGTATACTCTTCACTGGGGCCACCGAGCGGAATAAGAAATGAACGATATTGATGCCAATCCAGAACTGAACACGACGTGGCAGAACGCTGCGCCCATTCCTTATTGTTCCATGGTGGTGCCCATGTACAACGAACAGGAATCGGTGGCTGAACTCTACGCCGGATTAACTAAAAATCTCTCTTTGCTGGGGCGGCCCTATGAGATTATTTTCGTGGATGACGGCAAAATGCCGGATGG
>JAJZNX010000201.1 GCA_021852275.1 Planctomycetota bacterium | reverse complement strand
AATGTGGTAAAAAAGATCAGCACAGAGTCCGCCGTCGCCAGCCGTGATTCAGCCACAAACAACACCGCCGTACCCAATATGAGGGACGACAAGAGACCGGTAATTCGGCCAAAGCGCTCGCCGGCCATCCAATACGTAACCAGAAGCGTCAGCATGGCGAAGAGCGCACTGGGCAGGCGCGCGGCCATGCCGTTGACGCCGAAGATGCGGTAGGAAAAATCCATCAGCCAATAAATGACGGGGGGTTTATCGGGTCGCAGCACCCCATCAAAGCGCGGCACAATGAAATTGCCGGAACGCAGCATTTCGCGGGCCGCCTCGGCAAAGCGCGGCTCATCGCGATCGAAAAGGGGAATGTGATGCAGGCCGGGGAGAAAAAGGGCGGCTCCGAAAAAAATAATCAGCAGCACATCCTCCCAGCTCCACCATTGACGGGCATCTTTTATTTTGGGTTCAAGCATCCGTTATTTTCCACCTTTACCTAGCCTTGACACATTGGATGTTGGTCAACTATAAGAGTTTTGGGCATCGAGAGCCAGTGTAAAGGCGCTTGCACTTTGGAGATCAACATGAAAAGAGCCATGAGCCATGATGTAGAGCAGACGCGCCCACCGCTCTGGTATCAAGGAGCGCCCATTCACTTTGATTCCGCCTGGCCGCGCTGGCTGAAGTTGTCGGTAGCCTTGGTTATTTTCGCGCTGAGTTTTTTGATCGATCATCGGGCGGCGGTATGGGCGTTCCATACGCATTTGCACTTGAAATCAGATATCAAGCTGGAAATGACCATGCTGGGCCAATACGGCCAATGGACCTGTTCGATTCTCGTGATTCTGGCAGTGGGCATGTTGGATAAAGAGGGCCGAAAGAAGGCCTTGGCGATTGCCCTGGGTTGTCTGGCGACAGTGCTGGTTTGTTATCTGCTCAAGGGAATGTTTGGTCGCACCCGACCTTGGGCCTACCACAATGGAGACTGGTCTTTCATGGGGCCTGCGTATGGCTTTGGCAACGCCAAGTACCAATCCTTTCCCAGTGCGCATACCACCGGTTCCTTTGCTTTAAGCGCGGGGCTGAGCTGGTTTTATCCGCGGGGCCGGGCACTCTTTTACGCCTTGGCTCTGGACGTGGCGTTTCAACGGGTTTTGGAACACGCCCACTTTCCGTCCGATACCATTGCCGGCATGATCTTGGCGGTAGTCATTGTACGCAGTGTGTTGTATTACGGCGTGCCGGGTAAGGTTATCCATGCCTTACCGCTGGAATGGCAAAAATGGTATCTGACCGCCAACGTTGATGTACCGACGGAAGCGGCAAGATAGGCCTTCGGCGGAAGGTTGTTGGCCGCCGTGTACGGGATGCGGTACCAAGATAGACGAGGTCTAAGTCGTTATGGCAAAAATTATTGACTTAAACGGAACCTGGAAATTGCGCTGGGATGATGGACAGCGCGGCGATCGGCTGCCGCGGCTGCTGCGTCCGGATGCGGACTTGAGTCGGGCCTGGGATGCCGTGGTTCCTGGTGCCGTGCATCTGGACTTATGCAAGGCGGGCGTGCTAAGCGAACCGACGCTGGGGCTTAATGTTCTGGCGGCGCGGTGGGTGGAGGAAACGTTGTGGCACTACCGCCGCACTTTCAAGGTGCCGAAATTGGCCGCCGATGAACGTGCCTGGCTGGTGTTGGAAGGGCTGGACCTGGCGGCCAGCATTTATCTCAATGGCCATGCAGTGGCCCAGCATGAAAACGCATTTTATCCCTGCCAGGTGGATGTCACCGAGCACCTGGTGGCGGGGGAGAACATTTTAATCGTTGCTATCGAGAGCGGCCTGTTTCATGCCAAAGATCGCTGTGCCAATGGCCTGAGCATCTCTATTGACAATCAATTGACCAAGCGGCCCTGGCTGCGCAAGCCACAGTTTTCTCATGGCTGGGATTGGTCGCCGCGGCTGCTCAATGTCGGGATTCATGGTCCGGTTCGATTGGAAATCGTGCGGGCAGCGCGGGTGGAGCAGTTCGCTTTGCGCGGCGATCTATCGGTGGATCTGCAGACGGGCACTATTACGGCTGTAGTATCGGTGACGGGCCTGCGGGAGAAACCCCTTAGCGGCGAGCTGAGCCTGTACGTGCATGAAACCAGGCAGCGGACGCGCGCATCGGTGCAAATTGGCCGGGGTGCCAACCGGCTCCAGACTGACGTGGTGGTCGTATCACCTAGCTTGTGGTGGCCGGTGGGCCACGGCAACCAGCCAAGGTACACCGTTACCGCGAATCTGGAGGTCGAAGGGAGAAGTATCGGCAGAACCACCCGCCGTATCGGCTTTCGACATGTACGCGTCAATCAGGAAAAACACCCGGCGGCCGGCACCTATTTCATCGTTGAGATCAATGGCAAGCCGATTTTCTGTAAGGGCGGCAACTTTGTGCCGGCGGATGTGATTCCGGCCCGTATCGACGCGCGGCGCTATGAGGCCCTCGTGGACCGGGCGCTGGAGGCCAACTTTAATTTTCTCAGGGTGTGGGGCGGCGGCATTTATGAAAATGACTATTTTTATGATCTGTGCGATGCGCGGGGTATTTTAGTCTGGCAGGAATTTATCTTCGCGTGCGCCAAATATCCGGCCACCGATGAGAAATTCCTGGCGGATGTCAAAAGAGAAGCCACCTATCAGGTTCGACGGTTGGCCCATCATCCCAGCCTGATTGCCTGGTGCGGCAACAACGAGATGGAACAGGGCGCCTGGGAATGGGGCTATGAGCATGGCCAGGCTTTTCCGGATTATGCTCTATTTCACCTGGTATTGCCGCGACTGTTGCAAGCCGAAGACCCCGGACGCTATTATCAACCGAGTTCTCCATTTTCACCGGCCGGAGCTTCGCCTACGTCCGATACCACAGGCGATCAGCATCCGTGGTCGATCGGTTTTCAGAACAACGACTTTTACGGCTACCGGACCATGGTGTGCCGTTTTCCCAACGAAGGCGGCATTCTCGGTCCGGCGGCGCTGCCCACTGTGAGGGCCTGCGTCGAAGCCGGGACGCGGCGACCAGGATCATTCGCCTGGGAACTTCATGACAACGGCATTGCGTCCTGGGGTGACGGGCAGCCCTATCCCGATGTGATGCTCCAGCATTGGCTGGGAAAGTCACTCAAAAAGATGACCTTGGAAGATTATGTCTACTGGGGTGGCCTGGTGCAGGGCGAAGGTCTGGGCGAATACATCCGCAATTTCAGGCGACGCATGTTTGACTCGGCCGCGGCCATTTTTTGGATGTACAACGATTGCTGGCCCGTGACACGTAGTTGGACTATTGTAGATTACTACCTGCGGCGTACGCCAGCCTTCTGGCCGGTGCGGCGGGCTATGGCCAAATGTATTGTGGTGGTGGTGCGCCAAGGAGACACCGTAAAAATTTACGGGGTCAACGATGGGCCGACTTGTCGCGGCAGCCTGCGTTATGGTCTGCTGGCGCTGGCGGGCAACTATCCGCTGGACCGCACGCAGAGCGTCACGCTACCATCC
>JAJZNX010000096.1 GCA_021852275.1 Planctomycetota bacterium | reverse complement strand
TTATTTCCCCATGCTCTTTTGAACAACATTCCCCTGAATTCGTCGCTGTATACGGGCAGCTTTCCGGAAGGCCAAAAGGCACAAGTGGTGAGCTATCGGAAGTTTTATAACTATCAGCATGGGCATGCCCGTAAGTATCCGCAAATGCTGGGTATAAAATTGCATGGGCGGTGGGTGGTGGTATTTTCCCCGCAGGACATTACCAGTGGATTGCTGGGGACCAATACCTGGGGCATCAGTGGCTACACACCGGCATCCGCCCAGGCGTTGGCCAGAAATGTGTTATGTTACACCATCCATCAACAGGTTCTGCGGGCAAAGAAGAAAAAAGGGCCTGCCGCAACCCCAAAACCGTCACCCGTTAAGGTGCCCCCGGCTCACGTGATTCCCGCCAAATAGGAGGCTTCCAGCGGTACCCGGAAGTACTAAGCCTGATCGAAGGTGATCTCAGGTAAAGCATGAGTTACTCTTACCAAAGGCCGCCATGTTTCCTCGCATCGTATGTTTGCAACCAGGTAGATACCGTTCTTACGCGGTAAGTCTGTTGGCCGTCGTTGGATTTTTTACAGGACGGTCGTTGCCTGTAGCACAGGCGACGGTAACCAGCCGACAAGTGGTGCGGGCGATTAAGCGCGGCGTGCATTATCTGCTGAAACATGAAAAAACGGGCAATTGCTGGGATCGCGGCATATTTGATTCAGGTTATTTTCGCCAACGCGGTGGTCGCACGGCGATGGCAACTCAAACCTTGCTGGAAGTCGGGCAGAGTTTGGATCTGCGAGAACTCAATATATTTTCACCCAAGATGCGAGCGGCCATCGCCTACACCGCCGGCATTCATTCCATCGATACGTACGTCGTATCCTTCCAGGCCAACGCCATGGCTCTGTTGCCCCATAAGCCTGAATATTTAGCGGTTCTCCGTCGCGATTACAAGCTTCTACGGGAGGGAATGAAACGGGGCGGCGGTTACAGTTATCGGCTAAAAAAAACAAAGGCCGGTGCCCACGCCATCATACTATCCCAGGGGTGGGACAACTCCAACACTCAATATGGGGTGCTGGGAATGTGGGCGGTGGCCCATGCGGGGTTGCGGGTGCCCATGTCCTACTGGGATTCGGTGAAAATGCACTGGCGGGCTTTTCAATATTCCGATGGCACCTGGGGGTACGCTTCCCACGCGGATGTGCCCGCACCCGGGGATGAATCCAGCCGACCGGATTCTATGACTCCCGCCGGCCTTGCCAGCCTGCTGATTGCCGATGAGTATGAGCGCAGCACATCACCGGATCGCAGCATTGGCCGCGGCCTGGCCTGGCTGGACCGGCACATCCACCCCCACATCGGTGATACGTACACCTTGTACGGTTATGCCCGGGTGGGGATGGCGTCGGGGCTGGAGTACTTTGGCCGCACCAACTGGTATAGCAGCATCGCCGCCCGGTTGCTGCGGCATCAGCGCCACAACGGCAGTTGGGGGGCCGGCATCACCGGACCGCCACGGGTGCATAATCGAATTGTCGGTACCTGCTACGCCCTGTTGACCTTGGCCCGCGGACTCAATCCGGTATTTCTTAACAAGCTCCAGTACTCTCCGGGATATTATGGTTCATGGAACCATTATCCGCGCGATATCGGTAATCTGACGGCATGGATCAGTCGCACGTATGAACATCCCATGAACTGGCAGGTAGTCAATTGCGCCAGTCCCGTGCGGGAGTGGCTCAATTCGCCGGTGCTTTATATCAGCGGATCGCAGGATCCCAAGTTCACCAAGACCGATGTAGCCAAAATTCGCCGGTATATATATGCCGGGGGAATCGTATTTTCCAACAGCAATAATGGATCAAAAGCCTTTACCAAAGCTATGGAGCGTTATGCACGCGAAGTGGTGCATAATCGATATCCCGTGCAAACTCTTTCGGTGAAAAGCTCAATTTACACTTTGCAATCTTATTATCATCTGCAAAATCAGGGCTTGTTGGCGATATCCAATGGATCGCGGTATTTGTGGATTATCAATCCGGTGGATTTTGCCAATGCCTGGCAGCAACGGGCACATCTCAACGAGTCCTATTGGCAGATTCCCTTGAACTTGTACCTGTACGCCACCGGTAAGGTGGCCCTGGCCAATAAGCTTACTTCTTTGCATGTGCCATCGGCAAGACGCAAGCCGGTACGGACTATTCACATCGCCCTGATCAAATACCACGGAAATTGGAATCCGGAACCCGGGGCCTGGCCGCGAATGGTCCGGCTGGCGGCGTTACAGTTTGCTACTCGCCTGGTTCTGACGAAAGAGCGTGTGGGGCAGCTTAACGCCGGCATTACTACCATCGCGCACATTACCGGTACCGGACCGTTTCACTTCACTCCGGCACAGGTGGTCCATTTGCGGGCATTTTTGGCGAAGGGTGGGGTGCTGTTTGGAGATGCCACTGGTGGGCATGCGATTTTTTCACACTATTTCCGGCGTTTGGTAGCGCAGCTTTATCCTTCGCTGGGGGCGATGTCCACACTTGGTAAGCATTCTATAGTTTACCGCGGTACGATGCCGGGAGGAATTTCGGCAGTGAGGGTTCACTATCGAAAATTCTACGAGAAGAAGCACGGGGTAACCACTCGTCCGAAATTACTGGGTGTAAAAAAGGGTGGCAAGTGGATCATACTGTATTCGTCGGCTGATATAACCAGTGGCCTGTTGGGCACCAATACCTGGGGCATCAGCGGCTACACTCCGGCTTCCGCCCAGTCTTTGGCCCGTGACATTATTCTTTACGCTGGAGACAAACCGGCCAAGCCCGCGGTCCGTCCCGCTACGTCTCGGCCCAGTCCGATGTCGGCAAAACAGTCTGGTTCCCCATCTACTACGAGCCGTCCTGGTATGTGATATGCGACATTGTCCGACTTGTGCCATTGCTTGAGTTTATGTCGGCTGTTCCATGCGGCCTGTTGCCTGGAATCGTAAAGTCCACAGCGCCAACATCAGTGCGGTCGCCAAAAATACCGCACCGCAAAATTGATGCGAGGTGGTGACCATGGCCTGCCAAAACAGTGGGTGAGTTAGAACATGACCTCCATCGGTGGCAATGACAGCACCAACGCCCAGCAAAACCTGCAAGCTAACCACTGTCAGCAGAGCTATACCCAGGCGGCGCAAGATGGGACCATCCTGATTTAGTGCCCAGGTTCTTATACCCACGAACATGGCTAAAAGCAGCAGCACAGTGGCCAGTCCGATGTGCAGGAGCAGCAAGCGGCCGGTATGACGCAGGACGGCACCCAGTAAAAGCTGAATCATCAACAGGAAAACCAGCGTCCAGCTAAGGGTTAAATCGGTACCAGCAGTGGTTCGTTGCACGGTGTGAGAATTGTTTCGCCAAGATCGCGAGCAGACCACGGCAATACCCACGAGAACAGCAAACACAATCTGGCCGAAGGTGGCGTGAATAATGGCCAATTGCGTGCTGGGATCCATGCCGACGCGCGATTGATTGCTGGTGAAGTGCCCCGTAACCCTGAGCCCCCCCAGAATGCCTTGTGCGATAACCATCAGCAAGGCCAAAATGGCCAGGCCTTTTACCCAGCGACGAGGTTCACGAAACCATAGATAACCAGCTTGTGTCATGGTGGCCAAGCCGACCAGCGTTCCCAATAAACGGTGGGTGTGTTCAAAGTACACGCCGCCGGTCATACGGGTCAATGGAAACAAAAACATATTGTAGTGAAATACGTCCGGCCAATCCGGCACCGAAAGGCCGGCATTAAAACCGGTTACCATACCGCCGGCCAGAATCAACAGCAGGGTGATGCAGGCGGTAATGAGGGTGAAAGCTCCTTCGCCATACAGCCGCGATTCGCTATCTGGATTTAACCTTTTTCCAAGCAGCGCTCCCAACATTCCCAGCAGGCCGGAAAGAGCCAACGACGAGAATCCCCATAACAACATGTAGTCCATAATGCGGTGGTCGGTCGTGAGATCATGGCCTAATGTTCCAAGAATAAGCAAATTGGCGATTCCCGCCACCAGGCCTGTAAATAACCCGCCGCGCCAACCCCAACTGGTTGTGGCTGCCGCGAACCCTCCACCGAGAATCAGGGACAAAAGCATGAGAGCCAAAATGACGCCTGCCGGTACTGCCGCACCCGGCATTCGGCAGATATAACCCAACGCCCACATAAGTCCGGAACTTCCGAAGCCACAGGCTAAAATCTCGCCAAAGTCTCTACTGCCAAGGCGTTGCCGCCTCGCAGGGACGATGTGGCTTTGTGGTGTATCGGTCAGTTCGTTTGGATGTAACAAAAGTGCCATCTTAATTCCAGAAAGCGAAATGCTTTATTCCGCACAGCAAAACGTTGTCTCGCCAAGCCTCACCAATGCATCACTATAGAGGGTGGGTAGCCATTCTTTCAAGGTGACCATGTACTGGGATCGGATTTTCGGATTTTTAGACAACATGGCAACTTCCTTTGTACTTCAAGATTTTTAGGGGGCCGCGCAAAAATAACGTCGCACTGTTCGGCTGATTCTTTTGGCCGCGTCGCATCACTCTTCGCTTCTTTATAGACTCGCTGGCGGGGTATGCGCGTTGCCGGCAGTCAAAACTCCTGCGCCGTAAAATATGAATTGATATTTGCCAGGCCCCATGCTCTGGGTGTTGCCCTGCCTCGTCGTGATGCCGAGTTTGGACCAGACCTTGTATGGAAACAGCGGACGTGCATAATATGCCAATGGTTGTCATGGGTGTGCCAGGGATGGCACTGTTGCGTTGATCAAACCCGATCATGGAAGAAGTGGAGTCTCATGCCAATAGTACCCGCAATCATTTTCCGCTGTTGCCGCCGGGTGGTTATCGTCGCCATGATGCTGATGTCGGCAGTGCTGGTGGGCGTTGGCCATCGAGCCACTGCGGCAACCTGGTCACCGCTTCCGCCGCCATTGTTGCCACCACCTATTGCTCTGCAAATGCTTTGGCCGGACGTTTTACCAGTTCAAAAGAAACCGGCTACGGCTCCACCAGGGATGAAGCCTCTTTACAGCACAGCAGATTGGAAATGGTACCAAGCCAAATATGGTGTACAGGCCCGGCGTGTGAATTATGAATATCTGTCACAGCGTCTCAAGTTTGCGGCGGCCATGCTGCAACAGGCGCAGCGCGACACTCATCGCGGGCGGACCCGGCTTTTGTGCCTGCGTGTTTTTGCCCTGTGCTTTCAGAGCCGCAGTGGTTCGCCACTTGCTCAGGCTGCCGTCAGCCGTTACATGCAAGTGGCGAAACTCCACAGCATTGTCCAAATAGCTCCGATATGGCAAATGTCCAACCTGCTGGCATACCTGGCGGCTACGCCGCTGCCAGATCGCCATCGCTACGATATTCTTGCCGAACAGTCCAATGTGCAGCTTACTCTGCAATTGCTGTGGGCGGGGCAGGTTAAAGCTGCCCACCGCGTGGTAAGGCATCTGGGCATTCACGAAACGCATACGGTGCGGGCAAATCATAAACTCATGTTTGAAATGTCGGTGGCACGTACCATTGTGCGTCAAACCCGCCGCATGATTCATGATCTAAAAAAGCAATACCGCCTGATGCTGGCGGGCCATGAGTCGGCGGCGATGGAGGTTTATCTGTACGCCACCGTGGTGTCGCCGCGCAGGAAGCTACGCGATTGGATTCTGCACCGATGGCCCCGCAGTTCCGTGGGTGCATTAGATCGCATGATGGTCGCATGTCGGTCTGATCCCGCCGAGTGCTATCCGTGCGCCCGGGCGCTTCAGGCCGAGGCCCAGGTCTTACCTGCGGGAATTTTACGCAACCGGGTGCTCTTTGCCGCGCTGAAAGACTACCTCCAATATTTGAAGCTACCCTTGGATCGGCACAACCGTGTGGCTCGAACTCTGTCGCGAATCGCAGTCCAGCAGGTTATTGAACAGGGGGCCCGGCCGAATCCGAATATCAATCCGCTCAAGGGATTGGTGGGTATGCCCCTTGCAAAGCCATCTACCACGCCGACCCCCCGGCCAATCGACCTTGGTCATAACCAATAACATACCGGCTTCTGCACTGGATTAGCATATTGGTGTTGCCTCGTCGACCACGGCTACAAGTCGGGGCTTTTCCCTTCGCTGCGCATCTACCGGTCCGGTTCGTGCGGCGTGCTGCGGTAAATCGGTCATCCATGGGCTATAATGATTCCATCGAACCGGCTACAGAATAGAGCCTGGTCCATAAGGGGTGATCTATGAGCGGTAATAAGGGTACAGTAGTGGTGGCGATGTCGGGTGGGGTGGATAGCTCCGTGGCTGCAGCCCTGTTGCGCCGGGAAGGGTATAACTGTATAGGTGTGTTTATGCGGCTCGGCAGTGACCCCGCAGAAAAGGCGGTGGCGATAGAAGCCCGCGCTCTGCCCGGCACATGTGATGCCACAAAAGAAGTCAATGCCGACGAGCCCCAGGCGCATCAGCAGGGTTGCTGTTCGGCTGCGGATGCCGCTGATGCCCGGTACGTCGCAGGGTTATTGGATATTCCATTTTATGCCTTGAATTTTCAGCATGATTTTGATGGAATCATTGATTATTTCGTGCGTGAATACAACCGTGGCCGCACACCCAATCCCTGTGTGCGCTGCAATGAATATCTGAAGTTCGGCAAGCTGCTGCGCTATGCCACAGCCATCGGTGCCAACTACGTGGCCACAGGTCATTATGCCCGTATCGGCCGGGAAGAATCGGGTGCGGCCCGGATTCTTCGGGGAATCGATCACAGCAAGGATCAGAGCTACGTACTTTTTGGTGTGCCGCGTGAGGATATCTCCCGTATTCTGCTTCCCATCGGTGATTATCCCAAAAGCCAGGTCCGCCGGCTGGCGCGAGAACTGGGACTGCCCGTGCATGCTAAGCGGGATTCGCAGGAAATCTGCTTCGTGCCGGACAATAATTATATGCGGTTGGTCAATAGCCGCACTCCGGATGCCGTTGTGCCCGGCCCTGTGGTTGATTCGCGCGGGGTGCGCGTGGCGACTCATGGTGGCCATCAGAATTTTACGCTGGGTCAGCGTCGCGGAGTGGGGGTGGCTTTTGGTTATCCGATATACGTTACCGCCATTGATGCCGCCAACAATACCGTAACCATTGGCAACAAAGAGGATCTGCTTCGCACCAGGCTTATCGCTCGCGAAGTTAACTGGTTAACGGAGCGGCCGCAAGGGCCATTTGAGTGTACGGCGCGGGTACGCTACAACACCCCTGCCGCTCCGGCCATCGCCGAGCTTACCGGGCCGGACGAACTCACGGTTTGCTTTGACACACCGGTGGCGGCCATCACGCCCGGGCAAGCCGTGGTGTGTTATTCTGGAGAAATGCTGCTGGGTGGCGCGTGGATTGATGATGTGCCAGTTGAGAATGTGGCTGCGGAAAACCAGGCTGTGGCCGGCGGTATGCTTTAGACCTTCATAAGAAATTCCATCGATTCTCTTTGCTGTGCAGGCTCAGCAGGATGCACAAAACATGGCGGATTATCATGGACGAGGTTCACTTAGTTTTAACTGACGCGATTTGGGCTACACGTGGGGGCCATCCAAGGAGAAAAATGCTTCCTTGGACTTCCCGATTCCATTTGGGACTGGATCAGCTGAGGTTTAGCTCGACGTTTGCCTGACAACACAGTTCAGGTGCCTGTTGGCCTCTGCACCCCGTGAAGCACACATTGCCGTCCGGACTGGACTTCAGGTGCATGGACTCGCTGGTATTTCTTGACATTTGCGGGAATAATTAACTGTGGTATCTGGTGCGAATTCAATGACAGTCAGAAAAGGATTGGCGAATGTTTCACCCAAAAGCGTTATGGTTTTTTAATATCCTCCTTGCGACGACGCTGGTTTTCATGCTTCCGGCGTGCTCCAAGAAAGTCCATAAATCATCGGTATCGTTACAGCAGGCCTCGCCAGTGGTTGCTGGCCCCGCGGAAAAACGCCCTCCACTGAAAGTCGCGTTGCTGTGTTCCGGTTCTTTTACAGACGGCGGTTGGAATCAAGAAGGCCGCGATGCCATGCTGCGTCTGAAACGCCGCTTGCATCTGAAGGTTTCGATGCTGGAGCACGTTTCGCCGGTCCGGGCCGGCAACATCATGCGGCAGTACATTGCCCGCGGATACAACCTGGTCATAGGGCACGGTTACGAATTTCTTGACCCCGCTTCTCAGGTGGCACCCAACGCCGGGCACACGCACTTTGCCATTGACGGTGCGGATAAAATACAACCGAACGTGGCCACACTGAACTTTGATCTTTCCCAGCCGTCTTATCAGCTCGGTGTACTTGCGGCGATGATCAGTAAAACCGGCCGGCTCGGCTTCATCGGTGGGGAGGCTATTCCTTCCGTGGTGGCCTGCTACACCGGCTTTTTAGCGGGGGCTAGAAGTGTCAATCCCCATATTACGGTGGCGCATGCCTATACCAGTTGGGATCAGCCCGCGCTTTCCAAAAGCCAGGCTGAGGCATTTATTCAGCAGCACATCGATGTTATCTATCAGAATGTCGATGCCGCCAGCCGCGGGGTTTTTGAAGCTGTGGCAAACGCGGATCGCCATCTGTCCTCCGGCGGTCATCCAGTATACGTATTCGGGTCCAATACCGATCAGAACGATAATTCCACCTGCGGTGCCTATACGCCGGCCAGCGCGGTCATACGCCTGGATCGTGCGTATAAAAAATTAATTCTGGAAATCATTCATGGCCACTTTCGTTCCGGCGTGCATCAGGAAAATTCCTCCAACGGCGTATGCATCACCGTGCTTAATCCGCGGCTCATCGGCAAGGTTATTACGCCCGCGATGCAGCGGGCGGTAAAACGGGCCGGCGAGGAATTGCGGACGGGAAAGATTGTCATTTCCGCCGGATAAACCGAAAGTGGTGAATTCATGCTGTCCATTGAAAACGTCAGTAAAGCCTTCGGCGGCGTGCAGGCCTTGAACAATGTATCGCTGGCCGTTGCTCCCGGCTCTGTGCAGGGCATACTTGGAGAAAATGGGGCCGGTAAAACCACGCTGATGAATATTCTCTTCGGCCTGATTCGTCCGGACCGGGGGCAAATCCGTCTTAACGGGCAGGCTGTCGTTGTGCGTTCACCGCGTGTGGCGCAGCGGCTCGGAATTGGTATGGTGCATCAGCATTTTAAGCTCTCACCGGCGTTGAGTGTTACAGACAACCTGGCTTTGGCCGTTGGCCGCAATTTTGTTCTGTTGCATCGGGCCGCTTTTCGAGATCGTATTGCTGCACTGGCCCGCAGCCTGCATTGGGCTGTCGATCCGGATAGTGTTGTAGGACAATTGAATGTCGGCCAGCAACAGCGGGTTGAAATTATCAAGGCCTTGCTGGGTGGTGGTAAAATTCTCATTCTGGATGAACCGACGGCCGTCTTAACGCCGCAGGAAGTAGATGAGTTGATTCCCGCCGTCCGCAGCCTGGCCCGCACCGGCATTACCGTAATTTTCATCAGCCATAAACTTTCCGAGGTCAATCGCATGTGTGACCGTATTGCGGTTTTGCGGCGCGGCGAACTGGTTTTTGCCGGGCCGATGGGCGAACTCTCCGCCGAAGATATTGCACAGCGCATGTTGGGGGCACCAAGCGCATTGTCGAGCCTGGGGGCATCGTCTGCGTCGCCCGGACTGGTCCGTCTGCATCTAAGCCGGGTGTGCTGTACATTGCCCGGCACTCGCAAGTACAAGCCCCTGCTGAACAACATTGAATTGTCCGTGCGGGCCGGTGAAATTGTCGGGATTGCCGGTGTTGAGGGCAATGGGCAGACGACGTTGATTGACGTTATTATGGGTTCACTGCCGATTTCCAGCGGAGTTATCACACTGGATGGTAGCGATCTGAGCCATCTGGCCAACTTTCGTCGAGCCAGACAGTTTGCCTGCATTCCTGAAGATCGGCAAGGCCAGGGCCTGGTGCTGTCGCTTTCGCTTACCGCCAACCTGATGTTACGCAGCTACCGCAATCCGGAATTTACGCGATTGGGTCTGCGCCATGTGACAGCGTGGCGGGCTCAGGCAACCAAGCTTGTAAGGTCTTTTGATATTCGCTGTGCCGGGGTGGAGGTACCTATCCAATTCCTTTCCGGTGGTAATCAGCAAAAGGCTCTTATTGCCCGCGAATTGTACGGCAATCCACCGGTTATTCTGGCCATCAATCCAACGCGCGGGCTGGATATCGGAGCCACCGCGTTTGTTTTGCAACAATTGACCGCCGCACGCCAGCGGGGGGCCGCAGTCCTGCTGATTCACAGCGATCTTGACGAACTACTGGCAATCAGTGACCGTGTCATGGTGATGTACGCTGGCCAATTATTGCCTACAAAATGGCCTGTGGTAGATCGCGCGGCCATTGGTCGAATGATGATGGGTATCACACCTCAAGCTGCATGATCAGAATCAGTATCTGGAGCCTGCCTTTGGACCCATCTGTGCCACCACCAACTGTGAATAGTATGCAGTTTCAGTCCGCACGATATGGCGCGCGGAGCGGACGGAAGATGTTTTGGCTGTGGACGGCTATGGCCATGGGAGCGGTAGCGTTCAGCGTGTTACTGGTCCTGGCGATTTTGGCAATTAGCGGTTATCCAGCGCTGGGCATTTTACATCGCTGGATCATCGGCGCTGCGGGGAACCGTTTCAACTTGGCCGCAAGCATGGCGGATGCATGTCCGCTTTTGCTGACGGGTTTGGCGGCGGGGGTGGCATTTCGTTCCGGCGTACTGAATATCGGTGCGCAAGGCCAATTTTTACTGGGAGCACTGGTCAGTGTCGCGCTGACAACGCGTGTTATTTTTCCCGGTCCTTTCTGGTGCGTGATAGTGGGGGCCATGGCAGCGGCATGTATTGCCGGTGGAATGTGGGCTTTGCTGGCCAGTGTGCTGGAGCGCTACCGTGGCGTTCCTGTCGTACTTTCCACCATTTTACTCAATTTTGTGGCCCTGTATCTGGTTCGTGCTGCTTTGCATGGGCCGCTGCAAGCTGCGGACACATCCGCACCACAAAGTCCGCAACTTAAAATTATCTATTGGTTGCCTATTTTAATCACCAATACTGACTTTCATTTGGGTATACCGTTGGCCTTTGCCGTGGCGGTGGCGATGGCGGTTGTGTTGGGTCGCACGAATTTCGGCTTTGAGTTACTGATTACGGGACTCAATCCGCGAGTTGCCAGACTGGTGGGTATGCCGGTGGTGCGGCGGCAGTTTGCAATTATGTTTTTAAGTGGATGCTGTGCCGGCTTGGGCGGGGCAGTACAAGTGCTGGGCGTTACGCATTTCATGCTCGGCAATTTCGGCAACTATGGGTACACGGGTATTGCGGTTGCCTTGCTCGGCAGACTCAACCCTATCGGAATTGCCATTGCTGCGGTGTTTTTTGGAATGTTGGACACCGGCTCGCGCTTTGTTGAAGAAAGTTCTCTGGCTCTGCCACACCAGATGGCCAATGTGGTTAAAGGGGTGATTATTCTGGCCATGCTGGTGGCTTCCGCGTGGATGATGCGCCGTGGCAGTCGTGTTCGATCGCCGGAAGCCGGCGTAAACCAGAACCCCGCGGACCCGCAGCAGGTGCAATCGTGAATATCATCGGCGAAAGCCTGGGCACTTTTCTTGCGCGGCAAACCGTGCAAGCCGCCACACCGCTGATTATGGCCGGATTGGGCGAACTCCTGGCCGAAGTGACCGGCGTGATCAACATTGGTATTGAAGGCTTGATGCTGATGGGCTGCATTGCCGGCTATGCCGCGGCAGGCATCAGCGGCAGCGGTGGGGTGGGTCTGGGGGCCGCGATTCTTGTGGGTATGGGCACCGCCGCGGTTTTTGCCGGCGTCACCGTCTGGGCTGCCGCAGATCAAATTGTCGCCGGTGCCGCGGTGAATATTCTGGCTGTGGGGGCCAGCGGCCTGGCCTGGTTCTTTTATCAAAATGCACGGGAAGCGGCCCATCGATCGGTGAGTTTGGGGCGACATGTTGGTTTTCAAAGTGAGGCCATTCCGGGGTTATCCCGGATTCCGTTTTTCGGACCGATGCTCTTTGATCAATACATGCTGTTCTATGCCGCAATAATTTTGGCAGTGTTGATCTGGTTACTTTTGCACCATACCCGCACCGGAGCCATTTTACGGGCTTTGGGCGATGCTCCGGAGGCCTGTCAAGCCGCTGGAATCTCGGTGCGAACATGGAGGACCGGAGCCGTACTCTTCGCGGGGGCTTGTGCCGGTGCCGCAGGTGCTTATTTAAGTATTATGCGCACCCATGCTTTTGCCAGCGACATGACCGGAGGGCAGGGATTTGTGGTGCTTTCGCTGGTGATTTTCGGGCGATGGACTATTCCCGGCCTCATTGCAGGATGTCTGCTCTTCGGCGGCATCAACAGCCTGCAGCAAACCCTGCAGACCACGCGCTACACCAGCCATTCCACCTTGATGCATGCATTGCAGTACATTCCTTTCGAATTTTTTCAGATGCTGCCCTACGTGGTGGCTTTGTTGGCTCTGGCTACGCTTTCCCGCAGCAGTCCTGGTCCGCGTTACCTCGGACAGGCTTGGAGGCAATAAGCTAAAAGCGTAGCGGCAATGACTTGACTGCAGAATCCTGCAATGCGGCACAATGGCATCGGCAAAAGCCTGATGCTGAAGCTCGATGTCATGCGATGCGAGAGGTCGCTTTATAGTGCTGCTTGATCCGGAACCTGGCGCAGGGCATTCAACAGGCTCATGGATATCGCCTCACGAGCGGACGGCATTGGACCAGGTAACCGGCAACCGGCGGCGCGCATGTGTCCACCGCCACCAAAGCCGGCGGCAATCATACTGACATCAATCGTATGCTTACTGCGCAGGTTAACTCGAATGATGCCATCGGGCGCTTCACTTAGCAAAGCGACAATCATGGTGGTTGAAACCATCATGGGGTAGTCCGTAAGACCGTCGGTTTCGAATGAGGCAGCGCCGGTGGCGGCAAAATCCATCTGCGAGAGTTCCATCAGGGCAATGATCCCATTGGCCAGCCAGGTCAGATTGGTCAAGGCGTGCTGAATTAGAGCCAACTTCGCCATGGATTCCCGCTGTGAGAGGTTCTGGTAAATCTGCGACGGTGCTGCGCCGGCTGCTACCAGCCGCGCTGCCAATGCGTAGGACCGCGGGGTGACGCTGTCAAAGCGAAACCAGCCGGTATCAGCCGCTAGTCCCGCCAGCAGCGCGGTGCTTATATCCTGAGTCAGACCGATCCCCAGAGCATCAACCAGATCAGCCACCAATTCTGTGCACGCCGCAGCCGAGACATCCGCCATAATGAGGCGGCCAATGGTATCGCGTGTGCGATGATGATCCAACACCAGAATTTTTTCTTTGCGGCATTCCAGATACGGCCACGCCCGTTCAAGCTGGGCCTTAGTACAGGTGTCGAGGATCAGGATAAGATCAAATTCTCGCGGTGGAAATTGGGATATTTCCGCCGTCAGCGAGATACGTTCAAGGATCGGCTGGACGGGGTATAAAAAGGCCAGAGACGGTGGAACGGGCGAAAGATCCACCAGGGTGGGCGTTATGCCCAGTGCGTGCAGTGCCAACCCGGCAGCAACCTGTGAGCCAATAGCATCCGGATCGGGACGCATGTGCGTAAAGATAGCCACGGTTCTGGCAAGCTTCAGGCGGTCGGCCAGCGTGCTTAAATCAGCATGAATTGCGGCCGGAGAACGGAATTCGCAGGTCATGATTGTTGCCCCTGGCAGAGTATTGCCGCTGGTGCCGGAACGGCTTGGCCCGGTGGCATGTGGTTCACATCGGATATTGCCCGGATCGGCTTGAACTTTTCATGCACATGGCGGACGGTCTGCACATCCAGAGTAATGCGACGCTGAAGCGGTTCCATGCCGGCGAATGATTGTTGATCGCGAATCCATTGATCAAATGCCAAGTCGATTGAGGCCTCATAAATATCCCCGGAAAAGTCCAGGAGAAAGGCCTCCACCGAAACCTGGTGCTGACCAAAAGTGGAATTGGTGCCTACGGAGATGGCCGCTGGGTACCAGCAACCGGCCACCAGCGCTCTTCCAGCGTAAACACCTTGCGCCGGAAGCAATTGTTGTACCGCCAGATTTACAGTGGGATAACCCATTTTTTTCCCACGACCCTGGCCATGTATCACCACAGAACGCAGAGTATACGGGCGACCCAGCAGTTGGGCAGCATCTTGTACGCGACCATGGGTGATAAGCCAGCGGCACAGCGAACTGCTGACGGTTACCTCGGTAAGATCGGCCAAGGTGGTTGCCACTGTGGGCACCACCGTGAAGTCAAAGCCATAGGCGGCATGTTGCTTTTCCAACATGGCAACGTCGCCCGCGGCTCCGCAGCCAAAAGTAAAACTGGGACCTTCCACCATATGCTTCGCTCCAATGGTGGACACAACCACTTCGTGCAGGAATGTTTCAGCAGCCATAGCGAGAAATTGCGGGTCTGGTTGGAGTAAAATGATGGTATCCGGAGAAAAGCTTTGCAGCAGTTCCAACCGCTGGTTCAGAGTCATCAAGGAAGGAGGGGCCGTTTTGGGTGTAAGAATGGACAGCGGATGAATCGCAAAAGTCATCATGACAAATGGCCGGCCGCACTGGGTGGCCAGCGTTCGGCCGCAGGCTAACATACGGGCGTGCCCGCGATGCACACCGTCAAAATTTCCGATACAAAGTACGCCGCCGCGGGCAGCCGGGGAAAAGCTTTCAAGATCGCAAACGACGGACATGGCAAAAAGTATACAAAAAGCCTGAAAAATGGCCAGCCTCGCTCTCTTGGAACCGGGGAGCTGCTGGCCTTGCGCTTTGTATTTGGGACAGTTTTGTGTTCCAATATGCCCGGCGAAACGGCGATCCGTGAAAACTGCCTTAACACCCATGAACATCAGGTGAACGTGAAACAAACAATGAGTTCAATTCGATTCGGACTACTGGGATTCATGTTGATGTTACCGGTAGGTTGTGGATGGATTCATCCACAACACAAGGCGACTATCTCGACGCAGGCATTTATTCCCAAGTCGGCACCGCCGGTAACTGCTACAACAAGGAATGCCACGATCAGGCCATCGCAGCACGGCGGATCAGCAGGTACCTCCGGCCATCCCTCAACGACACCCGCCGCCACGCAATCCGTAAGCCCTTTACCTGGTCACCCCGCCAAGGTGGTGGTGAAATCAGAGCCGCTATCGGCGCAAGTTTCACCCGGACATCCCTTGTCGGTGGCTGCACTTTTGGGCACCGTCAATGGTCACCCGCTTTTTGTGCAGGATATTATACGCCCCATCTCTGCGGAGTTGCAGCACGAAGCTGCCACCAGCCGGACGAAAAACTTTTTCAGGCAACGGGCTTTGGAAACCATTTATGCGGAAATTCATACTAAAATCGGCAACATGTTGCTATACAACGCCGCTCGTCGCCAGCTTTCCAAGGATGACCGGCAACGAATAAAAATTTATATACAGGCCAAGCGTGAAAAGATACTCAACCAGTACATGGGCTCCGTGGCTTTGGCCAACCGCGAACTGAAGTTGGCGGGCACCACGCTGGATAAAAAACTATATCATCTCAGACGACAGGTAACCATTCAGATATATCTGAATAATTTGACATTTCCGCAGATGGTGGTCACACGCCGGGAAATCCTGCGGTATTACGAAACGCACCTGTCCAAATTTACGCGCCACGCGAGCATCGACTTGTACACCATCAGTTATCCGGTCATACGCCAGTGGCCGAGAGATCCCCATGATCCCAATCATCTGAAGCCCATTGCCCATCCGACGCCGGCGCAGATTGCCGCGGCGTGCCGCAAGGCCATCGCTTATTGCGTAAACCTGGAAGAGCGGCTGCGTCACGGTGCCAGTTTTGCATTCTTGGCTGAAGATAATTCCGTAGACCCGCAAGCGGATAACGGCGGCCATTGGCCGCACACACACCGGGGCAGTTTGACCAATGCCCAGATCGAAAAAATTGCTTTTTCACTCAAGCCCCATACCATGGCTCCGCCGGTGCTGCTTACCAATCCGGGCAATCCGCGGCTGGATATGGTGGAAATCATACGCGTGACCAAGGTTACACCGCACCGGGTGATACCATTTTCCATTGCCCAGCGGGCGATCGCCAAAACCCTGCGACTGCGCCTGTATCGCAAACTTGTGGGACGCTACTACCGCCATCTTTACAGCAATTCCTCAAGAACTGCGGTAGCCGAAATGATCAGGGAAACAGCGCGGGTGGCCGTGGCCCTTTACTGGATGAAATAACGCCGATGTCAGGGAAAGGTGGACCCCGGGCGCAGATGGCGTTGATGATCTGCAATAGATTCCATGATTCGTGTGGCCACCTCTACCGCCACGCAACCATCCTCTCCGGTTACTTCCGGGGTGCTGGCATTGCGAATGGCATGCAGAAACGATTCAAGTTCCACCCGCAGCGGCTCACGGTCATCCACTGCAAGCTGATCATAGTTTACCAAGTCCGGATAGTTAAGGTCTGAAAGATCTGCAATCTGACCGGCGAGAACCTTTTCCCGAATTTTTCCCAGTTCCGTCGCATTAGCACGGCGCTGAATGACCACGCCGGATTTTTTTTGATAATCTACACTGACGTAGGCATCCGGACTAAACAGCCGCATCCTTCGCTCCGTCTTCATGGCCAATCGCGAAGCAGTAAGATTGGCGACGCAACCGTTGGCAAAAACCAACCGCGCGTTGGCTACATCTTCACACCGGCCAATGACCGAAACCCCGACCGCCGCTACCGATTGCACTGGCGACCGGACAAAGTGATGCACAATATCAATATCGTGAATCATCATATCCAGCACCACTCCCACATCAATGCTGCGAAAAGTCATCGGGCTGATGCGATGCACCTCCAGAAACTGCGGGTGTAGTTGATAGGAATTCAGCGCCCGCACCACCGGATTAAAGCGTTCCGAATGGCCTACTTGCAACACGCAGCCGCGGTGCCGAGCCAGTTCCACGATGGCGCAGGCATCCAGCGGCGTGGGGGCCAGCGGCTTTTCAACCAGAATGTGTACGCCGCCGGCCAGAAATTCTTCCGCTACCGACCGATGATAAATTGTCGGCACGGCGATGCTCACGGCATCCGGCCGTTCCGCGGAAGCCAGCAGTTCTGCGGCTGTTCCATACGCACGACATCCAAACTCCTGCGCCGCAGCCTGGGCGCGGGCCGGGTCGCCATCCACCACGGCAATCAGGCGGCAGTGTGGAATCTGGCGGTAATTGCGGGCATGGTGGCGACCCATGCGTCCCGCTCCGACCACCGCAACCTTCGTATCGTTTGTCTGTTTATCACCATCCATCATGCCCATACTCACATAGCTCACGTCGAATCCTGAGAATCCATGGAGGCTTTCTCTCGCAAGGATTCCCGGTAACGTCCGAATTTTCCGCTGCTGGATCGCCGGATAAATGCCACCAGTTCCATCACCTCGGGTACATCCGGATAAAGGCCCTCAAGCTCTTTCAAGGCCACAGCTACTGGTGAACCTTTTTTGAAGAGCAGTCGATAGGAGTGGCGAATTGCTTCCACACATGCATCGCTGAAACCGCTGCGCTGGAGGCCCGTGCGGTTAAATCCGCAGACTTCCGCCGGATGGCCATTCACCACCATGAACGGGGGCACATCGTGGACCACGCCCGAGGTGCCGCCGACAAATGAGTTTCTGCCCACCGTAACGAAATGATGAATGGCAACTCCGCCTGCCACCACAGCCCGGTCTTCCACAACAATGTGGCCCGCCAGTAATACCTGATTAGCCAGTTGGCAATAATCGCCGATGATGCAATCGTGGGCCACGTGCATACCGATCATCAACAGGTTATGGCTGCCGACCCGGGTGAGGCCGCCACCGTCTTCCGTGCCGATATGAATCGTTACATGCTCGCGGATGTCATTGAAATCACCAAGCACCAACTGGCATGGTCCGCCACGATACTTAAGGTCCTGCGAAATCGTACCCACTTGGCAATATGGGAAAAAATGATTTCCCTTGCCGGCTTTCGTATGCCCCTCGATGGACGCATGATGATCCACCACACAGCCCGTACCCAATTGAACGTGCGGCCCTATGTAGGCAAAAGGTCCCACTACCACATCGGCCGCCAGTTCCGCCTGTTTATCCACTACCGCCATGGGATGAATCTGTGCCATTTGATCTCGCTGTTTTATTGAAATTACAAACGCGTCAGCAGTGGCCGGTCGGTCTTATCACCTTGGCCGGCCGCACCGGCGAGAGCGGCCGCCTTTTTTGCAGTTTATGCTTCGTCATCCACCAGCATGAATTTAATGATGGCTTCCGCCGCCAGTTGATCTCCCACCATTGCCCGGCAGCGCACATGACCGGTGCGAGCCTTGACGCGGATGGTTTGGGCTTCCAGAACCAGTTGATCGCCGGGCACCACTGGCCGCCGCAGTTTCACTTTATCCATCGACAGCAGCAGTGCCAGTTTGCCCGTGTGCTCAAGCTTGCGTGATAAAAGCAGGCCGGAAAGCTGAGCCATGGCTTCAACAATGAGTACGCCAGGCATGACCGGCGTGCCTGGATAATGCCCTTGGAAAAACTGCTCATTGATGCTGACATTTTTAATGCCCACCGCCCGCCGATCAGCGTCAATTTCAATCACCCGATCTACCAGCAACATCGGATAGCGATGCGGCAGCACTTTGGCAATGGCCCGCACATCCATGACCGGATCCAGCAGGCTAAGGGCCTTATTTCGCTGGGCATCAAGCATGGACAACAGGCGCCGCACCAGCATGTGATTGAGCGCATGACCGGATCGATAGGCAATCACCTTACCGCGGATTCCACAACCCAACAGGTACAGATCTCCAAGCAGATCCAGTACCTTGTGGCGCACACATTCATCTGCAAAGCGCCATTCGGTATCAATAGGCCCGTTGGAATCCAGCACCAGCACATCTGCCGGCTTCAGATGTAATCCCAGGCCACGCTGACGCAGAGCCTCGGCCTCCTGCTTCAGTACAAAGGTGCGGGCCGGGGCAAGTATGGAGGTATAGTCATCCCCCATGCTAAAGGAAAAAAGCTGTCGGCCAATCGGTCCCTGCATACCATAATCCAGGTTGTAGAGGATCTGAAATTCATCTCCATCCGGCGGGGCGGCGATGAGTGTTGAGGTTCCATCACGCACCTCAATGGGTTCGCTGATTCTCAGAAACTGCTTTTCCGCCGGTTGTTCGACCAGCCCTGCTTCCTGAAGCGCCTTGACATACAGGATCGCAGATCCGTCCAGACCGGGCATTTCCCCGCCACTGACTTCAACAATGATGTTGTCGATTCCAAGCCCGTGAAGTGCGGACATGCAATGTTCAATGGTCTCAATGGAATCGGCCCCGTTGCGCAAGCTGCTGCGGCGTGCCCGTTTGGTGATATTGGATACCAACGCCGGAATGCGAACCGCCCGGCCTAAATCCGTGCGCACAAACACAACGCCGTGACCGGGAGGAGCAGGTCGGAACGTCGCCGTTACCTCTTCGCTGGTGAAAAGTCCCCGTCCAGATACGCTGACTTCATGAAGGATGGTTTTTTGTGAGGGATTCAAGAGCAGCTATCCGTTGTTCAAGGTCACGCAATGTTGCCGGCAATCGAGGCAAACGATGCAAAGCTCGTAATTCCGAAAAATACTCCCGCCCAGTACGAGCGGGTGCACCCACCAATTGGGCTTGCGGCTCCGCGTCGCCAGTGACGGCCGAAAATCCCGCCACCCTTACTCCCGGCCCCAAGCTCAGATGATCGGCAATCACCGACCCACCCCCCATTGTCAGATAATCCCCAGTACGCACCGAACCGCCGATCGCAACATGGGACACCAAAATGGTATGGCGACCAAGGACAACATTATGGCCGACTTGTACTGAATTATCCAGTTTACTGCCTTCACCGATGAGAGTGTCGGCAAATTTGCCCCGATCCACCGTGGCGTTGGCCCCGATTTCACAGTCGTCACCAATGGACACACCGCCAATGTGGGGAATTTTTACATAGCGCCCGGCGGACAGGCGATACCCGAAGCCATCCGCACCAATCACGCAACCTGAATGCAATATTACCCGCTGTCCCAGAACACAGCGTTCCCGCACGACCGCCTGCGGCCAGAGAAAACAGTCTGCGCCTAATTCACTGTTTTGACCGACAAATCCTTGCGCCATTATCACGGTGCGATCACCCAGTTTTGCCCCGGCTTCAATGATTGTCAGAGGTCCGATTCGCACGTCTTTCCCCAGGTGCGCCTCAGGGTCAACTACGGCCGTCGGATGCACGCCTACTGGTGGCAAGGCCGGTTTTATCGTCAGCTTATTCAGCACTTCCGCTACTGCCAGGTCAGCGTTTTCCACCCAGATCAACACTTGATCCGGACGCGCTTTTACCGGTAAGCCCCGGCTGCAGATCGCGCCGCCTGCGGGACAACCAAGCAATTTTTTGGCCAGTTCCGGAATGCCTATAAAGGTCAAATGTCCGGCTTGGGCCCGGTCGAATGCTTCCATGCTCTGGAACATCCGCGTCCCATCGCCCTGCACAGTCCCCTGGCACCAACTGGCCGCAGTGGAAGCTGAAAAAGCCATCAGATAAACCTCCCGCCGGGAACATCTTTCGCTGGCATCGGCTTGAATGATCCTTCGGCTGATTATTGACCGTGGGTTTTTTCCCATTGCCGATTCATAATCCGCAGCAGAGGATCGGTGATGTTGATCTCTCGGGAAGCGAATAACACCTTACGCGAACGAATTTCAACCATTAACGCTTTGTCCGTGGCCACCGAGGTGTCCATGGGTTCCTGCTGTAACACCAGTTCAATACCATGCGCCTTGGCATAAGCCTTGATAGCCGTGGTGATGTCGTGATAAAGTTTTTCCACCAGCAGGGCATGTTCAGAGCGAATTCTTAATTGTGTAAAGTCAATAAATACCCGATCGGCCACTGTGGCTTTTTCCCATTTTTTTTCCTGGGCCTTGTATTCCGGCGTGCCCGGTTTCAGTGCGATGGTGCTTTGGGGGTTGAGTGGCTCGGCCAATTTCTTGATCACCTGCTGCTTTTTGGCCTGCTCGGCTTTGAAATTAGCTATCATCTTTTGGAGTTTGACCGTTTGAGCGGTTTTCTCCTCCAACCGGTCTGAAAGCTTGATGATATTTACTACGGCAATTTTAACTGCTGCCCCCGTCGGCACTGTGCTCGCCAGACCAACACCAGCGGACAATATCGCCGTTCCAGAGAGGATTGCCGCCATGAGGGACTGTGCCATTTTGTTCATTGCATGACTCCATTAGAAAATCGAAAATCAACGGTTCTTATATCATTGGCGCGCCGGTTCGGCCAAACGTACCGGCGAAGTTATAATGTATTTATTACCCGCTGCGGATGAAAAATTCAACATTACGTTATTCTGACACGGTGCGATTACGGTTGGCATCTTTACATTGGTACTCCCAAAGCAAAGCTTACATACTCGATGTGATCCTGTGGACCGTGCAGGAATGGATATGCGAAGTCAACACCCAGTGGTAAAGATCCCAAAAAGGGGATGGTGATTCTGAAACCAAAGCCTGCATCTGCCCGTATTTGCCCCAGATGCACGTTGGATTCCACATCGCCGGTGTCCAAAAACACTACGCCTCGCAGCAATTTCTCATAAATGGGGAAATTGATCTCTTCCGTGGTGGTGGCCAGAAAGTTGCCGCCCACCGGGTCCAGCAGGGGCCCGACCCGTGGTGACACGCCCTGGTAGGTAAAACCACGCAGCGATCCGATGCCACCGGCATAAAATCGCTCAAAAAATACGGAATGTCCCCACGGGATAAACCCGGTTTCAGCATGCCACAAAAACACCGTCTTGCGATCAAAAAGATCTTTATAGATGGTGTGGTAGTACGAAAATGATAGATCGATTTTTGTGAAATCATACTGACCACCCATGGCTCCATACTGTTCCAGCGAAGCTGCCGCCACCACCCCGCGGGTTGGAAAAATCGTACTGTTGGTGGTGTCGTACGCAATGCCAGGCTTGATGCTGGTAAGCAAATGCATACCTTGCTGAGCAAAAATTTCGGGCGCGGAATCCGGCTCGTTGGGGTCAAACCCCGGTGGGCCTACATCCGTAACATTGTTTGTTCCCACCTCTTCCACCCGGAAGGCCGTTGTCACCTGGATGTGGTTGCCGAAGCGCCGCCCCAGAGTTACCCGGTCGCCCGCGCGGTTCAGATCATATGAGTTGAAAATTTCCGTGAAGTAATACGCACTATTGCGAAAACTATACGGGCTGTCCCACAAATACGGCTCCGCAAAGGTTACCTTATATAACTGAAATTGGGTGCCTGGTTCGAGCAGAACCTGGAAAAACTGGCCATTTCCTTTGAATGCCTGGCCGCGCATCAATTCTCCCAGCGAATGTGGCCACGCCGTGATATCAAAGTTCTGCTGTGAAAAACTTACTTGGCCCAGCAATCCGGCACTGGTGGATACGCCCGCACCCACCATAAACCGGCCGGTTTGGCCCTGCTGCAGGCTTACCAGGGCATTGCGGGTTTCCGGCTGATTACCCACCGGCGTGATGGTGGCGTGCGGAAACAACTGCGTGTCTTTGATTCGGCTGATGGAATGGCGCACGGCCACGGTGTCATAGAGTCGGCCTGGATACATTCGCAGTGCCCGACGCACCACGTGGTCCTGCACCTGGGTATTACCTCGAATGATCACTCGACCCACGTGGTAAGACAGGCCCTGCGTAATGTAAAAAGTCAGATTGGCAATGCCGGGGCGACGCGAATAACCGAACTTCGGAACCACGTGGCTGTAAATATAACCTGCTCGGCCATAGAGATCAGCCACTTCATGTTTGGCAGCCTCAATCAAATCTTGATTCCAGTAGGTTCCGCTTTTCAGGCGAATTTTGGACAGTAAAAGCGGTGTGGAGAAAACCGTGTTCCCCTGAAAATGAATCCATCCGATACGATAGCGCGTGCCGGCATGAATGATGTACTCCACTACCACATGCCGCAGATTCGGCGAAAATTTCAGGTGATAAGCCACCCGGCAATCCAGATAGCCGCGCTTGACATAAAGCCGGCGAAAAGTGGTTAAATCAGTGTTCAAGTCGTTGTAGTCCAACAGACCCTGCCGGATAAACCAGAAGTGCGAGGATGTCTGGGCCTTGAAGTGCATGTACCAACTGGGATAGGCGATATTGCCGATAAACCGTACCGCAGAGATAACCACCTTCGGGCCTTCGGTTATTTCATACCGCACCACGCCGCGGGCCAATGCCTTTTTATCCATTTTTACGCGGGCAAACAAATAGCCCTTTCGTCGGTACAGGTCGCGGATGGCCCGCATGTCGGTGTGGAAGATAAATGGATCAATGGGTCCGCCAACTTTGGCCAGGATTAGCTCATGCAACGCCCGATTTTTCACATGCCGATTGCCGACCAATTCCACCGCTTTGATGCGCGGTCGTTCCTGTACAATATACCGTACAATCACCTGGTGGTTGGCGGTGGGTATGATTTCCGCTTTGACCGTCTTAAATCTCCCCAGCGATGCGATGGAACGCACATCCACATTCACCAGCGCCCGGTGATAGACGGCACCGGGCAGAACCCGTATCTGATTTAAAATGGTCGTACGGTCCGAAGGCAGATTGCCGCGCAATTCCACTCGCGACACGGGCCACCCTGAAAGCGGTCCTGGCGGGGTGATCTGATGATGGCTGATTGGTTTGACCTTGGCAGGACGCGTGGTCACCGTGGCCGCCCGAACTATGCCCGTTGTTATCGCAACGACCGCCAGCCCCAGCAAAGCCACCAGTGCCACACCTGCACCCACGTTTATTCTTGCAGGCGTGGACCGCGAAGGCTTGTTTATGCGTTTGTTGAAGTCCATGGAGACCTTATTTTACAGTGCCATCCAAATTTTGAGTTTGCCGCGGGAAGCCAATTCCGGTACCTGCTTCCCTGTGGCAGGCTGGTAGTGTACCGGCATAACGCGTAAAAGTGAATTCAATTCGATCTGCGGCGAGCGTGCATGGATACGGTATTCCTGCGGGGATGGATTTGCGAGTTATGGGTCAACGCGAGCAGGAGGTTACAACCCGAGCCGTTAATGGGTACGACGAAGCGATAATTTGGTATAATGTCGGCATGGCCGAAAATGGATTTTCGGCGGTGGATAAATTAGAGGCTTTTGTCATGGATGATGAAAACCAGCAACGAAGCATGAAACTGCCGGCGCGTGTGGTGGTTACCTTGCGTGCCGGGGGAATTCTGGCTGCAGCAAATATTGTTTGCGCGATTATTATTGCAATGGCTTATGTGCATGTGCGGCAGCCCGCCAAAACACTTAGTGTTACCGGTCAGGCTACCAAGAATATCCAGTCAAATCTTATTATTTGGACAGCCCAGGTTACCGGTTCCAATGCCAATCGCGAAAAGGCTTTTGCAATCTTACAGTCAGGAATGAAAACAACTCTGGCGTACCTGGCAGCCCGCCACATTCCACTCCACAACATTCAGGTTTCGTCCATCAGCAGCACCGCGAATTATAAACGCGACAAGCAGGGACACCTGACTCACACGATCAGCGGCTGGGATTTGCGCCAGTCCGTTACCGTAACCAGTCATCAGGTTTTGCACGTGGCCCGGGTAGGGCGGCAGATTACTGATCTGATCAATCAGGGAGTACAAATTGATTCTCGCTCGCCAAAGTATATATATACAAAGTTGGCAAGCCTGAAACTTGTGATGCTGGCGGCGGCTACCAGAGACGCCAAAGATCGAGCGACGCAGATTGCCAATAACGGCGGAGCTCGCATCAGCCGTCTGCTGGATGCCAGCATGGGCGTTATGCAGATTGACCCGGCTTATTCCACCAATGTTTCGTGGCAGGGTAACGACGATACAACTTCTTATAAAAAAGTGGTGATTGCAGTTATTCACGCGGACTTTCTTTTGAAGTAAGGGGCCGTGGAGGGGATATTCATGATGACGTACCCGTTTGGCGGCAAGGGGGGCATTGCTTATGCAATAACGGCTCTGGCTTTGATGGGTGGATGGCATTTTTTAAGGACACACCGCTACACCGAACTGATTCTGCTGATCGGGCCCTTTGTGACCACCTTTGGCGCGGCATGGCTGCATTTGTATCCATTTGCAGGTAAGGCGCGGGTAGAGCAACATTTGGTTCCATCTATTGCGATACTGGCTGCCGCCGGTTTGATGGGCCTGCTGGCCCTGATATCACGAACCGGGAAGAATTTGGCAGTAGCCCGCGGCGGACCTCTGGTGTGGTCAGGACTGTTGGTTATCTTAGCGGTGGTGAGCATGGGTATTGATATTGTGCATCCTTACCGATGGGTGGGTTCACAGGTAGCCAGAAGGGAAGTGCAAACGGTCCTGAGCCGCGCTACGGCCCGCAACAAAATAGTTTTTTGGAGTGATGGCACCGGGCAATCCAGAGAATTGCTGTGGTACTTAACAGTGCAGCGACAAGTGGCATGGTCTGCAGTGGCGAATCCAACCTGGCTGGCAACCGCGGGACATGGCCTCTGGTTGTTAACGGCTACGCAAGATCCGGTTCGCGTTGGGAAGCTGCGGCATCGGTTGGTCCCCGCCCACGAGCATATTCAGATTATTGCAGGTCGTAAGCGGCGCTTACGGCCCGGATGGCCTCCGGGTTATTGCCAGATTTTTCATCTCGTTGTGCTACCCCGGTCGAAGTGACAGTATCTGCATCGGTTTATCTTTTTGGATAAATCCATTATCTTTTTGAACGTATTGTATGTAAGGAGTTGAATTGAAAATTCATGAATATCAGGCTCGCGAGCTTTTGGCTAAGGCGGGCATTGCGGTTCCAGCGGCTCGGGTGGTCGAATCCGCGGCCGAGGCGGCTGCGGCGTTTAACGCCAATGCCGTGCCGCTGCAGGTAGTCAAGGCTCAGGTGTTTGCCGGCGGACGAGGTAAGGCCGGTTTTGTGAAACTGGTGAAATCGGCAGCCGAGGCGCAGGCGGCGGCGGATTTCATGTTCAAAAATCGTATGGTCAGTGTGCAAACTGATCCGGAGGGGATTGCGGTAAAAAAAGTGATGGTTGCCGCCGCAGTGGATATTGCCCATGAATACTATATGGGACTGGTGTTGGATCGAGCGAAGGCGACCGTCAGCGTCATAGCATCCGCCGAAGGCGGGGTGGAAATTGAAACGGTGGCCCATCAGCGGCCGGAGGCCATCATTCGCGAAGCTTTGCATCCCACTTTGGGATTGCAGGGGTTTGCGGCACGACGGGTGGCGGGTCGGTTGGGCTTCACCGGTCGGCAGGCGTCTGAAGTGTCGCAGTTACTGCTTAAATTGGCTGCGTTGTATGCGCAATATGATTGCTCCATTGTAGAAATCAATCCGTTGGTGTTGACCAAAGACGGTAAAGTGCTGGCGATTGATGCCAAGATCAATTTCGATGACAGCGCGTTGTTTCGCCATCCGGATATTCTGGCGATGGCAGATCCTGCGGAACATGATCCGTTGGAACTTCGCGCGGCCAAAGCGAGTCTGAACTACATCAAGCTGGATGGTGATATAGCGTGCTTGGTAAACGGGGCCGGGTTGGCGATGGCTACGATGGATGTGGTGCAACTGAATGGCGGCAAGCCAGCCAATTTTCTCGATGTTGGTGGCGGTGTAAAGCCTGAGGGGGCGGTGGAGGCTTTTCGAATACTGCTCTCGGACAGCAAAGTTCGGGGTGTTCTGGTCAATATTTTCGGGGGTATTGCCCGCTGTGATCTGATAGCCGAAGCTCTGATTGCCGCGGGGCGGGAAGTGGGCTTCAAGGTGCCGGTGGTGGTGCGGCTGGAAGGCACGAATGTCCAGGCTGCCAGAGAGATACTGGCGGAGGCCCGTGGTGAATTGCCGACGTTGCAAAGTGCCATGGACCTTAACGATGCAGCCAGGAAAATTGTCGCGGCCACAAGATAATCTAGCTTTGGACGAACCCTACGCCCAATGCAAAACTGGAGAATAACAATCATGTCAATTCTGGTGGATAAAAATACCCGGGTCATTTGCCAAGGAATAACCGGTGGCGGCGGGGGGGCATTTCATACCAAGGGTTGCCTGGATTACGGCACCCAAATGGTGGGTGGAACCAGCCCCGGCAAGGGCGGCACCAAAGATGCCAATGGCCTGCCCATCTTTGATACCGTGGAACAGGCTCGCAAGGCCACAGGAGCGGATGCGACCATGATATTTGTGCCTCCGCCGTATGCCGCAGATGCAATATGCGAAGCAGCGGCGGAAGGTATTCGGCTAATTGTGGCTATTACGGAAGGTATTCCGGTACTGGATATGGTGCGGGCTAAAAAGTTTCTAGCGGAATTTGGCGATAAAATTACACTGGTAGGCCCCAACTGTCCCGGTGTTATTACGCCCGGAGAGTGTAAGATCGGCATTATGCCCGGCTATATTCATACTCCACCGGCACCTGGTAAACGACGGGTGGGAATTATCTCTCGATCGGGCACGCTGACCTATGAAGCGGTATGGCAAACCACGCAATTGGGCTGGAGCCAAAGCACGTGTGTGGGTATCGGCGGAGATCCGGTGAAGGGGCTGGATTTTGTCGAAGTGTTGACCATGTTCCAGGCGGATGTGCAGACCGATGCCATTATCATGATCGGTGAAATCGGCGGTACCGCGGAAGAAGCCGCCGCCGATTATGTTCAAAAACACGTAACCAAACCGGTGGCCGGTTTTATAGCCGGACGTACGGCACCGCCGGGCAAACGCATGGGCCATGCTGGCGCGATTATCAGTGGCGGAGAAGGTACTGCGGAAAGTAAGATTCAGGCGATGCGTGCGGCGGGCATAACTGTGGCGGATTCGCCGGCGGATATCGGCCGGGCGTTGAATATGGCTATGCGGGGGTGAATAAATGGATGGCCCACAGGTTAAAGCACTGGCCCACCGTTTGAGTGTGGCGGTCTGGGGCCATCGGGTGGACCGCGTTGACGTGCCCGTGGATCGCTGGCAGGCCAATGTGCTGCTCAAACATTGCGCCGGACACCGCGTTCTTCGGATCTATTCGCATGGGTGCTGGCTGATCTGGAACTTTGAGCATGGCGTGAGTTGGTTGTGTTATCCAGTACGGCGCTGGAGTTGGGAAATTGTAAAGGCCGGTGGTACTTTTATCCGTGAGCCTATGGCCTGGGTCGCAGGTGCAACCACCGTTGCCGCCCGCTCACGCGGAAGGCCGCTGATCCGCAGCCAGCTTGATGATGGCCGCGAAATCGTCCTTTCTGGACGTCCTCTTTTTTTGACCTTGCTTACGCCGGAATTGTGGCGACATCCCCATCTGGCGGACATTGGTCCGGATCCTCTGGCTGACGAATTGTCGATGGCTGATTGGCGTTTTCGATTGCGGCTTTTAGAAAAATCCACCATCGCCCGCGCTCTGCTGGATCAACGCGTGATGGCAGGAATCGCCAACCCATGGAAGTGCGAAATTTTGCATGCCGCCGGAGTGCATCCCGCGACACGTGCAATCGCTTTGAATAGCGGGCAGATTCAGCGGCTTGCGGCGGCCGCACAAGTCTGCTTGACGAAAGCATACCGGTATTATCTTGGTGATGTGCAGCAGGGGCGGCTGTGTGTCGTTTATGATTGTGCCGGTGAACCATGCCAGGCCTGCGGCACCGCCATTACGGTAGATCGCAGCGGCCGTGATGGTCATTGGACCTGGTATTGTCCAAAATGCCAACGATCTGATGATGAATCGCTGCTGTTTGACGACTGGTAAGCTCTGTCCGTGGTGCTGACAAGCGTTCGAGGGTGGCGCGGATTGAACCTGCTGTCAAAGCATGGCATCGGGGCGCCCGGGTGGCGCTGCTGGAGGAGGGGGCGAGGTTGGTTGTTCTGTTGTGTCATGGAGCTTGCTGGCGGTCTGGGCAGGACCGCCCGGACTTTCAGTTACTGCCAGCGGATGCGATGGAGTTTGGCCTTCCAGCTTTTCCCGCTGGATGGCCTGATAAACTTCCTTGCGGTGGACGGGAATGGTATTGGGGGCATTAATGCCCAATCGCACCTTATCTCCGCGGACATCCACCACGGTGATTTCGATGTTGTCACCAATCATAATGCTCTGATCTCTCTGCCGTGAAAGTACAAGCATTGCCTGCTCCTTGGCTGACGAAATTAAAATCCCTGAGTTACATGGCGGTAGGAGGCCGCCTTCTTGTACCCACCCTCCTTGCATGGAGGGCTATGCACCTGTATTCATTATAGCTCCGGCGGAATCAATATTCCGTCTGTCAATACTGTTATCGGGCTTTTGGCTTGGTTGGGCCAGTTTTTCTGGCTAATGCCGTTTCGGAAGGTCAATTCGGCCGGTATTTCGAAAATCAGCGCAACGAAAAACCGCAACCCAAAGACCCGATCAAATCAGCCGGTTATAAAGGTATTTACAGTTGCGAGTGCGATTTCCGGCGTTTTTTAATCCTGGCCAAGTAGGAGCGGCTTTCGGATTCATCTAGACGTGAATCAACCATCTGTTTTCCGCGGCACCTCCTTACTGCACTCTGGGTGCGCTCATCCATACCTCATTATCGGTTAAAATTGTGGAAAATTCAAGCCAAGATCGAGCAATCCGAACTGGTGGAGTTATGCTCCAGACCGGAGGTGCCAATGGGATCGGTGTGGGACATCAGAACTGTTGCACCTGGGTATAACGGGCGCACCGGACAAGATGATCATTTACCAAGCCCGCAGCCTGCATGAATGCATAACAGATTGTGGTACCCACAAACGTAAATCCTCGCGATTTGAGATCGCCGCTGAGCTTATCAGATTCCCGGCTGCGTGTGGGTATGTCGCCAGGTCGCCGGCAATGATGGACTAAGGGTTGGCCGTTGACAAACCGCCAAAGGTAATTATCGAAATTGTCGAATTGTTCTTGCACTTTTAAAAAAGCCCGGGCATTGCCGATGGCAGATTGAATTTTAAGCCGATTGCGGACAATTCCCTCATCCTGCAGCAGCCGACGAAAATCATGGGCATTGAATCGAGCTACTTTTTGCGGATCGAATTGCGCAAAAGCTCGACGATAAGACTCACGCTTTTGCAGAATGATTTCCCAACTCAACCCGGCCTGCGCACCATCCAGCACGAGGAACTCAAAAAGTTTTTGATCATCGTGCAGGGGTACACCCCATTCAACATCATGATAGGCCATGCTTAAATCGGTCTTGGCCCAAGGACAGCGTCGCGGCTGATTGAGTAATGAATTTTGGTTCATGTGGCACCTGGAGCCATGGGTCTGGTCGACAGCGCCAGGGACGCCGTTGCCGCGGCGTGACCGGCGCTGCTATTTTTTGTGGAAGAGATATTTGACATCGGCAGCGACCGCCCCTTTGGCATAGCCGGTGATGATATCCACAATAATTCCCCGCCGGTTTACGATAACAGTGGTGGGAAGAAGGCTGGTGGCGATGGGAAGCGATCGCCCATGGGCTACGTAGAATCCGGTTTTGCGGTAAAGCTGCGGCCACTTCATCTGAGGATGTTGCTCTAAGAAACGCCGGACGGTGAGGAGGTTGGCATCTTGAGATACACTTACCAGTTCCAACCCCTTGGGGTGGTACTTGGCGTAGATGGCCGCCAACTCGGGCAATTCTTTCACGCACCAGGGACACCAAGTTGCCCAGAAGTCGATCACCGCGGGCTTTCCCTTATTGATAAAGGTGCTAAAAACACCGCCATTGAGGGTGGCACCGTAAAGATGAAATGGGTGCCCTGCCTCCCGAACGGTAATACGGCTGAACTGATGATTTTGGGCGCGGCCAGGGGTTGCAGGGGGCATGGCAACCCAAAGAGCCGTGGACTGTAGATCTCTTTGCAGTTCGGGAGTGGCGGAGCCGCGACGAGCCACCACACTGAGCGTGAGAATGAGTTGATGGGACATGAGTTTTGGATCGAATCGCCAGAGCTCATTGATAACGGCGTACTGCTTGGGGAGATTCTGTGAGGCTTGCCACCAATGCAGGGCGCTTTGCTCGACCAAGGCCCGCGCGCGATTGGCGGGAACGGCGCTTTTAACACCCTTAGCGATTTTTTCCAAGGAGGATTTGTCGCCCAACAGGGCCAGGGTGGCGGTGGCCAGCATCTCATGCATGTCGAATGTCGCCTTGAACCGTGCGAAAGCCGGCACCTTTTGCAGACGATGAATATCGCTAACGAGATTTCGGAGAACCACGGTAGCCTGGGCCGCAACTTTTTTGCGATCCGGCACGTTGCCATAGAAATCGGTTGATTTTCGGAGTGCGGTCCATTGGCTTTCATCCTTGGACCACGCCTGCCAGAGCCGGCCTTGCGCCGGCGAGAGCATGATCATCTGTGCGAGGGCAGGTAGCTGTGCGGCAAAAATAATCATGGCAAGCACAGAGCCACCAACCATGCGGCGTATGAAAAACGATGATTCATTCATCAGTACAATCTCCAATTATTGAGCACAGGCCGGTGGCGAAGCGCGACGGCAATTCTAATGGATACAAATATAAGCGCTCTGGCGGGAAAAAAGAAGAGCCGGGGCGGGTTAAAAAGGCCGGAACCCCACCGCCATTGCCCATGATCGCATATCGACAGAATTATCGGGCTGCGGTTATGATGAATTTACGTTCGTTGCTGGAGTTGATCGTGGTTGAATTAGTCCTTATTCCCCGCCCCAAACAGGTATCGCTATCCGGTGGAACCTGGCCATTGCCTGAGGCAGGCACGATTTCCTTGAACTTCCGTGATGACGCGGTGCGCGTTGCCGCGCTGCGATTGCGTGAGAGCCTGCCCGGAGATCGCACCAAGACATGGCATATCGCCACACTGGAACGGCCGTTAAATAAAGCCCGGGAAATTCATTTGCGGTTGGATGCCAGCATCAGCCATCCGCAGGGCTACGAGATCCATATTGAAGAAGATGGCGTAACGGCCCTTGCGGCCACACCGCAAGGTATGTTTTATGCGGTGGCAACCTTGATACAAATAGCCCGGCAGTCCGGGGAAAAGTGGGCACGCGTCAAAATTCGGGATGAGCCGGCGTTTGAACGCCGCGGTTTCTATCACGATGTTTCACGGGGCAAGGTACCCAAGCTGTCAACCATCCTGACGCTGGTTGATGATCTGGCGGCCCTGAAAATTAATGAGTTCCAGCTCTACATTGAAAACGTGTTCGCCTTTCAAAAGCACCCGGATATGTATGACGATACGGATGCTTTAAGTGCGGAGGAAATACTGGAAATCGATTCCGCCTGTCGGGCCAGGTTCATTGATTTTGTTCCCTCTATCAGCTCTTTGGGGCACTTTGAAAAAATCCTGCAACGGCCGGCGTACCGGGCACTGGCCGAAGCAGGTCCGGATGCGGATCCATGGTCGTTGTGCCCAACAGATCCAGGGGCCAAGGTGTTGCTGGAAGAAATGTATGCGGAATTTCTCCCCAACTTCAGCAGTCCTCAGGCCAACATCTGCTGCGATGAATCGTGGGATCTGGGCAAAGGTCGCAGTGCGGCTCTGGCGGAACAGATCGGCGTTGGCCGGGTCTACCTTCAATGGGTGCAGTTTTGTGATTCGCTCTCCCGCAGGCACGGCAAACGGATTCAGATGTGGGGAGACATTATCTTGAACTATCCGTCGCTGGTACCGGAACTTCCGCCCGATGCCACGGTGCTGGAATGGGGCTATGAATGGGATCATCCGTTTGACAAGGATGCGGCCTTATTCGCCTCGTCCGGGCGCAAGTTTTATGTTTGTCCGGGCACATCATCCTGGAATTCCATTGCAGGCCGTACGGAAAATGCCTTTGCCAACATGCGTGCAGCCGCGGAAGCCGGGGTAACGCATCATGCAGCCGGCTTTTTAAATACGGATTGGGGTGATAACGGCCATCAACAGATGCTTTCGGTGAGCTACCTTCCGATGGCCTTTGGTGCGGCGGTTTCGTGGAATCCGTCGGATACTGCCGACCGACAGGTCATCACGGCAGCATCGCTGCACGTTTTTCAGGCTGACTCGGCGGAATTCGGCCGTGCTGTAGCGGACCTCGGCGACGTACATCCACACATTACGCGTGAGCGCATTGGCAATGCCTCGCTGGAATATCTACTGTTTCGCGAGCCCTGGAATGAGACCAAGTCGTTGGCGCTGGTGAAGCCGGCGGGGCTGAAATCTCAACTTAAAAGGGTGGAAGCGCTGCGCGAAAAAATTGCCGCCGCCTCGCTTCATCGGCCGGATGGCAAATTGATTCGCGATGAACTGGTGTTTAGTGCCGATACCATTGGGCATGTCCTGGAGCGCACACAGGCCCGTTTGGCCAAGCCGGCCAAAGAGACCTTTGAGGTTCAGGCCAGGTTCCGGCGGCTCTCGGAGCAGGCCGGTAAACTATGCCGGGATTTCAAGCGACTCTGGGCGGCCCGTAACAGGCCTTCACAAGGGGAATCCACTCTGGCTCATTTTTTGACGGTGCGTCGGGAATACTGGTTCCGAATGGCCAAATACAAGAAGTCGAGCCGCGGAAAGTCTGCCGCGCAGGATTTTGAAGTCTGATAAGGAAATGTGCATTTATGTCATTATTAGTAACTGGGTCTATCGGTATTGATACTGTAAAAACGCCCCGTGGCCAGGTGGGCAATGTGCCGGGTGGGTCTGCAATTTATTTCAGTTGGGCAGCGGCTATGTTTGGCAAAGTGCGACTGGTGGGTGTGGTGGGTGACGATTTTCCCCGGAGTTTTGAATTTTGCCTCAAACATCCCAACATCGACATCCGCGGATTGGAACGCCGCCACGGCAGCAAGACTTTCCGTTGGAGCGGTCGCTACGACGCCACCATGAATGAGGCGCAAACCACTGCCGTGGATCTAAACGTTTTGGCGGAGAAAGCTCCGGCCATTCCCACCGCATTTGCCGACAGTACCATGGTATTTCTGGCGGCCACACATCCGGCATTGCAGATGCAATTGCTTTCACAGGTGAAAAAGCCGCGATTGGTGGTGGCGGATACCCGCGATCTGTGGATCAAAAATTATAAGGCGGAACTGATGAAGAGCCTCAAATCGGTGGATGGCCTGGTGCTCAATGATCTGGAAGCGCGGCTGCTGACGGATAAAGTGAATCTGGTGGCAGCACTTCATGATATTCGCAAGTTGCTTAAGAAGAGCGGTCCACAACTGGTAATTATAAAAAAGGGCGAGCATGGATGTCTGGCATCATACAGTGGCTCCCTGCTGGCGATGCCGGCATACCCAACGGCCGACGTTGTGGATCCGACCGGTGCGGGTGACAGCTTTGCGGGAGGTATGTTAGGCTGCCTGGCGGGAAAGAAAACTTGGAATCTTGGCAGTCTGAAAGAGTCGCTGGTGGCAGGTACGGTAATGGCCAGTTTCACCATCGCCGATTTTTCCCTGGGCGGGTTGCGCAAGGCTACACGCCAACAAGTGCTGAACCGGCTTAGCAATATGCGAAAAATGCTTAGCGCTTACTGAACTGAAACGCCCGACGTGCTCCACGCAAGCCGTATTTCTTACGTTCTTTCATGCGGCTGTCTCGCGTAAGGAAACCGCCGTCGTTGATCGGCTTGCGCAACGCCGGGTCGTAAAGTGCAATAGCCCGCCCCAATCCTTGGACCACAGCTCCGGCCTGTCCGGTAAATCCACCGCCATGCACATTGACAAAGACATCAACCGCTGTGGTTAAATTAACGGCGACAAGAGGCGCACGCACCATTTTCTGATCGCGAACTTCTGTAAAATAGCCATTAGCATCGCGATCATTAACGATAAATTTTCCTTCTCCTGCGACTATGCGAACCCGCGCCACCGATGTTTTACGTCGTCCGGTACCCAGGAAGAAGACTTTTCCGCCAATCACCACTCTGGAGCGGGTGGAAGCCGCTGAGGGAGCGGCCGAAGTTGCGTTAGTTGTAGGTATTGCTTCGACTTTCATGAAAACCTGCCTTGCTATAGAGGTTGAAGACCGTTATTTATCATTAAAATATGGGGATATTTTTCCACCTTGACACTTCGCTGACATTTACAAAGCCAGTGCTTCAGGGCGCTGAGCCGCATGGGGATGATCCGCATTTTTGTAGCATTTGAGCTTGCGGAGCATCTGCACACCCATGGTAGTTTTAGGCAACATACGCCGGACAGCCAGTTCAAAAACTGTATTGGGATGCCGGTCCAGCAGATCCCGCATGGAAGTTACCTTCCGGCCGCTGGTATAATAGGTATAGTAGTCGTATTCGCGCTGTTGAAGTTTGCGCCCGGTTACTTTGATTTTGCTGGTGTTGATCACCACAATAAAATCACCTGTGTCTACGGTTGGCGTATAAATCGGTTTATGTTTACCCATAAGCCGTACCGCTACCGCGCTGGCCAGACGCCCCAGAGTTTTGTCTGTGGCATCCACTACGTACCAGCGATTATCGGTATGGCCGACACGCGCCAGGGTGGTTCGGGCCGCTGCCTTAGAAATCCGTCGAATGGGCTGTTCCGCAATTACTGTCATGGGTAATGTACTCAACTTAAATTCAACCAACAAATCAGGCCGGGCGTTTCCACCACTCGGACCATACTGTTCTTGCCGCATCTTACAGCCTATAAGTGCTTTCGATCGGCATGGATTACGCAGAGAATCGCTACCTGCGTCGCTGCTGTTTTTTCACTTTTGCAGCCCTTTTGGCCTTGCATCGGCTGCCTTATCAGGGCGGCCAACCGTGAAAACCCAAAATTCTAACGTTTCTATTGGCAATGTCAAACCTGAGAACTGGGCCGTACAGGCCGTTAAGAATTATAACCTGGTCTGGCGGGGTACCCAAGCATAAGAAGAATGGAGAAAGTACTGGTGGCGCTCCGGGAGATTCCATGTGGAAACGTCGAGGAGCAGCCTCCGCTGCCCCGGTCCTGGTGAAGTCTCCGTCGATTCAGGTCCGTTGGCCTCCAATGCCGGCACCTCTGATGATGAAATTATTTTTATGCAGTGTTTACCTCTTGTGGGCTGAATTGGCGAAGTTCGTGCATGACTCTGGCTACGACGGCTTGTTTATCCGTGATGCGGCGATAAAGCGAATAAATGTGGTTGTATTGCGCAACGTTGGCGGGGTTGGGACTATAGAATACATCCGTACGTTGGCGGGCCATAGCCCGGATAATTTGCGTCATGCTGGAGTAGCCGGTGGTGGATTCGCCGGCGGCCATGCAGCCCAGGATGGCCGCTCCGAGAGCCACGCTCTGTTGACTTTCCGCCAGGCTGATGCGGCAGTTAAGCACGTCTGCATAAATTTGCATGAGTAGCGGGGATTTTACAGGCAACCCGCCGCCGGCCACCAGGCGTTGTACCGGTACGCCGCTTTCGACCAGCAGTTCTATAATCCATCGCACACCAAATGCGGTGGCCTCTATCATGGCCCGGTAAAGCTGAGCCGGCTGCGTAGTCAAAGACATGCCGATAAAAGCTCCACTTAAGTGGCCATCCATCAGGGGTGTACGGCAGCCATTAAGCCAGTCCACCGCCAGCAAACCGTGGCTGCCAGGAGCAAGTGCCGCCGCCTGATGGTTCATCTGTTCATGGGTGGAGCCGGTGGTACGTACCACCCAGGCCAGCGAATCTCCGACGCTCGCCTGGCCGGTTTCATAACCGAAACTGCCGGGCAGAATACCATCTTCAACCACGCCGGCCACCCCCGGCACATGGTGTTCATGCGAGGAATTCATAATATGGCAAGAACTCGTTCCGATGACCATCACCAGCGTATCATTTTCGCACACACCCGATCCAGGCAGACCCGCATGGGCATCAATGATGGCCGTGCTGACCGGTATTCCGGGCGGAAGCTTTAGCAACGCTGCAGCCCCGGCGGACAGCAGGCCAGCCCGTTGACCCGGCGCGCTCAGGCGGCCCGGCATTTTGGCCGCAACCACGTCGGTAAGTTGTGGGTGCACAGCGGCGAAAAAATCGGGCGATGGAAAGCCGGCCTGTTTGCTCCAACATCCTTTGTAGCCCGCCTGGCAAGTGGACCGTACCAGATCGCGGATGTGGGCTTCTGGCCAGGGACCGGAGGTGAGTTGCCATACCAGAAAGTCGCCGGCTTCCAGCCACACCTGGGCGGCGGTGTAGACGTGTGGGGCTAGCTCCAGCGTTTCGAGAATTTTTGGAAAAAACCATTCCAGCCCGATCACACCGCCATAACGGGCCAGCCAGGGTTCGCGGCGCTGTTGGGCCACGGCGTTGAACCGGTCGGTCTGATGCTTGGCCCCATGGTGTTTCCACAACTTAGGCCAGGCCAGTGGTACGTTTTGAAATTGAGGCAACATGCACAGTGGCGTGCCATCATTGAGTGTCGGCAGCATGGTACAACTGGTGAAGGCCACGCCAATGCCCACGATTTGGTTGGGATTGATTTTGGCGGCTGCTACGGCCGCGTGGCACGCTTGGGCCAAATTCAGTAGCCAGTCCTGTGGGTGTTGCAGGGCGTAATCTGGCGGAAGATTCTGGCCGGTGGTGACCAGTGTGCGGTCCATCACGTCGTGGGTATAACGTTGGTCGGCCTGGCCGACAATATGGCCGGTGGCAATATCAGCAACCACTACGCGCACGGATTCTGTGCCGTAATCAAACCCCAAACTGTAACGTTTGTCGTTAGTCATAGTAAGTAGCTCCAAGCCCGGTTTCGCCTACGATATCGCGTCAGTTATTCACTACGGCCATGCAAGCCGCGAATCGGTATGCGGCATAGATGTATGGCCTGCATAGTGTAACGATTCCAAAACCAACAACAACGCCATGGGCTGATCTCGCCGGAGGGTGTGGAAAAATCTGGCCATGATCGGCCCTGCACATTTCCACCGGTTTGCCGGAGGCGGATCAACCGTCCGGCACACGCCCATTGGCCGGGCTGTACAGGGCGGCGCGGTGACGGCATTATTATGCTCCAGTATAGATATTCTTAAGTAATGTGGAATAAGAAGATTTTGTTTGAAACACGGTGAGCGTTGTAGGCCGCATCATCGGCACGAGAAGAGCGCGGTTGAGAAAATGGGTGATTATAACGGTCCTGAAACTTCCAAAAAGAGGAAAGCGTTATGGAGAATTTTAAGACTTTAATAAAATCGTAAGTCATTGCGGATATGTGATTTATAAAAACAAATATAATTTTAAGTGGAATTTTGTTGACTTTGGTGATGGGTATTATTATAGTTGATTGAATAAGGAAAGCTTTTGCTTTTCAAGCTGATGTGTAGCAAAATCGCACGCGGTTTGAAGATGCAAGATGGACATAAAGGACTGACGGTATTAAGGTGGTCATGTTCTTTTGTGTGGCAGGAAAAAAAGGATAGTTATCAAAAAAAAGGAAAAGCGTTTCCATACAAGTGGATGGATCGCGACTAAATAAGTGGCGATCTTCATAAATGCAATGAATGACGCACCAATGTGGTGCGTCGGATTTTAGGGTTCATGCGGCTGTGCTCGGAGAAAAGAGTTGAGGCTGCAAAATTAAGAAAGGGTGTTTTTATGAAAACCACACATAAGGCATTTCTCATGTCCGCGGCGTTGGCCGCGGCAGGTTTGGCCGGCATGGTTGGTCAGACTTCCGCATCCACAACGTACACGTGGACTGGAGCCGGTTCGGACAACCTGTGGTCGGATTCGAACAATTGGCTGTCGGTAACTAAAGGGGGAAATGGCGCCCCGCAAAGCAGCGATACTTCGATTGTTGCCTTTACCTATGGAACATCGAATAATACACCAGATGCTTCTGCAGGTTACACGCTCCATCAAGTATTGTTTCAGAATTCTAATTCCTATACACTGACGGGCAGCGACCTCTCATTTGGGGTGGGCACTGGGACGAATGGTTACATTACCGACGAGGCCACGTCGAATGAAACCATCAATAATAATCTGGACGTGGCACCCACGGGTTCCGGCGGTTACCTGACAGTCGGAAATGAGAGTTCCGGAACTTTAACTCTGGGCGGAACGATCTCCACTAACGCCACCACGCCGGGCAGGTTATTTCTGCAGAGTTCCACAGGTACCGGCGCAGTGGTTGCCAGCGGAACGTTAAGTGGAAAATTTTATCAGTTCACCGTTGGCCAGTACGAAGGTACCAGCACTACGACGTTGGTGAATTTGACCGGAAATAATTCGAACTTCAGCGCTGAAAACATGACCGTTTGGACCGGCATATTGGAGCTAAGCAGCGCCAACGCCCTTGGTACGACCAATACTGAAATTCTGCTCAACAGTGGCCTTGGAACCGGCAATCCAACCCTGCTGACGAATGCCGCTATGACGGTTTCCAATGAAATCATTGTTCAATCTCCCACGTCGATGCCGACTTCGCCCTCTACACTCGGCGTTAACACCATCGGCGGAAAGGGCGCATACACTTCCACGTTTTCCGGGACAATTTACATGGGGTATCCATATGGTTTGCAAACCAGTCCGCGGGTAGATACGCCACTGGACCTGACGGCGGATGCCGGCGGAACGGTTACTTTCAGCGGCAATTTGCTGGAGCCAACCTATCTTAATAACGTTTCAATTAATTCCAATGTTACCAAGATTGGCACCGGCACGGTCATTCTCAGCGGTTCCGGCAATAATTACCAGGGTACCACGGAAGTGCAGGCTGGTACGTTGCTGGTAAACGGCACTTTGCTCAGCGGAGGCGGAACGGTAACGGTGGATAGCGGGGCCACGCTGGGTGGAACCGGGACCATTGACCGCAGCGTAGCGGTGTTTACCGGGGGCATATTGTCACCGGGCGATGCCGTGGGCACGTTTACGCTTAGCAGCTTGAGCCTGGCCAATGGCAGTAACCTTGCCTTTACACTCGGATCAAGCAGCGATCTGGTCAGCACAGACGCACTCACTCTGGGGACCAGCGTCGCGTTGACCGTCACACAAGGAACCGGTTTCGGCTTGGGCACGTATAAGCTCATCGACTACACCAGCCTTGTAGATAACAGTAGCGGCTTCAGCGGTTGGACCGTTTCCGGATTGTCGGTTGGCGAGATCGGCGTATTTTCGCTATCCGGAAGCGAGGTGAATCTGACGGTCGAGTCATCTAGTATTCCTGAACCGAGCGCACTGGGATTGCTGGCTCTGGGTTCGCTGGGAATTCTGGCCGTGCGCCGTCGGCGCAGCGCTTGATATGGATAGGTAAGATCGCGGGAAGAGGGTTTTACCGCCCTCTTTCTGCTTTTTCCCGAACGGTCTGCAGGAGTTGACCATGTGTAAAAACAAAAAGCACGGCTTCACCCTGGTGGAACTTCTGGTGGTGATTACCATCATTGCCATTCTCATTGCCCTGCTGCTACCGGCGCTGGCAGCGGCGCGGCAGCAGGCCTATACGGTCGCCTGCGCCAATAACGAACGCCAAATGGGCCTGGCCTTCCAGATGTACACCAATGACTGGCATGTATATCCGGTGTGGTACTTCGACAATGACAAGGCTTATTTTGGCAAGCCGGGGTCATCAATCCGCTTTCCCACTGGCGGCACCAGCCCATCGGATTCCCAAGGTTGGTGGTCATACACATGGTGCGATGCGATTTTTACATATTTGTACAGCCGGAATGCCGAAGCACAGCCCGGTTCCGGCCAGGTGTTTCTTGATCCGGCCAGGCCGGTCTATCAACTGCAGCCGCCCAATTGGCTGGCCGGGAATTTTTATGTGGATTATCAGATAAACGCATACAACTCGTACGATACCGGCCCGCCGTGGCCGGTGTCCCAAGGTGATTGGGGACCGGGTGGTATGAATGAAGAAAACCCCAATGGCTATTCACTCGATCCGTACTGGGTTCCGGTGTCACAGGTGCAGAATCCTGCCGGTACGTGGCTGGTATCGGATTTTCGGCAAGGATTTGAGTATTTTGCGATGGGTGGATTGTCTGCACGTGATGCTTATCACGATGTATTTGGCGAAACTGCGTGGCCCATACCACCGACATTGCCCGCGCCGCCACCGGAGTCAACAGTATACCCGCCTCCGCACGGGGGTAAAAATAATTTTCTTTTCTGTGATGGGCACGTGGATTTGTTGAACGTTAATCAAACTTACGGGTCCGGCACTTGGGGTAAACCGGCGGGAATGTGGACGATTCTCCCGAACGATTGAACCCGCAGCCCACCTGTATGATGACCGCAGCATCCCGCCGAGATTTTGCACGTTTTTTTATGGAGATCAGGTTGACGGGTGACTCTCAGAAAGATACGGACACGGCGCCACGCAGCTTCCGCGCGGCTTTTCGCAAGGCGGCCATGATGGCACTGGCTTTTGGTTTGGCTGCCGGAGTGGGTCACGCTTGTGCGGCAAAGGTTTGCACATGGTCTGGTGGGGGCGGCAACGGCCACTGGACCTCGCCATTGAATTGGAAGGGACATGTAGTACCTGTTCCGGGGGATATGCTCACCTTCATGGGGCACAGGGATTTGACCACACACAATGACTTTGCGGCCGGGACAAAATTCAGTGGCATCGCCATGCTTCGTGGAGCGGGGAGCTTTGTTCTCGATGGGCATGCGATGGCGTTGCAAGCCGGCGGTATTGATGATCTTGCGGTCAATCCGCAATCCATCAATCTGGATATCGCGCTGACCGGCGATACGCACATCAACGTGGTCAGCGGTGGCAAGTTGATCATCAGAGGCGCCATCACCGATGTGAGCACGCAGGGCTATGGCTCCCGCCCAGTTCCGGATGCAAACGTATCGGCTGGTGGCTACGCCGATACGGGAGATGGCGGACAGTTGGAATTATTATCGAGCGCACCGCAGCGCATCGGTGGCAAACTATTGGTAGGCCAGGAAAACGTCGTTCTCGGCTCGAAAATCAATTTGACATTGGATGGCAATAAGGCCACATCGGGTCTGACATATGCACTCATGCTCGGCTACGGTAATGGCCTCGCGGCGTTTGCAAGCTCGGTGACGCAAAATGGAGGACGCGTGACGGTGCAAGGCTCATTCATCGGCGGGCAAAACAAGAACAGCAGGGCTCGTTACACCATCCGTGGGGGTACGTTGACCGTCAACGGCCGTTACTATCGCGGCGGTAACAATGGAAAATTCACCTTGAATGTCGTCGACGGGACGGTTCATATCAACGGAAAGAATATATGGATCGGTGAAAATGGCCATGGCGCTTTAACCATCGATGGAGGAGCGGTAACGCTTGCGCATACCGCGGAGATCAATAATGGCCGCAAGACGGGCACAGGTGTGATCAACCTCAATGGCGGATTGCTGGCGGCCGACCACGGATTTTATCAGGGGCCTGCGAATGGTCGCGCGAGCCTCAATTTGAACGGCGGCGCATTACGCGTGGCAGGCCAGGTGTTTTATGGTTCGGGTGCGATTAATGTGTATGTAAAAAAGGGCGGTGCCATCATTGATACGCACGGTACGAATGCATTTTTTAATCGGAACCTGATTGGATCCGGGGTGGGTAAGAGCGGTGCGGGCGGAGGGCTTACAAAAATCGGAGCCGGCACGCTGAATCTTTCCTCCGATGGTAACACGTACACAGGCAATACCATTGTCAAGGCAGGCACGCTGGTCATCAATACACCATTCCTGGGCGCTGCCAGCGCTATAAATATTTTCCAAGGGGCGAAAATGTACTTACATTACAGCGGCACGGATCGAATCAGAAAGTTAATCATTGCTGGTACCGTGATGAAACCAGGGGTTTATGGCCGGAATCATCACCAAGCCGCGTTTTTTTCGGGTGACGGCACTTTGACCGTGGATGGCGGAAAAAGCGACCAGTAAATGCGACGTGTTGGCTCAACATGCGATTTTTTATCAAGAGTTCACTATGATCAGGATGGAAGATGAAAAACAATATATTTGTGTTGCTGATTGCGACAACTTTTCTGACCCTGGCACCATCCTGCACACGATCACAGGAAGGGCAGGCTGCAGGAGTGCAACATGGTCATGTGGCGGTAGCGACGGGCGGTAGCCAAAATTCCGGTGCAATGCCGCGGGTGGCACGCCCGTCGGCCAACCGAATTGATAATGCCTACGGTGGCGTGAATTTCTGGACGGCCGATCGTCTGCCGATGCCGGAATATCATTTATGTCGGAATCTGGTGCAGAATCCGAGTTTCGAGGAGGGCCTTAACTACTGGCAATATGGAACAATCGGCACGCTCAACAGCGGACGAATCAGACGGCATTACCTGGTGTGTAAAAGTGGCGGTGTTGACGGCGGGCCATGTCTGGAAATTCTCGGCCAGCGCCATCAATGGCCGGCGCACATTGACAGCTTTGCGATTCCCGTTCGGCCGGGCAAGCTCTACACCGTCAGCTTTTACGCCCGGAGCGACGAGACAGGCACGCCGTTGGGAATGCAATGTGTTACCGCGGTGTGGCCGGTATTTATCAATAAAACATTTTTCCTTACCACGCATTGGAATCGCTATGTGCTGAAATTCAAGGCACCCAACGGAGTGATCGATCTGGATTTTGGCCTCAATGGTCCGGAGAAGGATGTCAATGCGTGGATTGATGATGTGCAGATGGAAAAAGGCCCGAAACTTACGCCGTTTGTACGAAATCCGGCGGATGTCATGTTGCAAACATTGCGCAGTGATAATTTGTTCAAGGTTGGTCAGCCGACTGGCGCCCGGCTGGTGGTCCATGGCCCTCCGGGACAGAGCGGTCACGTGAATCTGCTTTTCACCCAATTTCTGGGGAACTTTTCCCACCAGACAAAACGGGCGTTTACGCTGAACCATCACGGCGTCGCCATGTTGCCGTTACCGTGGACGGAGCATCTGGGATGCGGGTTGTATGTGGCACAAATGAATTTGCGGCTGGCGGACGGCTTTGCCAGGCGAAAGTTTGACCGACTGGGCATTTTGCACCGCCTGAGTGCGCAACGCCGGCTCAGGACCCTGACCGCACTTGGCGGTGTGGACTCGCGACTGGACCGGTGGCGTCATCAGATAAGATTTTGGAGGCGGGTGGGCATTGGGGCGGTGGTCATATTTGATCCACCGCCGCATGGATTTTTGAGCTTGCTGAAGAAAAATCGGATTTTGGATTTGTCATCGATATTTTACCAGGGGGAGAAATGCGGCCGCTGGAATCTGCAGACCAAGGTATTCAATCTTGATGCCGCGAACCTGCGTAAGGTTGAAGCGATGGCCTTTAAGAAGGCCCGTGCCTATCCGGAGATTCATTACTGGAAACTGGTCAATGAGCCGAGCCTGGTTTACCGGAATAATTTGGCGGTGATGAAAGGCTTTGTGCGCATCATGGCCGCGGCCCGGCGCGGTATCCTCAAGGCCAATCCGCACGCGCTGATTATTTCGCCGGACCCGGAAAATATGGCTCCCGACGGCGGTATCCGGTATCTGGATACGTTCTTGAAGGCAGGCGGAGGCAGGGTGTGCAATATCATCGGTATTCATCCCTATCGCACCCGTCCGGAAAAGCCGGACATGGATGCGGATGCCGCAACCCTGCAGGCCATGCTCAAACGTCGGCACTTTACCGGTCCGGTATGGTTTGATGAAGGAATGGACCTTCCGGTTTATCAACTGCCGGTATATGACGGTATGACGGTTTGGCGGGAAGTTTCCGGTGACGGCTTCCGTTGTGGAACGTTCTCCTATGGACTTGGTCTGGGGGAACGTGTTAATGCGGCCTACACAGCCCGTTGTTGGCTGGTGGGCTTCAAGTACAGTCGTCGGGTCAAGATGCAGGTGGATTGGATATTTAACGCGAATGCCCGGCTTGACATGAATGGTACGCCGGCCGCTCCGGCTTTTGTTCCCAATACGCTTCAGTGGCTGCTGGGCAATTCACATTTTCTCCAAGACGTCAAACTGGGCCGGGATGTGCGATGTTATGTCTTTCAGGATGTATCCGGCCGGTCGGTAGCGGTGGTATGGAACTATGCCTTGGCCATCGACAAAGGACTCAAGCCGGTACCTTTACTGCGGATAGTCGGCCTGCCGCATGGAACGAAGATCTACAGCCTGATGGGCAATGGCCTGGCACCTCCGGCCAACGGCTGGTTGCCGATTACCCGGTATCCGGTGTTTTTTCGCGGACCGCCCGGAAGTTCGGTGGCAATGATCAAGGCGTTGCAGCAGGCGGAGTTCAGGGGGGCGAATCCATTACGCATGAAATTCCAAACTGTCTCACCGCGCCAGGGCCGGCTTTGTGTGGAGAGTATTGTGGATCGCCCGTTGGCCGGCGAACTTCAGGTGCATAACGGGACACGCATACTGTTGGACAAGATGGTGCGTTTGGCTCCGGGCAAAACTATCACGGTGCGGGTTCCCTTGTCCGGGAAGGGAGTGGTCAATTGGCGGAGTTATCACTTGCAGGCAGAGTTCCGGCCAAGTGATGGGATGCCTCCCGTTATGATGCGTTGTCATCCCGTGGTACTGCTATGCCATCATATCTCCCGACCGTTGAAATTGGATGGTCGCCTTGCGGACTGGCCCAGGACGTGCGAGACTCCTTTTCCTCGACAAATCGTAACGTTTGCTCCCATGCGGCCGACAATCAAGCCGGTGCACTCCAAATGGAACGGACCGGCGGTATTTTATACCGCGTGGAACCGGCGTTTTTTTTATGTGGCGGTGAAAATCAGAGATCCCGATTTTTATCCGGCTAACAGAGCGGCCGCAGCCTGGACCGGCACCAGCTTGCAGGTTTATTTTCATGATGTGGCGCGATGTCATCCAATGGAAAAGAGAAGATGGTTGACGGACAATCAATCTTATGAGCTGTGGCCGACAACGAAAGGTTGCCAAGTCATACGCGAGACCAGTTCACGGCGATTGCCGTCAGGTCAAACTGGGGCCATCAAGGCTGTTTGTTGGCGTACCCCCGGCGGGATGATTTACGAAGCGGCATTCCCGGCCAGGCAGATACTGCCCATGATGCTCAAGCCCAATGCCACGTTCGGTTTTGCCCTGCTTATCAATCACAACAACGGAGATTATCGGGATTGCGGTTTAAGTCTTACCCCTGCGGGTACTCAGCCCTATCAAAACCCCGGCCTATATCCGACAATGATTCTGGTGGGTGGGCGGCGTTAAATCGCGCAGGGCCGCAGCAACCTGCGTGGAGTCCGGCTAGGAAAAAAGCAATGACATTATTTGATAAATTGCCGCATCCATTTGTGGCGAGCCTTGCCAGCGAGCGCGACGTTATTCTGGCCAATGCCGCGCGACCTGAGTGGCGGCTTTTTCTGGAAGAAGCGGCCCGGTTTTTCGCCAACCGTGAACCGTCACCACCGCAGTTTCCGGCTTTTCCCGATGACGGCGGCTATGACGAGGTCATGGCGGCGAGTGTGTTGGCGTATGTAACCAAAGAACGCAAATATCAGAAATTTGTGGCGCAGTGGCTGCGCGGTTTGATCGAATATTTTGGCAAAATGCGGGATATATGGGAAAATAATCTTCAATCCATAACCCATGGATTGCCACCGAAAGTGGATCCGCCATATAGCGGAAATCCACGGCAATTTTTTCAGGGATTTACCGGTAACTATTATTTCACAGAAGGCGGGCTGATGTTCTGCGTGTTGCATCTGCTCGATATGCTTGAGGCCCACGCCCCGGAACTGCTATGCGAGTCAGAAAAGGCGCAGGTGCAGGCGGCCTTGGCGCATTTTGCGCAGCGCTACGCATTTCACGAGGAAGCAGTCAAATATTCCAATCGGGGAATGTGGTCGAATTTGGGCTTGCTGGTGGCGGCGCTTTGTCACGAGGATGAACAGGCGGCGGCAGTGTTGTTGCAACAGGCACGTCAGCGCTATCACGAACTGCGATCGACTTTTCTTGATGATGGCTCTTTTGCGGAAGGCTCCTGGGGTTATCATTTATACGCAACGGATGCGATCATCTGTTACAACCTCCTTGTTGAACATGCTTTTGGACAGTCGCTTCTGGCCGGTTGCCCGCCATCCGCCAATGACGTCTATGCCGGGTATCCATCCATGCAGAAGGTGCTTCGTGCGCATACGGAATCGGTGATCGCCGGCGAGACCGCATGGGAAAATCCACGTGGTAGTGGCAGCCTGCATTGTCATTTGCCGGTTCCCTTGCACCCGAGTCTGCTGTATGCATATAAGATCAATCGAGATCCACACACTGGATGGATCATTGAAAGACTCCGTGGCCAATGCCGCCATACCCATGTTTCATCGCTGCGGGTGACACCTTTGGCCATTCTGGATCTCGGATCACATACACCGTTGCTCAATTTCTGGCTGGACAGGCCTATCGATAACGCGGCTGCCTTACCGGCGGGAATGATGTGTTTCCCGGATTTTGGCGGGATCATTTCACGTGGCGATGCGGTGCGGCAAGCCAGGTCTACGACATGGTGTCATTACGGATTTCTCGGTACGGGCAAAGGGCATCGAGATATGCTGCACGTTGCGCTTTCCATCAATGGCAGCGAAATTCTGGCGGATCCATTTCCGCGTACCGGTCCGCCCGGATATAATTCCGCCATGATGCATAATACCGTGGTGATGGACCGGGCCGATCCACCGGTGACGGTGGGGCGGCTGCTGACATCGCTGACAAATAAACAGGCCGACGCGTGGCTGATGGAAAATACCGGCGGGCGGCAGCCGCAGCGGGCATTTATGCATGATCCTCGGGCAGAATCGCGTTACTGGTTTGATGTGGATCCAGTGGATAGAGCGGGATTCAAGCATCAGCGGGCCATAATACATTTTTGGGATAAGGCCTTGGTTATTGTTGACGGTGTGGTTGCCGACGATGGCCGGTCACATCGTTTTGATACCACATTCCATACGCTCTCGCCGGCGGATGAAATGCCGCAGCTTCGCGGCAATGAAGCGTATATATTTCACCAACGGTCGTTTATCCGTGGAAAACCGGTTGAGAAGTGTACAATTCCGACGGATCCAATCAATGCGGCTGCTGCGGAACCAGTGGTGCTGCATTATGGCGGAACACATCCATTTAAACTTTTGGCCTGGACGTTTGGACTCTCGAAGCAACTTTGGGCCTCTCGGTTATCATATCCTTCCGGCGGGCCGGATGTGTTCGCCGTGCGCTTCGCGGTGGAAACGCTGCGGTTCCAGACAGTTTATGCTATTGTCTGGGACCATAACTTCACAGTGGCAGCGACTGTATCCGGCTCGACTGGTATTAACGTGGAGTCCAGTGTCGGCAACTGGCACGTGGATGTGAGCCGGGTCTTGTTAAAATGCGGCGACTCGCTATGAATTTCCATGATGACATCCTGCCGCCGCGAATCGCCGACGAGCCTCATTTGGAAAATTTATTAAGTACGCCGACAGCCGCCGTCTTGGATACTTTTCGTCGTGTGCAGGGGGACGTGTTGATCTTGGGGGTCGCGGGAAAAATGGGCCCGAGCCTGGCACACATGGCGCGAAGAGCCAAGGACGCAGTGCAGGCCGGGGGCCGGGTAATCGGAGTGGCACGGTTTTCCCAGCCGAACCTGCGCCGCCAGCTTGAAGACTGGGGAGTCGAAACGATCCAGTGCGATTTGCTCGACGAAAGCCAATTCGTCACAGTGCCCCCAGCACAAAATATAATCTATATGGCGGGGATGAAATTTGGGTCCACGGGCAACGCCAGTCTGACCTGGGCGATGAACACGTGGTTGCCGGGATTGGTGTGCCGCCGTTTCCCCGACAGCCAGATCGTGGCCTTTTCCACCGGCAATGTTTATGGTCTGTGCCCGTTGGCACTCGGCGGCTCGGTCGAAAACGATGCGCCCCATCCGGTTGGCGAATACGCCATGAGTTGTCTGGGGCGGGAACGCATTTTTGAGCACTTCAGTCGCACCCGGCAGGTGCCGGTTACGATCATTCGCCTCAACTATGCCTGTGAGTTGCGTTATGGCGTATTGGTGGATCTGGCCCGTAAGGTCTGGCAAGAAGAAACCGTTGACGTAGCCATGGGACACTTTAATGTGATCTGGCAGGCGGATGCCAACGCTATGGCGTTGGCTGCCTTGGCCCATGTGGCGCATCCGCCTTTTGTGCTCAACGTTGCCGGACCGGAAATTCTAAGCGTGCGTCGGGTGTGTGAGTCATTCGGCAGGTGGATGGGAAAAACGGTCCACTTTAGTGGCACTGAAAGTACCAATGCTTTATTAAGTAATGGGACATTGGGACAGAGCCTGTTTGGTGCAGTCCGGGTGGAGGCACCGGCGTTAATGCAGTGGATCAGTGATTGGGTTCAACGAGGTGGGGCTACCCTTAATAAGCCTACACACTTTGAATCGCGCGATGGAAGTTTTTAATGACCATGGACTTCAAAGTACGGCAGGTTCTTCAAGCAGGTGTAGTTATACCAGCACATCCGTTAGCTTTGAACGCACGGCGGCGACTGGATGAACGCCGGCAGCGGGCACTCTCACGCTATTATCTGGCGGCTGGTGCGGGTGGTTTGGCGGTCGGTGTGCATACCACACAATTTGCAATTCGTGATAAACGCTTTGATTTGCTGGCACCTGTATTAACATTGGCGATGCTGGAAGTTCGGCGGGCTGAAAGCCGCCTGAAGCGGCCTGTGGTATGCATCGGTGGCATTTGTGGAAAGACTCGCCAGGCGGTTCGGGAGGCGATGTTGCTGGCCGACTTGGGCTACCATGCCGGGTTATTGAGCCTGGCGGCACTTTCCAGGGAATCTCAAGACGCCCTGATCAGTCACTGCCAGACCATTTCGCAAATTATTCCGATCATCGGTTTTTATTTGCAGCCGGCCGTGGGAGGAAGAGTTTTGCCGTATTCTTTCTGGCGGCGGTTGGCGGAATTACCTAATTTGGTGGCGGTAAAAGTTGCTCCATTTAACCGTTATCAGACATTGGATGTGGTTCGCGCCGTAATGGAGAGTGGCCGTCAGGACATTGTTCTTTACACCGGCAATGACGATAACATTGTGCTGGACTTGCTGACACCATGGCGCTTTCAGGTTGGTAACAAAATGAAAACAGGGCGAATCCACGGCGGGTTGCTGGGGCACTGGTCAGTATGGACAAAAAAAGCCGTTTGGCTGTTTGAACAGTGTCAGCGGGCCGTTCGTGGCCGGCAGCCTATAACGCCTGAACTACTTCGACTGGCAATGGAGGTGACGGACTGTAACGCCGCCTTTTTTGATGCGGCCAATGGGTTTGGAGGATGTATTGCGGGACTCCATGAGGTATTATGTCGGCAGGGATTGTTAGAAGGCATCTGGTGCCTGGATCCACGCGAGACACTGGGTCCCGGCCAGATGCAGGCCATAGATCGTGTGTATCAGGCCTATCCCCATCTTAACGATGATGCGTTTGTCGCAGCGCACAGGGACCAGTGGTTGGCGGATTGAACTGAAGCAGGCCATGATGAAGCTAACCCTTGGCGATATACAGGCAGCACGCGGCCGTCTTGCAGGAACGATTGCGGTTACACCCTGTCCAGAATCACTTTCGCTTTCAGAACTCACCGGGAGCCGAATATTTTGCAAAATGGAACATTTGCATCGTACCGGCAGTTTTAAGGAGCGAGGGGCACGCAACGCTTTGCTGCTGCTGTCAGATGAGCAGCGTCGTCGAGGCGTGATTGCAGCTTCGGCCGGCAATCACGCTCTGGGCTTGAGCTACCACGGAAAGTTATTGGGCATACCCGTTACCGTGGTGATGCCGGTATTTGCTCCACTGATTAAAATCGCGAATTGCCGCAGTCTTAATGCCCATGTCGTGCTTCATGGCCGGACGTTAGCTGAGGCCAGAGCGAAGGCCGATGATCTGGTTAAAGAACGGCATTTGACATACATTCACGGCTTCAATGATCCGGCCATCATTGCCGGGCAGGGCTCCCTGGGGCTGGAGATTTTAGAGCAGGTGCCGGATTGCGACGCGATCATTGTTCCAGTGGGTGGCGCGGGGCTTATTGCCGGCGTAGCGTTAGCGGTAAAGGCGCTGCGTCCGCAGGTTATGATTATTGGAGTGGAATCAAAGAATTCTCCGGGGTACCAACAGGCCCTACGGTCGCAGCAACCCACGCTGGTGGAACCCCGGCCCACACTGGCTGATGGCCTGGCTGTTGGACAAATTGGAGTCGTGTCCTTTGCCCTGGCAAGACAATATGTCGACAGGGTGGTGGACGTGGGTGAAGAACATCTGGCGTTGGCGATTTTGCGCCTGCTGGAACAGGAAAAAATGGTGGTGGAAGGGGCAGGTGCGGCAGGGCTGGCAGCGTTTCTAAGCGGACAACTGGCAGAACTGGCCGGACGTCGTGTGGTGCTGGTGCTTAGCGGCGGTAACATCGATCCAATTGTGCTCAGTCGTGTGATTGACAAAGGATTGGTTGCAGATGGCCGCTTGTGTCGGTTTACTGCTACGATCAGCGATCGCCCCGGCGGCCTGGCGGAGTTTGCGGCGTGCCTGGCGGAGGCTAACGCGAGCATCATGGATGTAGCGCATGATCGGGCCTTTGCCGGGCCGGATATCTCGGCGGTGCAGGTGCTTTGTACCGTCGAAACACATGATCGGAAACATATCCAGCAAATGCTCAAATCGTTGGCCAAGTTCCATCCTCGCCTGTTGCCGGTGGATTTACAGACATAGCAATAACCAGGTATGGATAATTATTGCCGCCATGCACCTGGCCTCAGTGCCGCAATGTATGCTGCTGGTGAGCGCATAATGCGTTTGAATTGATGATGTATTCGTGCGCAACTGTTTACCGGGTGATTTTTGGTTCAGCCAGAAGCTGCGTGAGAAAATGGTGGCCTTGCCGAAGTTTTTGCTTCAAAGGCCGCGTTGAAAAATCTTCGAGCATCAGCCATCCGCAATAATTGACTTGGCGCAAGGCCATAATCACCTGTTGCCAATTTACCTGGCCTTTATCCAATGCGCTAAGTTGCCATTGCCAATGTTTATGTGGAGTGGGATGTTCCTTCCAATCCAGGTTGGTCCAGGTCCACCGCAGGTTTTTTACATGCACGTGGTCAAGATATGGGCCGAGAAGTTCCACACTCACCGGCCAAGGTTCGCAACCTTCCACCACCATGTTGCCTGGGTCGAATATAAGACCTGCTGCCGCTGGTTTGAACTGAGAAATGAATCGCTGTGCCAGGCTCGGACTCGGCAGCAGAGAGCCAAAATGAATTTCCAGTACGAGTTTGATCTTGTAAGAAACGGTGATGTGTAAAGCACCCGCGAAATCCTCGGCACATTGTTTTATTTGATCAGCATAGGTTTTTTGGGGATCATAGGCACGCAGACCGATGCGTAATGCGGGAGTATGAAAGATTGCGGCTATATCCAACATCCGTTGGACAGACTCCATGTCGTGAGCCAAAGCTCCGGATGCGACTGCGACCGTTTCAAGTCCGCAATCACGTCCCAACCGTTCAAGCCGCTGGCCATCGCGCTCGGCCATGCCGGGGGTGAGGGCGTAGCTATCCGCGATTCCCCATTCGATTCCACGATAACCGGCTGCCGCGATTAGTTCGATGTATTGATCAGGTGTAAGCTTCCGTCCGGTGCCGTCAAAAACGCGGCCTTCGACCATCATTGCGGTAAAAACTCCGAGTTGCATCAGTCCAAACTCCCGTCAAGAACTTGCCGCCGAGCACGTAGCATATTCCATTGCTGAGACAACAGCTACCGCACGACCACAAGCGGCTGACGCATAGATGGCGTCAGTAATGTGTGCAATGGTCAAGGCCTCTTGCAAGCCGGTCCGTGGAGGGCGTCTGTCGCGGATAGCGGCGACAAAATCACTTAATGGACCATCGGCTAGAATGACGTCGTCCTGATCCGATTCGGCTGTGGTTGCCTCCCAGAGAACCTCTGAGTTAAGGCCCCGTTGTGGATCTGCGTGATAGTATTTGAGTGAATATGATCCGGCGATGCGACTCATGTTGATCCTCAGGGTTCCCTTGGACCCGATAATCTCCCAAATGTTTTCGCTCGGAGCCGCAAGAAATTCACCGCGCTCCAAGACAATACAACAGTCCTGTTGGCACCGTATCAGAGCAGTAACGTGGCTTTCTGCATCGGAGCCTGGTGCAATATGTGCCGATAATTGCGGTGCCACACGCCAGGTCTGGGCTAAAACCTCCGTTGGCTTAAGTGCCCACCCGGTGATACCCAGCAGAAAATCCAGATCGTAGCTTCCCCAATTAACGAGAATGCCACCTCCATTGAGTGAGCGATTGACCCGCCAGTGTGGCGGGGAATTTTGGGGTGGAACTCCAACCCCCTGGACTGCCCGGCAGCGCAACATTCTCAGGTCTCCCAAAGCTCCACTGGCGAGAAACCGGGTGGCTTTTTCAGCGGCATTGGTGAAACGGTAGCGAGCTGAGGCGCACGCACATGTTAAGTTTCCCTGGGCAGCGAGCATGGAACTAACTTCCGCGGCATTCATGGCCACAGGTTTTTCCAGCAGGACATGTTTGCCGGCATTGAGAGCGGCCATGGCTAATGCGGCTCGGCCGGCGGTAGGGATTGCCAATACGATGGCATCTATATTGTCGTCATTTATGATGGTCGCAGCCTGCGAACTGCTGGTTGGCACATTGAATTCGTCGGCTGTGGTTTTCGCCCGAAGCGCATCCGCATCTACGACGGCTGAAAGTGCAACTTGATCCAGACGCCGAGCCGCACGCAGGTGTTGGTGTCCAATGAACCCGCAGCCAATAACCCCGAGTCGAAGCGCTGACATTTATGCCTCCAGCCTCCAGTATCATCAATATCGGACGTTTGAAAGCTAAGGAAAAACATTTTCCTATCATCATTTTTGATAGTGTATCTTAACGCACCGGGAAGTCAATCAAGACGACTGTGCGGGCAATCCAGAAGTCTGCCGAATACACCCCGACCGAGGTTTGACTTGGTCCGCCCTTGGAGGATACACTTCGTGTTGATGTGAAAAATTGGGTTTTGGCAAACGGTAGGTATGGCAACGATCCGTGACATTGCGAAAGAAGCGGGCCTTTCCATCGGCACGGTCTCCAAAATACTTAACGGCAAGCGCAAACATTCTCGCTCCGATGTGATTCGTAATACGGCTCAGGTGAACGCCATTGCCCGGCGGCTTAACTTCCGTCCCAGCGGTGCGGCACGCGCCATGGTACAGCAGAAAAGTTCTGCGGTCGGAATTTTGATTCGCAATACGGCGACGAGCAGATTTCATTTCCTGGCGGCTTATGAAATAATTTTAGGCATTAATGAGTGTTTGCAATCGCATGGTTACCTGACAACGCTGATTCGGGTTGGCGATATCGCGGCACAAGGTGAACAAGAACCACGAATTTTCCGAGAACGCCTGATTGATGGTTTGATTGTCATTTCCACGATGCCGCCAGATGTGATAGCCCGCGTTAAAACCTTTTATGAGAACGCAATATGGGTGGAAAGCAATATCTGGCATCCGACCAATTGCCTGCGACGCGATGAACTGTTGGCAGGACGGATGGCGGCCCAGGCACTGGTGGATGTTGGGTGTGATGAAATAATCTGGATCGGTTATCCGTTGTCGCCACATAGTCATTACAGTCTTGCTCAGCGTTTAGAAGGTGCCCGGCGAGTGGCCCAGGCAACCGGGGTGAAAATGGAGGTTCACGAGCTTGCTACGATATCGGATCTGCCTCATTTCGTCTTTACCCGGCTTAATGTTCATCGGGGAGTCATTGCATACAACTCGCTGATGGCGCAGGCTTTTGTGAATGCCGCGACTTTGGCCGGGTATATCGTGGGCCGCGATTATCGACTGGTGAGCTGCGACAGTGAAGCAGACGGCCAGTTCACATTTCCAGATCTTAGCCGCGTTGAATTTGATCGATTTTCGTTGGGTGTGGAGGCAGCCAATATGTTTTTAGGGCAACAGGTACGACCGCCGCAGGCTCAGCGATCGCAGTTGCTGATCGGTCAGTGGATGTCCGGTCGTACGCTCGGGGTCTAAAAGCTCTCAACCAAATCGGGAGGTGCTGGCGTTTAGCGAAAACGCCGAACCGTGATTTTGCGAAGCTCCCACGTACGCTCTGCCAGATGTGCAGGTGGTGCAATATCGCCAGCACGCCTGGGTCTGATCGACTGCCGCATGGGAAGTCCGGTTCGCTGGAGCCTATGGGGGCCGGGTATTGCCACGCGTGATCTATAAGGCCAGGCGCAATTGACGCATTTTCCCATGATTGCTAGAATCCCCTGTCGGCAAAAAATGGTGGGCGTTCATTTGATAATGCCTTCATCATTCAAACAGTTGTGGCGGGCCGAAACAGCGGCACAATACAGGAATCCATCATGGCGGAAAGCGTTTCCATTCTTGAACACAAGGGTTTTGGCGTAACGCAGCGGCGGGATAACTGGTGGGTCAAGCCGCTGCTGGTGTTTATCGGGTTGTCCGCGTTTGGCATTTATTCCACCTGGGCGGCCTGGCAGGGCGATAATTTTCTTTTCACCGGTCACGGGGCGTATTACCTTTCGCCCTTTTATTCACCGCAGGTGCAGTTGTGGTTTGGGTTGCATCTGCCGTTTTCATTTGCTTTTTTGATTTTGTGGATACCGCTGGGTTTTCGGGCGACATGCTATTATTACCGCAAAACTTATTACCGGGCGTTTTTTGCGGATCCGGCGGCATGTGCGGTGGGTGAGCCGAAGCACCGGCACTATCATGGCGAGCGTAAATTTCCTTTTATTTTACAGAATATACACCGTTACTTTTTTTACCTTGCAACGATTGTGCTGTTGTTTTTGTGGTATGACGCGGTACGGGCATTTTTTTTCCGGAGTGCGGCGGGACACCTGCATTTCGGGGTGGGTGTGGGGTCGCTGGTGATGTTGATCAATGTCATAGCGCTTTCCGGATTCAGCTTCGGTTGTAATTCGCTGCGGCATCTGGTGGGCGGAAAGCTGGATTGTTTCAGTTGTTCGCGGACGGCCCGGGCCCGTTATAAAATCTGGGGCAAGGTATCAATTCTGAATTTACGGCACGCGGAATGGGCCTGGGTAAGCCTGTTTTCAGTGGGGCTGACCGATTTGTACATTCGCCTGTGTGCCATGGGAACGCTGCCTGATGTGAGGTTATTTATAATCAAGTGAACGATAAATACGAAACACACGAACATGATGTAATCATTATTGGTGCCGGCGGCGCGGGGTTGCGGGCGGCTATTGAATGTTCCGCCTCTGGTCTCAAGACGGCACTGATCTGTAAATCACTTTTAGGCAAGGCGCACACCGTGATGGCCGAAGGCGGAATTGCCGCAGCGTTGGCCAACGTGGATTCGCAGGACGGTTGGCAAACGCATTTTCAGGATACGATTTTTGGCGGCAAGTATCTCAATAATTGGCGCATGGCGGAACTTCATGCGCGGGAAGCTCCGGAGCGTGTGCGTGAACTGGAACGCTGGGGTGCGGTATTTGACCGCACGCCGGAGGGTAAAATTTTACAGCGGGCCTTTGGCGGACATACGTATAAGCGCCTGGCCCACGTGGGTGATCGCACCGGATTGGAACTGATTCGCACCCTGCAGGATAAAGGCATTCATCAGGGAATTGATGTGTATATGGAATGCACCATTACCCGGCTGCTGAAGGACGGCGATCGGGTGTGTGGGGCCTTTGGGTATTGGAGGGAAACGGGAAGGTTTGTGGTATTCAAGGCCAAAGCCGTTGTGTTGGCCACAGGCGGCCTGGGGCGGTGTTATAAAATTACCTCGAATTCGTGGGAAGGCACCGGTGACGGACACGCATTGGGGTTTGAAGCAGGGGCGGAACTTCTGGATATGGAGTTTGTGCAGTTTCATCCCACGGGCATGGTCTGGCCGCCGGGCGTACAGGGATTGCTGGTAACGGAAGCGGTGCGCGGGGAGGGCGGAATACTGCGCAACAACAAGGGAGAGCGATTCATGGAAAAATATGATCCCAAGCGGATGGAACTTTCGACTCGGGATGTGGTGGCGCGGGCGATTTATACCGAAGTGAAGGAAGGACGGGGATCGCCGCACGGCGGATGTTTTCTGGATATTTCGCATCGCGGTGCTGAATACGTGAAAAAGAAATTACCGAGCATGTATCATCAGTTCAAAGAACTGGCCGATGTGGATATTACGCGGGAGCCTATGGAAGTAGGTCCCACGTGTCATTATGCCATGGGTGGGCTGAAGGTTGCCGCAGAAACCGGGGCCACACGGGTTCCGGGTTTGTTTGCAGCCGGGGAATGTACCGGAGGAATGAACGGTGCCAACCGGCTGGGAGGAAATTCGCTGTCTGATCTGGTGGTTTTTGGCCGACGGGCCGGACTGGGAGCGGCTGAATATGCGAAAACGGCATTGGCGCCGAAGGTGGATGTCGCAGAGGTGGAGAGCGCGGCGGGTGAAATGACGGGTTTCTTTGGTCGTGCGGGTGCAGAAGATCCCTATAAACTGCACCTGGATTTGCAAAATACCATGCAAAGGCTGGTGGGCATTTTCCGTGAAGAAAAGGATTTGACCGCTGCCATTGCCAAACTTGAAGAATTCAAGCAACGGGCCCAGAATGTGGGAGTAATAGAGGGGCAGCGGATGTTTAATCCCGGCTGGCATTTGTGCCGGGATTTACACAATATGCTCATTTGTGCCGAGGCCATTACGCGTGCAGCGCTGCGCCGCCAGGAAAGCCGCGGTGCTCACAGTCGCCTTGATTTTCCCAAATATGATGATTACTGGGGCGAACACAATCTACTGGTAACCAGGGATGGGGGGCAGATAAAGGTGGAAGCGTGTCCGGTAGTAAAAACTGCGGAACTTCAGCCGCTGGTGGATGACAAGAAAGCCAAGGAAAAGAAATGAGTACGCGAGTATTTAAAGTCTGGCGGGGTGATTCCAACGGTGGGGCCTTTGTGGATTACCAGGTGGACGTGCAGGAGGGCA